>NZ_SMKK01000381.1 GCF_004348425.1 Actinomadura sp. 7K507
CGGGGGTGATGGAGGGGAGCGGGGCATGGGAGCTCCATCTGACAGGAAACTTTCCTATCAACTAATTGGAACGGTAACCCCGCTCCCGATATCGGGCAAGACCAGGCACCGGTGACCGATTCGCACGCCCGGCGACCAGCGCAGGCCGGGAACCGAACCACCGGAAGGGAGCGAGAAGATTGTCAATATTCACGGCTCGGCCGGAGCGTCGCTGGCAGTTTCCGACCAGGTGCGCGGCCGCGGCGAGGCAGAATCGGGGCGTGGCTAAGAAGTGTCCTTGCGGTGCCGGCGCACGGTACCGGGATTGTTGCGGACGGTTGCATCGGGGCGAGGCGCGGGCGGAGACCGCCGGGGAGTTGATGCGGTCGCGGTTCAGCGCCTTCGCGGAGCGGGACGAGGCGTATCTGCTGGAGAGCTGGCACCCCGCGACGCGCCCGGAGCGGATCGGTCTCGACGCGGGCACGCGGTGGGTGCGTCTGGAGATCGTCCGGGAGGAGAACGGCGGGCCCGAGGACGACAAGGGCACGGTGGAGTTCCGCGCCCATTACTTGGAAGGCTCGACGCCCGGGGAACTGCACGAGGTCAGCCGGTTCGTCCGGCATGACGGCGACTGGGTCTACGTCCGGGGCAAGGTGAGCTGACCTCCGGTTCTGAGGCGCCATCCGCAGCGGACGAGAAGGATCAGCAGCAGCGCGGGGGCGACGAAGACGGCGGCGCGCAGGGTGGTGAGGTCGGCGAGCGTCCCCAGGGCGAGCGGCGCGACGCCGATCGCCACACCGGACGCGAGCGCGCAGCGGGCGGCGGCCCGGACGGGCTGGGACGGCCACGCGGCGAGCGCCTGCGCCAGGATGACCGGGTAGAGGAGCGCGACGCCGAGCCCGACCACCAGCAGCCCGGCGACCGCGAGCGGGGCGGGTGCCGCCCACAGGATCGCGAACCCGGCGACCCCGACGCCCGTCGCCGCGGCGAGCAGCCGGTCGGCCCCTCCCGCCGCCCGGACGACCGGCCCGGACACCGTCCGTCCCACCGCCATGCCCAGCAGGAACGCCGCCGAGAACGTCGTCGCGGAGCCGGAGCCGAGGTCCTTGACCGACCGGAGGAAGTCGGCCGCCCAGAACACCATGCAGAACTCGACGCCGACGGCGAGCACGAGGTCGAACCACCGGCTGACGAAGGTGCGCGGGGTCCGCTCCCCTGGGGCCGGCGCGGCGTCCTCGCTGATCACGGGCGCCACGGCCCGACGGGTGAGCAGCAGGACGGCGGCCAGCGCCAGCGGCGGCACGGCGAACGCGAACCGCCACCCGAGCCCCTGGGCGAGCGCGGCGCCGATGAGCACCGGGGACAGGACGGACGCGGTGCTCGCGACCGCGTTCGCCTCCCCGATGGGGACCGCTCCGTCCCCGCCGTGCAGGGCGCGCAGCCCGGCCGGGATGAGCTGGACGAGTCCGGCGCCGCCGAGCCCGAGGACCAGCGCGCCGATCCCGGTCCCGAGCCGCCCGCCGGCGACGGCGATGATCGCGGCGCCGCCGACCAGTGCGACCAGGGCCGAGGGCAGCGCGAGCGGTCCGAGCCGCCGCGCGAGCCGGTGCCCGATGAGGCCGACGACGACGAGCCCGAGCGCGAACGCCGACGGGTAGAGCGCGACCTCGGCGCGCGGGAGCCCGCGCTCCTCGCGCAGTTCCGGGAGGATCGCGCCGAGCGCCGTCAGCATGTAGCCGAGGCAGCCGAACGTCAGGTACAGCCCGAAGGTCGAGGACGTCCGCCGCAGGACCGCCGCATCGCTCATGACCACCCCCAGTATTATGCTCGTGCAACGAGGATAATCCGGACCGGCCAAGATGTCACCATGCAGCCGAAGACCGCGCACTCGGCACGGGCCCTGCGCAGCCAGGGCGCGCTGGCGGTGCTCCGCCACGTCCACGCGCACCCGTCCGCGACCCGGGCGGACGCCGCCCGCGCGCTCGGGCTGAGCAGCGGCTCCGCCACCGAGATCACGAGCCGGCTCAAGGCGGCACGGCTGGCCGAGGAGACCGCACCGCCCCGCACCGGCGGGCGCGGCCGCCCCTCCCCCGCGCTCACCGCGCACCCCGACGGCCCGCTGGGCTGCGTCGTCGACATCGGCCACGAGGAGTGGCGCGTCGCCTGCGTGGAACTCGGCGGCCGCGTCATCACCGAGGACACCGGCCGCCACTCCGGCTCCTCCCGCCTGGTCGGGACGCTCGCCGCGCACGTGGCCGCGCTGCACGCCCACTACGGCCGCCGCGTCCGCGCGGTGTCGGTCTGCGCCGCGGGCACGGTCAGCCGGACGACGATCGTCCAGGCGTCCGGCCTGGGCTGGCGCGACGTCGACCTCGGTCCGCTCACGCCGCCCGGCATCCCGCTCCTCGTCGGCAACAACGCCACACTCGCCGGGCTCGCCGACGCCAGGCGCGGCGCGGGGGCGGCCGCGCGGGCCGTCCTGCACCTGACGGTCGAGGTCGGCGTCGGCGGCATCCTCGTCGTGGACGGACGCCCGGTGGACGGCGCGACCGGCGCGGGCGGCGAGTTCGGCCACATGCCGTTCGGCGACCCCGCCCTCGAATGCCCGTGCGGCGCCCGCGGCTGCTGGGACCTGGAGATCGACGGGCGCGCCATGGCCCGCGCGCTCGACCGCCCCCCGCCCCCGGACCCGCGCACGGCCGCCGGTGAGATCATCGCGTCCGCGCCGTCCGACCCCGCGGCCCGGGACGCCGTCGCACGCGCCGCCCACGCGCTCGGACGGGGTATGGGCGCCCTGGTCAACGGCCTGGACCCGGACGTCGTCACCCTCTCCGGCCTGGCCCTCGACCTGGCGGCGACCGCACCCGCGCCCTTGGAGGAGGGCTACACCTCAGCCCTGATGCGCTACCGCCGGGCCGCGCCTCCGCCCGTCCTGCCGTCGCCGCTCGGCCCGCAGGGCCCGCTCATCGGCGCCGCCGACGCCGCCTTCGACGTCCTGCTCACCGAAGAGGGCCTGGACGCCTGGTCCCGCGCTCAGGCCTGACGCCATTCCGGTACCGCGCCGGGCTGATGCAGGCAGAAGTCCGGTGCGCCCTCCAGAGCCTTCTCCTCGCCGCCCGGCGTGTAGGTGACGATCAGCCGCAGCGGACGCCACGTCGTGTTGAACGTCGAGTGCCAGACGCCCTTCGGGATGTGCACGGCGTCGCCCTCGCCGATCGGGAACGGCTCGCCGTCGTCCACCATCTGCGTCGCCTCACCGGAGATCACGTAGATGACCTCCTCGGCGCCCGGATGGTTGTGCCGCGCGTGCCCCTTGCCCGGGTTGACGATGACCTCGCCCAGCGTGCTGCTCGCACCGGGCACGGCCGACGGCGTGACGAACCACTTGATCGAGCCCCAGTCGAAGGCCATCGTCGTGACGTCACCGGGATTGACGAGCATCAGATCTCCAGGTTCTTGAAGGCGGCCACCTGCTGCGTGATGGCCTTCTCGGTCGGCAGGCGTTCGACCGAGGAGGCCCCGAAGAAGCCCACGACGCCCTCGGTCCGCGAGAGCACGTAGGCGGCGTCGTCCGGTTCGGCGATCGGGCCGCCGTGGCAGAGCACCAGGACGCCGGGACGTACGGCGGCCGCGGCGTCCCGCATGGCCTGCACCCGCTCGACCGCCTCGTCCAGCGTCAACGACGTGCCCGCGCCGATGCTGCCCTTGGTGGTGAGCCCGACGTGCGGGACGAGGACGTCCGCGCCCGCCTCCGCCATCGCCCGCGCCTGATCCTCGTCGAAGACGTAGGGGGCGGTGACGAGGTCGCGCTCGTGCGCGAGCCGCACCATCTCGACCTCCAGGTCGTACCCCATGCCGGTCTCTTCGAGGTTCTGCCTGAACACCCCGTCGTAGAGCCCGACCGTCGGGAAGTTCTGCACGCCCGCGAACCCCATCGCCTTGAGCTGGTCGAGGAAGACGGGCATCATCCGGAACGGGTCGGTGCCGCACACGCCCGCCAGCACTGCCGTGTCCTTCACGACGGGCAGCACCTCGGACGCCATCTCCACCACGATCTGGTTCGCGTCCCCGTACGGGAGCAGCCCGGCCAGCGACCCGCGTCCCGCCATCCGGTAGCGGCCGGAGTTGTAGATGATGATCAGGTCGACACCGCCCGCCTCCGCGCACTTGGCGGACAGCCCGGTGCCCGCGCCCGCACCGATGACGGGCTTTCCCTGCCCGACGGCGGCCCGCAGCCGCTCCAGAACGGTCGCCCGTTTCACTGCGATCCCCCCGAGATCATCTGGTGCAGCCGGTCGGCCATCGCGCGGCCGAACACCGGATCGTTGATGTTCACGTCGACCTTCTCCGTCTCCACCGCACCCTCCAACTCCGCGAAGCACGCCTCGTCCGCCACCGGGTCATGGAACTGCATCCCCGGCGCGTCGAGCGCCGACACGCCACCGAGCGGGACGAACAGCACGGTCGGCCCGGTCGCCTCCGCCAGCTTCGCCGCGACCCTGCGCCCCAGCTCCGCCATCTCCTCCGGCGTCGTCCGCATCAGCGTCACGGTCGGGTTGTGGACGTAGAGGTTGCGCCCCTCGAACCGCTCGGGGACGGTCTCGCGCGGCCCGAAGTTGACCATGTCCAGCGCCCCGGGCGCCACGACCTGCGGCACCCCGTGCCGTCCCGCCGCCGTAAGCCGCTCGGGCCCGGCCGACAGGACACCGCCGACCAGATCGTCCGCCAGCTCGGTCGTGGTCAGATCCAGCACCCCCGCCAGGAGCCCGCTCTCCACGAGCCCTTCCATCGCCCGTCCCCCGGCCCCGGTCGCGTGAAATACCAGGACCTCGTAGCCCAGCTCGTCCAGCCGCTCGCGCGCCGCGTCCACCGCCGGCGTCGTCACCCCGAACATCGAGGCCGCGACCACGGGCCGCTCGTCCACCGAAGGCGCCGCCCGAGCCTCGGCATACGCCTTCGCCATCCCGGCCGCCGCAGCCGCCGCGTTCCCGAGCACCAGCCGCGTCACCCGGTTGACGCCAGCGATGTCCGCGACGCTGTACATCATCGTCACGTCCTTGGCGCCCACGTAAGGCGCCACGTCCCCCGCCGCCATCGTGGAAACGATGAGTTTCGGCAGCCCGATCGGCAGGTCCCGCACGGCCCGCGCCGCGATCGACGACCCGCCGCTCCCCCCGACCGCGAGCACGGCGTCCACCCGCTCCAGCCCGGCGAGCACGGCCGCCGCACCCTCCCCCATCGCGCTGACGGCCGCGCCCCGGTCTCCGGCGTCCCGCAACGCGTCCAGCGAGGCACCCGCGGCCTCCGCGACCCGCTCAGCGCCTACATCGGCCTCCACCTCGGACGCCCCGACCCCGACGTCCACGAGGACCACATCGCAGCCCAACTCCCGAACCCGCTCACGGAGCCACACATACTCGGCCCCCTTGGTATCCAGCGTCCCCACCAACACCACAGTCG
>NZ_SMKK01000382.1 GCF_004348425.1 Actinomadura sp. 7K507
GGGCGTGGGATGATCCCTTGGAGCGGGTTCGTCCCCCCGGAGGCGCACGTGACCAGCATGCTCGAGATTCGTGTGCGGTGGGTGCTGCTCGTGGTGGTGGGTTCCGCCAACCTGGTCGGTTCGCTGGTCGTGTTGCTGTTCACGACGTTCGTGGTTCCCGATCCGCCGTTGGCCGATCGCGAATACGCCCACCAGGTGAATGCGGTGGCGTTCTTCAGTTATCCCCTGGTCGCGGTACCCGTGGCGTTGCTCGCGGGGCTGTGGTTGTGGCGGCCCGTGGTCAGCTTCGTCCGGGACGGGGGTGAGGCCGATCGGCAGCAGCGGCGGGCCGTGTTGCTCGGGCCGCTCAGGTTGACGCTGCTGGTCGGGGCGTTGTGGGCGGTCGGCGCCCTCGGGTGGGCGGTTCTCGATCTTGTCCTGTTCACCGGGCGGCTAGCGGTGAAGACGGGGTTGACGTGCCTGCTGGGGGCGGCGACGACGTGCACGATCGTCTACCTGCTGTCGGAGCGGTTGTTGCGGCCCGCGGCGGCGCTGGTGCTGGGGGCGGAGCGGCCGCGCAGGTTCCGGTTGCCGGGGGTGACCACGCGGGTGATGCTCGCGTGGGCGCTCGGGACGGCGATTCCCGTGTTCGGGCTGATCTGTGTCGCCATCGCCGCGCTGGCCGCGCCGGACATCAATGTCGTCCAGCTTGCGATCACGATCTTGGGGTTGGGCGGGGTCGCGCTGCTCGCGGGGGTTTATGTCATCTATATGGCGACCCGGGCGATCGCTGATCCGATCAAGGCGGTGCGGAAGGGGATGGCGCGGGTCGAGCGCGGGGACCTCGGCGCCGAGGTGGACGTGTACGACGCCAGCGAGGTCGGGCAGTTGCAGGCCGGGTTCAACCACATGGTCGCCGGGCTGCGGGAGCATGAGCGGCTGCGTGATCTTTTCGGACGCCATGTGGGCGAGGAGGTCGCCGATCTGGCGCTGGAGCGCGGAGACATCACGCTCGGCGGCGAGACGCGGGAGGTGGCGGTCCTGTTCGTCGATCTCACCGGGTCGACGAGGCTGGCCGACACGCGGAGGCCCGACGAGGTCGTCGAGCTGCTCAACAGGTTCTTCGGCGTCGTGGTGACGGTGGTGGCCGGGCACGGGGGATGGATCAACAAGTTCGAGGGGGACGCGGCGCTCGCGATCTTCGGGGCGCCGACGCAGGTGGACGACTCGGCCGGCGCGGCGCTCGGGGCGGCGCGCGAGCTGTCGCTGCGGCTCCGGGTCGAGGTGCCGATGCTGGACGCGGGGATCGGCGTGTCGGCGGGTCCCGTGGTCGCCGGGTACATCGGCGCCGAGCAGCGGTTCGAGTACACGGTGATCGGTGATCCGGTGAACGAGGCGGCGCGGCTCAGCGACATGGCGAAGACGTGGGACCGGCGGGTCCTCGCCTCGGCGACCGTGCTGGAGCTCGCCCATCTCGCCGAGTCGGACGAGTGGGATCTCGGCAAGTCGGTCATTCTGCGCGGCCGGAGCCGTCCGACCCGGCTGGGCACGCCGCGGCCGCCTCTCCCGGCCCTGGAGCCGGAACCCGTGAAGGCGGCGGCCCGTGTCCCGCTTCCGCTGCGGTGGAGCCGGAAGCTGCTGGTCGGGGCGCTGGTCCTGTCGAAGACGGCCAAGGGCACGCGGAAGCAGGACGAGGGCGAATAGTCCGTCCGTTCTGATCAAAGGATCGTGTCGCCGTCGTGGCGTCGCGGGCGGAGTGCGTATCGTCACCGGCAGTACACGGTCTGCTACCGGCCCGTAACTCCGGTGTCACCGGACGGTTCGAAGGTTGGGGCGGACAGGCCCCAGCTCCCAAGAGGTGACCATGCACCGACGTACCCGGCTCGCCCTCATCGCCGTCACGGCCTCGGCGGCGATCGTCGTTCCCGCCATGCCCGCCGCCGCGGACCCCGCCCAGCCGTCCGGTGCGCCTGAGCCGCGTCCGGGGCTGAACGCCGCGCCGGACGAGATCACGAACGTCGCGCACCGTGGCGCTTCCGCCTACGCGCCGGAGAACACGCTCGCCGCCGTCGAGCTGGCCAGGACCCAGCGCGCGGACGTGTTCGAGATCGACGTCCAGGAGTCCAAGGACCACAAGCTCGTCGTCATGCACGACACCACGCTCGCCCGGACGACGAACGTCGAGCAGGTGTATCCGGACCGGGCGCCTTGGAAGGTCTCCGACTTCACCTTGGCCGAGATCAAGAAGCTGGACGCGGGTTCCTGGTTCGCGAAGAAGTACAAGGGTGAACGCGTCCCGACACTGGCTCAGGTGCTCCGGGCCATGCGCGGCAAGGGTCTCGGGATGCTTTTGGAGGTCAAGAGCCCCGCGCTCTACCCGGGCATCGAGAAGCGCATCGCGGCGGCCCTGAAGCGCTCGCCGTCGTGGCTGCGGCACGACCCGAGCGAGCGCCGGCTGGCCGTCCAGTCGTTCGACTGGGCGTCCGTGCGGCGCTTCCACTCCGTGATGCCCGAGGTGCCGACCGGGCTGCTCGGGAAGCCGAAGGCCGGGGACCTGCGCAAGCTGGCGTCCTACGCCGACCAGATCAACCCCACGTACGGCGATCTGACCGCGTCCTACGTCAAGAAGGTGCACGCGGCCCGGATGGACGTCCTCACCTGGACGCTGGACGACCGCGGCCAGATGAGGAAGGCCGCCGGACTCGGGGTGGACGGGATCATCACCAACAAGCCGGATGTGCTCCGCCGCGTCCTGCGAGAGGCCGCCGACCGCTCCGCCGCCTGACCCGCACGCTGTTCGCCGCCCCCGGCCATGAGCCTCCGACCATGGCGCCTGATCGCGGCGCCCTGGTCGCGGTGTCCGGTCAGAAGGACTGGGGCCGAGGCTGGGGGAGGTGTTGGCGGGTGCGGGCGAGGAGGGTGCGGGCGGCCGGGCTGCGCGGGCCCTCGGTGCGCCAGGCGAGCGCTATCCGCCCGGTCAGCCGCGGCTGGACGATCGGCATCGCGCGCACGTCGTCCCGCAGGTCGCGGGTGGCGGACTCGGGCAGGACGGCGACGCCGAGTCCGTGTGCGGCCAGTTGCGCGAGCACGGGCGGTTCGCCGGCCTCGAACGCGATGCGCGGGCTGAGGCCGGCGTCCGCGCACGCCTCGTCCAGGACGGCCCGGATCCCGGTGCCCTTCGGCAGGCTGATCAGGTCCTCGTCGGCGAGGGCCCGCAGCCGGAGGGTGGACCGCCGCGCCAGCGGGTGGCCTCGGCCGACGGCGGCGAAGAGGTCCTGCTCGATGACGATCCGGGTCGCGATGCCCTCCGGAGGTTCGGAGGAGCCGAGGCTGAGGAACGCGAGATCGACCCGTCCGTGCCGCAGCGCGTCGGCGAGCGTCGCGGCGTCCTCCTGAACGACTGTTATCTCCACGTTCGGATGATCGCGATGGAAGCCGGCCAGCAGGCCGGGCAGGTCCAGGGACTGGATCCAGTCGATCGTGCCGATCGTGACATGCCCGCGCAGGAGCCCCGTCAGCTCGTCCACCGACTGCCGCGCGCCCTCGACCGCCGCGAGCGCCGCCCGCGCGTACGGTAGGACGGCCTCGCCGACCTCGGTGAGCCGGACGGTCCGTCCCGACCGGTCGAACAGCGGCTGGCCCAATTCGCGTTCAAGCTGCCGGATCTGGGCGCTCACGCCCGGCTGGGCGACGTGCAGCCGGGCGGCCGCCTTCGTGAAGCCGGCCTCCTCCGTCACCGCCACGAAGTACTCAAGCTGGCGCAGCTCCATAACCAACGATGCTAACAGCGCAGGTATGCAGTGCTGTGGCTTCTGCCGCCTCCGGAGGGCGGCGAACGATTTCTTTGGACTCTCTTGGGTGCGTCACTGCTGTTCAGAGGACTGATTTCGATCTGGGCGGTGATTACCTCACCTGCGGGAGGTCGGGTGAACGGACGGCGCACATGGTCCATACGGGTGCGGATGACCGTAATTGCCGGGGCGGTCACCGCTCTGATCTGCGGCATCCTCAGCACGCTGGTCGTCGTCGGGGTCCGCGGCAGCGCGGAGGACTACGAGCGGAACAAGGTCGCCTCCGCGGCGCTGCGGCTCACCTATGAGGTCGATCGGGCGCGGGTACGAGGCGGCATCGAGGCGCCGGAGGGCGTCGTCCTCCAGGTCCTGAACGACCGGCGCGACGTGGTCGCCGGAACGGATGGGGTGCGGGCCGGGCGGCCGATCGCCCGCTTCGGCCCTGCGGAAAAGGGCACCTACTCCACCCGGGTCCTCTGCCCGCCGCGAGGACTCCACCGATGCATGTGGGTGACCGCTTACCGCGTCTACAAGCCGAGCGGAGACTGGATCGTCTACGCGGCCACCCCCACCATCCCCTGGTATGTCAACGCCGGCCTCCTCATGTTCCTGATCTGCACCTCGCTCCTGGTGATCCTGCTGGTGTGCCTGCGGGCATGGGGGACGGTCGACCGGACCCTCGCCCAGGTGGACGCGATCCGCTCCGAACTGGCGGAGATCACCGCCAGCAGGTCGGGGCGCCGCGTGACGGTCCCGTCGAACCAGGACGAGATCCGGTGGCTCGCGGAGGCCGCCAACGCGACCCTCGACCGCCTCGACAGCGCCCTGGAGCGCCAGCGCAGCTTCACCTCGGACGCGTCCCATGATCTGCGCAGCCCGATCACCGCGGCCCGCGCCCAGATCGAGGAGGCCCTGCTGTTCCCGGAGGACGTCGACTGGCCGCAGACGGCACGGACGGTCCTGCAGAGCCTCGAACGTCTGCAGGCGATCGTGACCGACCTGCTGCAGCTCGCCCGCCTGGACGCCGCGGACTGGGGGGAGAGCGAGACCATCGACCTCGGTGCGCTCGTCACCATCGAGGTCGCCAGATCGGACCGGACGAAGCAGATCGTCCCGCACGTCCAGGAGGGCGTCACGGTGCGCGGCGACCGGCTCCGCCTGGTCCGGCTGCTGACGAACCTGCTGGACAACGCCGAACGGCACGCCGACGAGCGGGTGGACATCACCGTGCGCCGCGAGGACGGCTCCGGCGTCCTCGAGGTCCTCGACGACGGCGCGGGCGTCGCCGAGCAGGACAGGGAGATCGTCTTCCAGCGCTTCTCCCGCCTTGAGGCCGGCAAGGCCCGGGACGCCGCCGGAACCGGTCTCGGCCTCCCGATCGCCCGCGAGATCGCCGAGCGCCACGACGGGACGCTGACCATCGAGGACAGCCCGCGAGGCGCCCGCTTCGTCCTCCGGATTCCCCGACCTTCCTGAAAGGCGGCGGCCGCCGGACAGGCATCGCACCCGGCGCCCGATGACGGCCGCGTGCCCGGCGGGTTCCGGAAGCCCGCGTGCCCGGCGTCCCCGGGAAGCCGCGTCCTCGGGAAGCCGCGGGCCCGGGAAGCCGCATCCCCGGGAAACGGAGAACCCCGCGGTGCGCGGTGCACGCGGGGCCAGGGGC
>NZ_SMKK01000383.1 GCF_004348425.1 Actinomadura sp. 7K507
CTGGAGGAGGGGCTCGCCTTCCTTCACCGGGCCCTGGAACTGGCCGTCGACGCCGAGGACGGCTACGCGGCGGCGCAGGTGCGGATGAACCTCGTCGGCCTGCTCACAGCGCGCGGGGACCTCTCCGGGGCGCTCGCTCTGGTGCGGGAGGCGGAGAGCGTACTGCGCGGGGCGGACGCCGATCGTCTGGCCGCCAACAAGGCGTGCGCTCTGGCGAGGGCCGGGCGGCTGGACGAGGCGCACAGCGTGGCCGTCCAGGCCCTGCCTCGCTTGAGGGAAGGGGACGATCCGGCCGTGCTCAACGGCCTCCTCACCAACCTCGGGCTCGCGCAGGCGTTCCGTGGCGACTTCGGTGGTGCGGAGAGCGCTCTGGCCGAAGCCGTCGACGTTGGTGAAGCGGCTGGGCTACGGCATCAGACGGCGATGTCCAAGGGGAATCTCGCCTTCGCGGTGTCGCGGCGCGGGGACGTTCCGCGCGCGCTTCGGCTCTTCGCTGAGGCCGAGCCGCATCTGACCGGTGAGCGTCTGGCCCAATGCCGGTTCGACCAGGCGGAGACCCTCATCATGGCGGGTCTACCGGGCGAGGCCCGTCCTGTCCTCATCGCCGCCCTGGAGGCCGCCACCGCCAACGGCTACGGCTGTGACACCGCGGACGGGTTCCTCCTTCTCGCCCACGCCGAACTGGCAGACGGCAACCCGGAACGGTGCACGGACGCGGCCGAGCGGGCACGCGCCGCCTTCGCCGGGCAGGAGCGCGCCGGATGGATGCTGCTGGCCGAGCACGTGCTGCTCAGGGCGCGGTGGGCGTCCGGTGAACGCTCGGCCGTGCTGCTCCGTTCGGCGGAGGCCACGGCCGGCCGGCTGGAAAGCGGCGGTTGGGTCGATGCCGCCAACGAGGCCCGCATCGTCGCCGCCCGCGTGGCGCTGTCGCTGGGCAGACCGGCCGGGCACCTGCTCTCACCGGTCGCACGTTCGCGGGGCTCCGCGTCCGCGCAGGTCGCCGCCTGGCACGCCGTCGCCCTCGAACGCGCCGCGCGGGCCGACCACGGCGGCGCGGTGGACGCGGTCAGGGCCGGTCTCCAGGTCACCGAAGACCACGCGGAGGCGCTCGGTGCGCTGGACCTGCGGGCACGCGCGGCGGGGCTGGCCTCCGAGTTGTCCGACCTCGGGCTCGGCCTGGCCCGCTCGGCGGCGGAACTGCTCGCCGTCGAGGAGCGGCGGCGGGCGATCGCGCGTCCCGGCCGGGTCCGTCCGCCCCGGGATCCCGAGCGGGCGGCGGCGCTGACCGCGCTGCGCGTCCTCAGCGCCGAGCAGACGGCAGGGGTGGCCCGGGGCGGGACGCCGGGGCCGTCGGAGGACATGGCGGCCCTGGAGGCGAAGGTCCGCGCGCGGACGCGGCGCCGCCCGCCGGGCGCGTCCCCGCCGCGCTCACCCGGCATCGCCGAGATCGCCGGCGCGCTCGGTGAACGGGCCCTCGTCGAGATGATCTCGATCGGGGCCGAGCTGCACGCCGTCTGCGTCGCCGGCGGTGCAGCCCTCCGCCATCGCCTCGGGTCGTGCGGCGACGCCATCCGGGAGGCCGGGCTAATCCGATTCGCCGTCCGCCGCCTCGCCGCGGCCGACGACCCGGAGGGGCTCTCCGCCTTGACGGACGCGGCCCGGCGTCTGGACAGGTTCCTTTTCGATCCCCTGCGCTCTCACCTCGGCGACCGGGAGCTCGTCATCGCCCCGACCGGTGCGCTGCACGGCCTCCCCTGGGCTGTGCTCCCGTCCCTGGCCGGACGTCCTTTCACGGTGGTCCCGTCCACCGGCGGCTGGCTGCATGCCCGCGAGCCCGGTCGCACGGGCGGGCACGCCGTCCTCGTGGTCGGGCCCGACCTCCACCACTCCGAGCGCGAGATCTCCACCCTTCGGCGCCTCCACCCTCGTGCAACCGTCCTGGACGGCCCGGACGCGCGCGCGGAACGAGTCCGAGACGCCCTCGACGGCGCCGCCCTCGCCCACATCGCCGCCCACGGCGAGTTCCGCGAAGGCAACCCGCTGTTCTCCCGGCTGCTTCTCGCCGACGGCCCGCTGATGGTCCACGACCTGGACGAGCTGACCGATCCGCCGCGCATGATCGTCCTGTCGGCGTGCGACATCGGACGGGCCGGGGAGGGCGACGCCGTGCTCGGCATGGCGGGCGCCCTCCTCGCCCTCGGCACCGCCACCGTGGTCGCCAGCGTCACCCCCGTCCGCGACGCGGCGACGCCGGAGTTCATGTCCGCCTTCCACACCGCCGTGGCCGCCGGTCAGACCCCGGCGCGCGCTCTCGCACGCGTCCCCCGCACCCCGGGCGTCGCCGGGTTCCTGTGCCTGGGCGCCGGCTGATGCGGCCGGCGCCGGCCACGCCGTCAGTTGCCGCCGGTGGCGACCGGATTGGACGGGTCCGTCACCCAGTTCGACCAGGAGCCCACGTAGAGGGCGGCGGGGATGCCGGCGAGGTTGAGCGCCAGGATCTCGTGGGCGGCCGTCACGCCGGAGCCGCAGTAGGCGCCGACGTCGAGGGCGTCCGTGGCGCCGAGCTTCGCGAAACGCTCGCGCAGCAGCTCGGGGGGCAGGAACCGGCCGTCCACGCCGACGTTGCCGGACGTGGGGGCGTTGCGGGCGCCCGGGATGTGCCCGGCGACGGGATCGACGGGCTCCTGGTCGCCGCGGAACCGCTCGGCGGCGCGGGCGTCGAGCAGGACACCGGCCGTGGCCAGTTCGGCGGCTCCCTCGGCGTCCAGGACGGGCAGGCGGCCCGGGTCGGCGATGAAGTCGCCGGGCTTGACGTCGGGTTCGGCGGTGCTCACCGGGCGCCCCGCCTCCGTCCAGGCGCGGAAACCGCCGTCCAGGACGCGGACCCGGTCATGGCCGAAATACCGGAGGGACCACCAGACGCGCGCGGCGGACATGGAGTCGGCGTCGTCGTAGACCACGACGAGGCTGTCCTCCGAGACGCCCGCGCGGCGCATGGCCGACTCGAAGGCGACGGGTTCGGGGAGGGGATGGCGGCCGCGTCTCCCGGGCGGTCCGGCGACGTCGCGGTCGAGGTCGACGAAGACGGCGCCGGGCAGGTGCCCCTTGCGGTAGGACTCGAACCCCGGGGGGCCCGCCAGATGCCATCGGACGTCCAGCAGGACCACGGGCGTGTGCCGCCGGAGAAGCCGGTCCAACGCGGGCACTTCGATGAGAGGGTGCACACCGCCAGTTTGACCGTCGGCGCCCGGATTAGGGAGGGGCGGATCCGGGTTCATCTCAAACTCCCCACGTGCGTCAGGGCGAGTGCGTTCCAGCGGCGGGCGCGTTCCAGGGCGGGTGCCCGTCAGGGCCGGGACGTGGTCAGCAGCGGCACGAGCTGCTCGGCCGGGACGAGCGACCCGTGCATGCCGACCATCTGCTCCAGCCACGGTTCCCGTTCGGACGCGACGATCGCGAGATCGGTGTGCGGGACCGCGACCACGTCGCCGACGCGCTCCAGCATCCCGTCGCCGACCGGACCGAACCAGCCGTGCTCGGCGGCCTGCTCGCGCGGGACGACCCACGCCCGGTCGCCCAGCAGGGCCGTCCAGGCGGCGAGGACGTCGGCGTGGGCGCCTGGTTCGCTGTAGACGTACCGGGCGCGCGCGTCCCCGCCGAGGAGGGCGACACCCTCCCGCAACTCGGGGACCGTGTCGACGTCCACACGCTCCGTAGGATCGACCATCCCGTGGTCGGCCGTCACGTAAAGCGCCGAACCGGGCGGCAGGACGGCCGCGATCTGCTGCACGAGGACGTCCACGAACCGCAGCTGGTGCCGCCAGTCGTGGGAGTCGACGCCGAAACGGTGGCCGGTCGCGTCCAGGTCGGCGTGGTAAGCGGTGACGTAGGAGCGGTCGCCGCGGCGCAGCGCCAGCTCGATCCGCCCGACCAGCTGGCCGAGGCTCTCGGCGCTGACGTACCGGGCACCGCGGGCGGTGGCGCGGCTGAGCGCGGTGCCTCGGTACTGGCGGAGCGAGACGTACGACGCCTCGACGCCGTCCGCCGCCGCTCGCTCGTACACGGTCGGGACCGGCTGGAACGTCTCCGGATCGGCGTCCTCCTCGTTCCAGAGCAGGCAGTTGAGCAGCCTGCCGGTGCCGGGAACCGCCACCTGGAGGCCGAGCAGCCCGTGCGCGCCCGGCGGCGCGCCCGTCCCCAGCGAACCCAGGCTGGTGACCGTCGTCGCCGGGAACCCGGACGTGATCGGGCGGCCCCGCATCGCGTTCAGGTACGGCGCCTCGTCCGGGTGGGCCTTGAGCTGCTCCCAGCCGAGACCGTCGACCAGCAGGACGCAGGCACGCGGCAGCGCGGGCAGATCCAGGACGTTCGGGGCGTCCGGGACGCCCAGCGACGCCAGCACCGAGGACGGGAGATCGGCGAGCGCGCCCGCCCCGTACCGCGGGGCGGGCGGCTCCACGCCCCGGGCGGTCACACGATTCACTTCTTCCACGCGGCCGGTTTCCGTCACCCCGTCACCGCGCGGTCGCCGCGGACAGTTCCTCGGCGAACGCCAGCACCTGGCCGACGGCGTCGCCGCCGTCGGCGGCCTCGCTCACCCGCAGGGAGAGGTCGTCGGCCGTGACGCTCCCGGTGTAGCCGTGGTCGGCCTCGCAGTTCTCGTCGCCGCACGTCGCGGGCTCAAGGTCGATGTGGGCGATGGCTCCCCAGCCGATGGTCAGCACGACCTCCGTCGGCGGCACCCCCGGCACGTACGACGCGGGGTCCGGGACGACCCGCGTCACCGCGACCGACTGGACGCGTTCCAGCTTGACGGCCTCGGTGGTCGTGGACGCGTGCGGCCGCGGCATGCCCTCGCCGGGCGGGTGCTCGTCGGTATGGCACACCAGCAGCCGGCTGGCCGACAGCACGAGCACGGTCACGTGCCGCCGCACCTCCATCGCGGGGTCGAACGTCGCCTCATGGTGGACCACGTAGGCGACGACGGGCTCGTCCCCGACGGCCGACTCCACCGCGTCCGCGACCAGGGCCGGGTAGTAACCGCTGCGGTCGATCGCACTGCGCAGACCGCTCACCGTCGCTCGGGTTTCCCTCATGGCCCCATCCTGCCCTGTCCAGGGCCGGACGCGCACATGACCGTCCCGGCTCACGGTCATTCGGGCGGGCACCGGGTACGGGAGTCGGCATGGACGAGAAGCCGCTTCCCAAGCCGCAGCCGGTCCCCCCGCCGACTCCCGACCCGGCGCCCAACCCGGAACCGCTGGTCCCGCCGACGGAGCCGCCGCCCGGACCGTCCCCGGGGCCCGCGCCGCGGCCTCCCGGGCCCGTCCCGCCCGGACCGGCGCCCGAACCGGTGCCGCCGGGACCGCCACCGGAACCCACACCGCCC
>NZ_SMKK01000384.1 GCF_004348425.1 Actinomadura sp. 7K507
GCGCGGGCGGCGACCAGCTCCATCGCCGGGGCGAGGCCGGCGTCGGCGAGGATCGCGGGATGCACCCCGCGGGCGAGGTCGTCCAGCTCGGCGACCGCCTCGGCCAGCTCGCGGCGGCACGTCCGCGCCTGCTCGCGCGCATGCGCGTCCCCGGCCGCGGCCTCCAGTTCGGCGAGCATCACCTCCAGTGCGCGGAGCCGCTGCTGGGCGCTGCGCTGCAGGTCGGCGGCCAGCCGCTCGCGTTCGGCCGCCTGGACGCGGACGAGCCGCTCCTGCGCGTCGCGGGCCCGTTCGAGGTTGCCCTGGGCCACCGCCTCCAGCCGCGCGGTCTCCAGGGCGCGGCCGCCCGCGACGAGCGCGGCCTCGACGAGCGGCTCGTGGTCGCGGAGCGCGACGGCGACGTCCACGGTTGCGAGGGGCTCCCCCGCGGACGTCCTGACCTCGTGCCGCCAGCGTCCCGGGGCTCCGTCCGGCGAGGCGTCCACCGGCCGCCCGGTCACGTCCACGTAGCCGCCGTCGGTCCAGAGCCACAGGTCGAGCGAGTCGTCGCCGAGGACGCTGCGCAGGGCGCCGCGGACGTTCTCGACGGAGACCGGGTCGGTGAGCCGCTGCATCCGCTCGGCGACGGTCAGCTCGGCCAGCCGGGCGCGCAGCGAGGTGCCGAGGAAGGCGAGCGGCAACGCCGTGGCGAAGACCCCCTGCACGAGGTAGACCCGCAGGACGTCGTCCAGGTCCACGCCGGCGCCGATGAGCGAGCCCTGGATCACCAGGGCCCCGGTGACGCCGATCGTCACGGTGGCCGCGACCGGGAGGGTGAGCCTGCGGTCCAGCCGCCCGATCCGCGGCAGCCGCGCCACCAGGATGACCACCAGGGCGCCGGCCAGCGCCGCCGACACGGCCGTCAGCCCGCGCTGGACGGCGTGGAAGACCTCCCGGTCGGGATGCACCGCCGGCCAGATCACCGTCGCGGCGAAGCCGTTCCACCGGGGCCGCGAGACCGCGCACAGGACGGCCTGGCCGCCGACCATGATCAGGACGGCGGCGGCCGTCCAGGCCCGGGCGGCGGGCCCGTCCAGGCGCCCTCCGGGGTAGAGCAGGACGCCGATGCCGATGGCGGTGAAGAACACCGACTGGGCGAACACGGACACGACCGGGCCCGCGCCTGCGTTCCAGGACGCCGACCAGATGGCCGCCCAGGCCGCCGCGGCGATGACGAACGCCGTGCCCGTCCCGCGGCCGAGCCGGCCCGCGGCCAGCAGCCCGCCGGCGATCGCGAACCCGCCGCAGCAGGCGAGGGTGACCGCGGCGGCCGCGGGTTCGGCGCGCCAGTACGGCCAGCCGCACGCCAGCGCGGCCGCCGCGACGGCGGCGCCCGCGCCCACGGCGCGGCGGACCCGCGCGCCGAGCCACAGGGGCGGCCGCCAGGGAACGGGCGTCACCGCGCTCCTTCCGTGTCGTCCGGGTCATCACCGGCCGGGAAAGGGTGTTTCCCTGGATGTGCGCGGGGAGGCGGCGCACGCAGCATGGGGAGTGCGCCGGGCGCGGCCTCGGGCGGGCGGGCCCGCGGCGCGTCCGGCGGCGCGCGGAAGCCGCCACCGGATCACCTGACGCGACCCGACCGGCACGGTCAGTTTTCCGCACCGCGACCGCCGGACGCGAGGGCTCGTTACCCGATTGATGCCCGGGACGGGCGGGACGCGAAGCCGCGCGCGGGCTCCGGCCGGATGCGGTCAGCGAGCCCGGATGCGGTCAGCGGGCAGGGCGGGCCTCAGCGGGCCTCGGCGGCGCGCAGCCACGTGAGCACGGCGAGGACGCGCTTGTTGCTGTCCTGCGGCCCCGGCGGCCCTCCCGACGAAGTGATCTTGAGCTTGGTGAAGATCGCCCGCACATGGTCCTCGACGGTCCGCGCGGACAGGTGCAGCCGCTTGCCGATCCCCGCGTTGGAGTGGCCCTCGGCCATCAGGGCGAGGACCTCCCGCTCACGCTCGGACAGCCGGGCCAGCTCGTGCTCCCGGTGCCGGGCCTCGACCAGCCGGCTCACCACGTCGGGGTCGATGACGACCTCGCCGCGCATGACGCGCTCCAGCGCGGAGCGCAGGTTCTCCACGTCCGTCACGTGGTCCTTCAGCAGGTAGCCGACGCCGCGCGGCTGGTCCCGGAACAGCTCCATCGCCTGCGGCGTCTCGTTGTAGGCCGACAGGACGAGCACGCCGAGGCCGGGGTGGCGCTCCAGCAGGCGGCGGGCGGCGACGACGCCCTCGTTGGTGTAGGTCGGCGGCATGTGCAGGTCGACGATCGCCACGTCGGGCGGGTCGCCGGTGACGCGGGCGACGAGCTCGTCGCCGGAGGCGGCGGACACGACGACCTCGATGCCGACCGTGGTGAGCAGGGTGACCAGCGCCTGCCGGAAGATCCCGCTGTCCTCCGCCACGGCTACTCGCATGGCAGGTCCATCCTTACCGTCGTGCCCCGCCCGGGGCCTCCGTCGACTTCCACGCTGCCGCGCAGCGCCCTGACCCGGCCGGAGAGCCCGGCCAGGTCGGCCGCGGGGTCGGCGGGACCGGTGCCGTCGTCGCTGACCTCCGCGACCAGCCGTCCGTCCCCGGCGGCGACCCGCACGAGCACCTCGGTCGCACGCGCGCGGTCGACAGCGTACGACAAGGTCTCGCAAAGCACGGAGTAAAGCGTGGACTCGACCTCACGGGAGAACCGCCGCGGGGTGACGTCCAGCTTGACGCGGATGCCGACCCGCTCGGCGACGACCTCCAGCGCGGGCCCGAGGCCGTCCTGGACGAGCAGCGCCGGCTGGACCTCGCGGGCCAGCGCCCGCAGTTCGGCGAGCGCCTCCATCAGCTCGGCGCGGCAGGTCCGGGCGTGCTCCTTCACCGCGGGGTCGTCGGTCACCGCCTCCAGCGTCCCGAGCATCGCGCCGAGCGCCAGCAGCCGCTGCTGGGCGCCGTCGTGCAGGTCGCGGGCGAGCCGCTCGCGCTCGACGGTCTCGGCCCGCAGGAGGCGGCGGTAGGCGGACCGGACCTGTTCGAGTCCCGCGTGGACGCTGGCCTGCAGCCGCGCGGTCTCCAGCGCCCGGCCGCCCGCGACGAGCGCGGCCTCGACCAGCGAGCCGTGGTCGCGGAGCGCGCCGCCGAGCTCCACGACGGCGAGCGGGTCTCCGGAGGCGCTGAGGACCCGGTGCCGCCAGCGTCCCGTGTCCCCCGCCCGCTCACCGGCGGCGGGGCCGCCCGCGTCCCCGCCGGGGCCGAGGTCGACGGGACGTCCCTCGGTGTCGACGTAGGTCCCCTCCATCGGCGCCCAGAACCACAGTTGCAGCGCCGGGTCGTGCAGGACGTCCCGCAGGGCGTCGCGGACCCGCTCCACGGACACCGGCGAGGTGAGCCGGAGCATCCGGCCGGCGACGGTCAGCTCGCTGAAGCGGATCCGCAGCCCGGACGCCAGCAGCGTCAGCGGGACGAGGGCGATGACCGCGCCCTGGGCCACGTACACCTGGAGCAGGTCGTCCAGGCTGATCGAGGGTTCCATGATCGGCCTCTGGGTCACCGCGGCGGAGATCCCGACGAACGCCAGCGCGGCGGTGACCGGGAGGGTGAGCAGGCGCCGCAGACGGCCCATCCGGGGCAGCCGGAACAGCAGCACGACGGCGAACGAGAGGGCCAGGAAGAGGTACAGCAGCGCGGAGACCCGCAGGACGGTCTCGAACAGGGCGAGGTCGGGATACGGCGCGGGCCACCAGACCGACTCGCCGCGGAACGCGGCCCAATGCGGCTCGGAGGTCATCCACAGCGCCGTCGGACAGCCGAGGAGGATCACGCACGCCATGACCGTCCAGATCCGGTCGGCCAGGTACTCCAGCCTCCCGCTCGGATACAGCAGCACACCCACGGCGAGCGCGAGATAGAACTCGGCCTGCGCGTAGGGCGACAGCATCGGCCCGATGCCCGCGTCCCAGCTCGCCGCCCAGTTGGCCGCCCAGCACACCGACGCGGTCACGAACAGCAGGCCGGTGCGCCGCGTCCGCGTCCCGGTCGCCAGCAGGACGCCCACCACCGCGATCGCGGCGCAGTTCACCAGCGTGATCGCGGCCGCGCCCGGATGCTCCCGCCAGTACGGCCAGCCCGCGACGAGCGCCAGCCCCGCCACCGCCGCCCCGGCGGCGAGGGCGCGCCTCGTCTCCGCGCCGAACCACGGCGGCGACCTGCGCCTCCGCGGGGCGGATATCACCACGACCACCCTTTCCATGCTCGGACCTGCGGGCACGTCCTGCCACCGGATACCCACGGGGCCGGTCTCCGTGCTTTCCCGGGCACGCCGCCGCCGGACGCCCGGCGCCACGGGCGCACGCGCCATTTCCCGGTGAAACCAATTAACGCTAACGGGGAAACCCCGGGGCCGCCACCGGGATGACCTGGATTGCCCGTTGGATGTCGTACTGCAAGGATATTTTCGGCGGCTACGGGGACTAGGCGGGAAAGGGGCTCGGGGGGAAATGAACCAGGAGACGGTGACCGACGGGAGCCGGGCAGGGGCCCGGAGGCCCGTACTGGTGGACGCGTCGCGCGTCGACGCGTCCGGGCCGAGGCTCCCGGACGTGGACCGGGCCCTGCTCCGGCCGCGCTACCGAACCATCATGGCGGTCGACATCGAGGGCTCCACCAGCCGCAGCGACCCGGTGAAGGCCGAACTGCGCAGCGTGCTCTACCGGCTGCTGGAAGAGGCGTTCAACCGGGCCGGAATCGTGGAACGGTACCGGGAGGCGTACGTCGACCGCGGCGACGGGATGCTCGTTCTCGTCCGTCCTCTCGACGAGGTCCCGAAAACGCTTCTGCTCCACCCGGTCGTGCCGATCCTGTCGGCCCTGCTCGCCGAATACAATTCGGAACCGGTGATCGCTCCGGGCGGTGACCGGCGAATTCGCATTCGCGTCGTCGTGCACGCCGGGGAAGTGCACAGCGACGGCCGCGGCAATTTCGGCGAGGCCCTCGACGTCGCCTTCCGGCTGCTGGACTCGCCGGAGACCAAGGACGCGCTGCGGCGGGTCCGCGCGCCGCTGGTGCTGGTCGTGTCCGACGACATCTACCACTCCATCGTGCGGCACGGCTACGAGGGCATCCGGGCGGACTCCTACGTCCCGGCCGTCCGCCAGCGGGTCAACGGCCGCAGCCACCTGGGGTGGGTCCACGACGCCACCGCGTCCCTCGCGCCCGCCGGGACTCCCGGCCTGGCCGCCCGGAGGCGGTGGCCGCTGGCCAGGCGCGCCGTCTGACCCGCCGTCCGCCCCGGCGGGCCGCGCGCCGTCCGGCGGTCCCGGTCAGCGGCGGCGGCCGACTCCGGCCAGGGTGAAGGTGCGCTCCGGGGCGGGGG
>NZ_SMKK01000385.1 GCF_004348425.1 Actinomadura sp. 7K507
TCCCTCCCCATGAACCAGCACCGAGAGCACGCCCCACCCCGCCGATGGGTAAAGCGGGGGGCCTCATCTCGCTGGGGTCGGCTGCTGGTCGGGGCTGGGTGGTTGCTCGGCCTTGTCGGGTGGGACTCCCGGTTCTGTTGCGGCGGCCACGTGGGCGTGGACGGTCAAGGCCGGCAGGCCGGCTGCGGCAGGGGGCTTGACGGGGGCGGAGACGTCCACGTGGACGGTGGCCTCGTCTCGGCTTACCCGCACCGTCGCCCCCTCGGGGACGGCCTTCACCACGAGTTCACGCACGGCGGTCAGGGACTCGCCTCTGGCTGCGGCGCGGGCACCGGTCCGGGCGGCATCCGTGCAGGTGAGCTGGACAGACGCGGCCGTCAAACCCCACAGCGCGATCGCGGTGATCAGGACGAGTGCGGGGAGTGCCACGGCGATCTCCGCCGTGGCCATCCCGCGATCCGTCATCCGGCCAGATTGAGGGCCTTCTCGATGATCTGTAAGAGCAGGTCCCTCACCTGCGAGCTGGTTACGATCTTGAACAGCAGGCCGGCGAACGCGGCCGCGGCGATGGTGCCGACCGCGTACTCGGCTGTGGACATCCCGCGATCCCTGCACCTGCCGGACCATCGCCGCACCACCATCTGTGTCGCCCGCATGGGGCTCCTTTCGCTTGTGGTTCTGATTCGAGGCTGCTGCGCCGCCGAGCCCGGTGACGGGTGAACGCCGCACTGTGGATAACCCGCACTCCCCGCGCCGGGATGGTTGTGGGCAACCCGCGTTCAGCACACGGGGATGGCTGTGGATAACCCGCGATCCCCCCGCCGGGATGGCTGTGGGTAAGCCACGCTCACCACGCGCGGATGGCTGTGGATAACCCATCGCTCACCACGGCAGGAGGATCGTCGAGGCGATCCCGGCGATGGCCGGGACGACGCCGAGCAGCACGAATGCAGGAAGGAAGCACAGGCCCAGCGGAGCGAGCGCGCGAATGCCCGCCGCCCGTGCCCTGGCGGCCGCGGCCGTCCGTGCGACGCGCCGCTGATCTCGCGCGAGGCGGCTCAGAGAGGGGGCCAGCGCCGAGCCTGTGGACGCCGCCCGCACGGCGGAACGGGCCAGAGGGGCGAGCATCGGCTCTTTCGCGGCGAGCGCGAGCCACGCCTCGGATGGATCAGCCCCCAGCCGGATCTGAACGGAGACGCCCCGCAACTCGTCCCCGAGCGGGCCGCCCACCGCGTCCGCGACAGCGGCGACCGCATCGTGCCAAGGGGCACCGCCACGCAGGCAGGCCGCGAGCAGATCCACTGCCACGGGCAGGTCCGCGATGAGGCGCGCCTGTGTTCGCTTGCGCTCCGCGTTCCCCAGGCGGCCGAACGAGAACCAGACGGCCACCGCGGCGAGGACACCGATCACCGCGCCGACCGGCCAGCCCACCGTCACCGCGCACAGCACTCCCGCCGCGCCAGACGCAATGCGCCGGAGAAGAAGGTCACGGTGCCGGACCGCCTCTGCCCCGCTTCCGGGTTCCTTCCCTTGCCCGTCCTCCGGCTTGGGGTGCCGGACGTCGTCCCTGCTGAGGGCGGGGGCTCGGATACGTGGTGTCCACGCTCTTCGCTTCATCTGGCGAGGGGGCCGTCCGTCCTCGCTTCGCCCCCGGTTGTGGGGCTCTACGATCCTGCGGTCATGGCCTGCGGGCGGTAGTGCTCCTGTGCGCTGCGCGGGTCTCCGGAACTGGTCGCTCAGTCTTTGCCCGGCGGGATTCTCGACCCTGGGGAGGAAGAAGGCCGACGCAGCCGCGCAAAGGACGGCCATCAGCGCAATCATCGGAACTCCTTGTGTGTGAGTGACCCCTCCTCTGGGAGAGGCGCAAGGACTGCACTGCCTCCGCCGTCACACAGGTCACCGGAGAAGCCCTCGGTGAGTGGCGGCGCGGACGGCGGATGAAGTGGGGGTCACGCCACGTGGCCGCGTGGTGATGTGCGTTGCCTCCGTGATCCACAGCTTCGTGTCAGTGGGCGGATTCGGCGGATCTGGCCAGGTGGCGGGTCCAGTAGAGGCCGGTCAGGTTGAGGGTTGTGCCGGTGATCAGGCACGCGGCGCCTGGGAGGGTGCCGCAGAGGAATGAGATCGGGTGTGCGCCAAGGGCCGCGGCCATCAGCAGGCCTAGGAGCGGCAGTACGGCCAGGAGGCGGGCGGTCGCGCGAGGGCCTGCGAGTTGCACGGACACGTCCTGGCGTTGGGCCTCTTCGTCGCGGAGGGCTGCGGCCAGGCCGTCCAGGACGGTGGCGAGGGTCCCGCCGCGTTCGGAGCCGACGCGCCAGCAGGCGGCCATGAGGCGCAACCCCTCGGCGCCTGGCTGGGACGCGGCCAGTTTCGCCAGGTGGTCGGGCGGTGGACGAGGGATGTTGAGGAGTTCCTTCGAGACGTGCGGGTCAAGGACGGTGGCCGCCGCCGCGAACGCCTCGTCGGGGGTTCGTCCCGCGGCCAGTTCGGCGGCCATGGAGTCGCAGAGTTCGATCACGGCCGTGCGCCAGCGGTGCGGGCGGGTTCTCCGTTCCCGGAGGGCCTCGGCTCTGGCTCTGACGGAGCGGAGCGGGTTGCCCGGTGGGCGTGTGATGAGGTGGTTCAGGCGATGGACGGCAGGAGGAGGGGCCAGGAAGGTCCAGACGGCGGCGGCCGAGCAGAGGACCGCCAGTGTGTCGATCACGACGTTCCTTGCAGGCGGCTGGTGAGGGACTCCGCGCCCGAGGCACGGATGACCTCGCCGGACGCGGTGAACGAGACCGCCGGGACGACGCCGACCAGGCCGTCGGACGCTCGGCGGAGGAGACATATCTCCGCCACCCGGCGGCGGCCTCCGCCCGGCTCGCGGACCAGGTGGACCACGATGTCCAGGGCGGCGGCCAGCTGGCTGTGGACCGCTTCGCGGGTCAGGCCCGCCGCGCAGGCCAGGGCTTCGAGGCGGGCGGGCACGTCCGCGGCCGTGTTGGCGTGGAGAGTGCCGCAGCCTCCCTCATGGCCCGTGTTCAGAGCCTGGAGCAGGACCACGACCTCGGAGCCTCTGACTTCGCCGACGACGAGGCGGTCGGGGCGCATGCGGAGGGCCTGGCGGACCAGGTCGTTGAGCGTCACGCCTCCGGCGCCCTCCATGTTGGGTGGACGTGCTTCCAGCCGCACCACGTGAGGGTGGGACGGTTTCAGCTCCGCGGAATCCTCGACCAGGAGGAGCCGGTCGGCGGGATCCGCCATCGACAGCAGAGAGCTCAGCAGGGTGGTCTTGCCGGTACCCGTTCCGCCGGTGATCAGGAAGGCGGCGCGGGACCGGATCAAGGCGGCGAGCAGTTCGGCGCCCTCGGGCGGGATGGTGTCCGCGGCGATCAGCTCGTCCAGCGTGAAGGCGTGGCGGCGGGGAAGGCGGAGGGAGATGCAGGTGCCGGTCGCGGCCACGGGCGGCAGGACGGCGTGCAGGCGCACTCCGCCCGGGAGCCGCGCGTCGGCGTAGGGGGCGGCGTCGTCGAGGCGTCGTCCGGCGGCGGCGGTCAGGCGCTGGGCCAGGCGGCGGAGGGACGGCTCGTCCGGGAAGCTCAGTGCGGTGCGGACGAGGCCGGAGCCCGTGTCCACCCAGACTTCGTCCGGACCGTTCACGAGGACGTCGGTGACGTCCGGCGCGCGCAGCAGCGGCTCCAGCGGCCCGGCGCCGACGAACTCGGCATGTAATTCGTCGGCGAGCGTCAGTACCTCGCGGTCGCCGAGCAGCCGTTCCTCCGCGCGCAGGGCCGCGGCGACGCGGCCGGTGGTCGGTTCGCCGCCCGAGTCGGCCAGCCGGTCCCGGATCACGTCGGACAGCCTGGTCATGCGGCCTCCTCGCGATACGCGTAGGGCTGGAGCGCGAGGTCGGCGAGGATGCCGCCGCAGAATTCGGCGAGAGGACCTCGGCGGCAGGCCCGTTCGAGACCGCCCTCGTCGATGGCCGTGGGAAGGCGGCGGTCCCGTTCGAACACGCCGGCGGACGGCAGGTCGAGCGCGTGGGCGACGGCGTCGGCGGTCAGGCCGCCGGGCGCCGGGCCCTGGACGACGAGCCGCACGTCGGCGGTGTCGCGGCGGAGGGCGGCGGCGAGTCCGTCGGCGGCGACGGTCGCGCGGACCTCGGCCGGGACGAGCAGGAACGTGGTGTCGGCGGCGCGCAGGGCCGCGCGGCCCACGTCGCCCGGGTAGCGGGGGACGTCCGCGATGACCAGGTCGAAGCCGCGGACGGCCGCGTCGAACAGGGACCGTACGGCTTCCTCGGAGACCGGGACCGGTTCGCCGCGTCTCCACGACAGGACGGACAGGTCACCGGACCGCGGCAGCGTCTCGCGGAGCGTGGCGGCGTTCAGCCGGCCCCGTCGTTCGGCGAGATCGTGCCAGCGGACGCCCTCGTGCGCCTCCAGCCCGAGCATGAGGTCGACGCCGCCGCCGAACGGGTCCGCGTCCACGAGCAGCGTGCGCAGGCCCTGGCCCGCGGCCGCGAGGCCGAGCGCGGTGGCGAGCACGCTGGCTCCCGCTCCACCGCGCGAGCCGACCACGCACACCGTGGTGGCCCAGGCGCTCTCGGGTTCACCGGCCGCGGCGAACGCGTTGATCAGCCAGTCCTCATGGTCGGGCAGGACGGCGACGTCCTGCGCTCCGGCCTCGACCGCCAGCCGGTAGGTGTCGGGCGTGGCGTCTTCGCCGGTGACCAGGACGACGCCCGGTCGGCGCTGCAGGTCGGCGGACGCCACGTCTTCGGCCGCGTCGTGGCCGACGAGGGTGAGGACGGGCCACGTCCAGGCGGCCCTCGCCTCATCGGCGCCGTAAGCCACTTCGGCGTGGACGTCGGCGGCGGCCGCGAGCCGGAGCAGGCCGTCGGCGAGAGCGGGGTCGCTCGTGACGATCAGTGCCGCGAGGTTCATCGGATGCTCCTTCTTACGTTCGGAGACACCCACCTTGCGACGCTGAGTGACGGCGATGAAGACGTACCGTGAATTGTGGATAACTCCGCTCCCCGCCAGCCCCGCTGCGACACGGCACCCGTCGCCGTGGTCTGTGAGCGTGAGCGCCGCCGTCGGCCAGGCGCGACGCCGGAGCAGCGGCGGCTGACCTCATCCGGCCGTTCGGCGAAGCCGCGAAGGCACAACCACCGACCCCACGAGCTTGGGCGGCTGAACCTGTGCTTCACCCCGAAGCGCCACGACATCGCCAAGGCGGGTTGGTTGGCGGCCGGGGGTTGGTTGGCGGCCGGGCGGTGGCGCGTGGAGGGCGGCGCCACCGCCCGGCCGCTTTCAACGGCTGGGCGACCCCCGCCGGGGGGGAGAGCGGGGGTCGCCGGGCGGTCCGGCTCCGGGG
>NZ_SMKK01000386.1 GCF_004348425.1 Actinomadura sp. 7K507
GGGTCATATGGGGGGTGGGCGCCGTCGGCAGATGTGACGCGCGTCGGCCGGACGCCCGTGTCCTAGCGCCCCTGGCGACCGGCGATGATCATTAAGCTACCGGATGGTAGTCAGTGCGCGATATTAGCTCGCGGTCACATTCGGCAGAGCCCGGTTTGTCACCACCGTGACAAGAGGAAAAGCCCCTTTACAGATGGGCACGCACCCGGTCACCTACCGTGTCCGGGAGGCACCGGGCAAGTCCGTCACGCCAGAGCCTCGCCGGCCTGTCCCGCCCTGGACTCGGCACGGTACAGCGCGATCCGCCGCCTCCACAGTCCGACGCAGGCGGCGCCCCACAGCAACCCGATCTCGGCCACGAGCGCCACACCGATGACGATCGCCCAGTCCGTCTCGTCCCGTTCGCTCATCGCGGTCGGGGACATCAGCGTCACCTGCCCCTCACCGGCCGCTGATTGCGCCTGGTCCGGCGCGGTCAACGGCGGCATGACGACCGCGCCCTCCCCAGGCGCCGAAGGCGGTGCGGACGGCAGGTCCGGCATGGGAACCTCCGGGACGCCTTGGCCTTCGATCCCCGATTCCCCTGCGCCCGCGCCCGGCCCACCGGCATCTCCTCCAGGACCGCCCCCTGGCAACGCGTCGTTCTCTGAGGACTCCCCAGAATCCGCATCGGCCTGACCGTGCCCACCCGGCTCATCGACCGTCCGCGGCTTGGGTCCCCCGTTGGAAGAGGACGACGCGCCAGGAGCCGGTGCACTGGAAGACGACCCACCCGCAGACGGCGCGCCCCCCGAAGGCGCACCACCCGAAGCCGTCGCGCCCGAGGACGGCACCCCCTCGGACGGCGCCCCCTCGGACGGCGTCCCCTCGGACGGCGTCCCCTCGGACGGCGACCCGGGAGACGAACCAGCATCCGGGCTAGGCGAGCCCCCGGTCGACGTACCGCCGGGCGAGGGCGAACCCGAAGACGGCCCGGCGCTCGGACTCGGCGAGGCCGGAGGCGCGCCACCCGGATCACCCGGACTCGGCGCAACCGATGGCGACGTGCCGCCCGAGGGTGACGTGCCACCCGACGGCGAGCCACTTGGTGACGGCGAGCCCGGAGACGAAGCATCCGAGGACGGAGTGACGCCCGCAGACGGCGAGCCCGACGACGACGTGCCCCCCGGCCTCGGCGTACCCGAAGGTGACGCCGCCCTCGGCGACGGCGAGCTCGAAGAGGGGGTTCCGGCTTGGCACGGCTCATCGCACGGCTGGCCGTCAGGGCTTGGAGCGGCGGACCCGGCCGCCTCGACCTGGCAGGGGTCGTCCGAGGCCATCGAGGCCGCAGCCGGGCCGATGAGCATCAGCGACGGTACGGCGAGTGCGATCGCACCCCAGCATGTCCTTCGGCGCCCCGTTTGCACCCGGTCCCCTCTCGCGGTCTTGCTCTCTCCCTACGGCTGCCAGGGGGGCGGCGACGCGGCGCCAGGCACAGACAGTTATTGCCATGTCTGAGCATGTGTAACGTGCATCACTCCGATGACCGCCCCTCTTCCGCAGAGCGAAATCGCGTCTCCGTAGAATCGGGTCCGGTCGCAAGGGAGAGGAGACAGGGTGGCGGAGGCCGTTCGGTCACTGGAGCGCGCGTTCGATCTGCTGGAGCATCTGGCGGATGCGGGCGGCGAGATGGCGCTGTCGGAGCTGACGGAGGTCTCCGGACTGCCGATGCCGACGATCTACCGCCTGATGCGGACGCTCGTGAACCAGGGCTACGTGCGCCAGGAGCCGTCCAAGCGCTACGCGCTGGGCCCGCGGCTCGTCCGCCTCGGCGAGGGCGCCAGCCGCCTGCTGGGCACGTGGGCGCGCCCGGTCCTGTCCCGCCTTGTGGAAGAGGTCGGCGAGACCGCCAACATGGCGGTACTCGAAGGCGACGAGGCCGTGTACGTGGCGCAGGTGCCGTCCAAGCACTCCATGCGCATGTTCACCGAGGTGGGACGGCGCGTCCAGGCGCACTGCACGGGCGTGGGGAAGGCACTGCTGTCCCAGCTGCCCGACCACCGCGTCCAGGAGATCCTGGGCCGGACGGGCATGGAGGCGCACACGCCCAACACGTTCACCACTCCCGGCGCGCTCCTGGCCGAGTTGG
This sequence comes from Actinomadura sp. 7K507, assembly GCF_004348425.1. Taxonomy (GTDB): domain Bacteria; phylum Actinomycetota; class Actinomycetes; order Streptosporangiales; family Streptosporangiaceae; genus Spirillospora. Next base: position 2,129 of record NZ_SMKK01000386.1, read on the forward strand.
AAAAGATCCGCGAGCAGGGTTACGCGCTGGACGACGAGGAGCAGGAGATCGGTGTCCGTTGCGTCGCGGTGCCTCTCCGTGGTGCGCCGGCGCTGACGGCGATATCGGTGTCAGGCCCGTCCGGGCGCATGACACGCGAAGTCGTCCCGAACGTCGTGCCCGTCATGCGGGACGCCGCCGAGCGCTTCTCCAAGGAACTGGGCCCGAGCACGTAAAAGGCGAGACCGTCACACGCACGGTCTCGCCTTGGACGGCCCCTGCTAGTCGATGGGCTCGCCCACAAGGACAGTCGGGCGTCCACCGCGTTCCCAGGCGACGAAGTCACCGGCGGCCTTGACGAGGACCGTGGCCATCCACAGGGCCATACCGGTGTCGTCGACGATGCCCACGACGGGGATCATGTCGGGGATGGCGTCGATCGGGGAGATGATGTAGACGAGGCCCAGGGCGAGCAGTCCGAGCGTCCCGACTGACATGCCCTTGTACTGTCCCCGGAGGACCGACTTGAGCATCCGGGGGACGGCGCGTGCGCGCTGCCACAGCCCGGGGGCCTCGGGTTCCAGGGTTTCGCGATAGATCTGCCAGGCCTGCCCTGCGGCGGCCGCACTTCGCTTCCGGTCCACGAGCACTCCTCAGACGGATGTTCAGGAGGGCGCGCCCCCGCAGCGCCCACGTTCAAGTACGACGCCACGCGTGCCGGAAATGTTCCGCCCAGCCGCCCATGAGGCACGGCTCACAGCCATCCCGCCCGAACCGGCGCCGAAACGATCACGAACACCTCCCCCGCAGAGCACCAAGGGTGGGCCCAGGTCGCCGCACCGGAAGAAGCGCGTGACGGACGGGTGAGAAGACTCACGCTCTTGGGTGACGTGCGGCGATTCACGGCGTGTTGCCCGACGTTCACTGCGAGCATGGCGCTCGCGGGAGGGGCGTCGCCTCCCGGCACGACCGGCGTTGCCCGTCGACGATCGCAGGAGCCGGAGAACGAAATGAGCGGCGACCATACGCATCAGCCCGTCCACGGGACGGCGGCGGGCGGCCCGTACGTCGCGCTGCCCCCCACCGCGGTCGACGCGTCCGCCACGGGTCCGGCCCGGCTGATCGTGGCGTGGCCCGGCTTCGATCCGCCCCGCACGGCGAGCGCGCTCGCGGCGGCGATCCCGATGACGGGTGTCCCCGTCTGGCGCGTCTACCTCGACCTGCCCGGCCGGTCGCCCGGCGGGCTCGGATCGGGCGCGCTCCTGCGGACCGAGGCCATCGAGAGGTACTGCGCGGCGGTTGAGGACGCCGTCCAAGGCCTCCCGGCCGCTCTGGAGGACATCCGCCGCGACCTCGCGCTGCCCGACGGCCCCGTCGCCCTGGCGGGCTTCAGCGCGGGCGGATCCGCCGCGCTGCTGGCGGTGGCGCGCGACGTCGTCCCGGTGAGCACCGTCGCGCTCGTGACGCCCGTCGTCGCGCCGTCGCGCGCCGCGCGGGCCGTCGAGAAGCGCTCCGGCCTCGACCTGTCCTGGACGGACCTGGCCCGTGCGCGCGCCGACCGCCTCGACCTCGGCGCGCTCGCCGCCGATCTGGCCGGACGGGACGTCGCGACGCTGCTCATCGGCGGCGCCAAGGACCGGGTCGTCCCCGCCCGGGAGATCACGGCCCTGCGCGACGTGATGCGCCGCCACTGCACCGGGCCCGTGGAGTCCACGACGTTCCGGATGAGCCATGCGCTGGCCGCCGAGCCCGGTACCGAGGCCCGCGCACCCATCACCGAAGCCGTGCGGGTGGACGGTGTCCTCACCGACTGGTTCCGCGAACGCCTCGCCACCACATCGACCCCGGCGGACACCGCGACCACGAACCCCCTCCCTGCCGACACGCAGGCGGCAGCCGGCACGCAGCCGGGCAACGCGCAACGCGCCGATGGCATGTGGACGGACACCCAGCCCACCGGCGACCAGCCTCGGCACGCGGCGGACACCGGGCACGGCGCCTGGTCACTGGCACAGTGACCACCGAGCGCACAGACCACCGAGCACATGGCGCGCGGGCGATCGCCCGGCGGGCGCGGGCGAGCGCCCGCCGGGCGGGTGATGTGCCGTGTGGTGTCAGCCGCGAGACAGGACCTCGTAGCGGACCTGGATCACGCCCGATCCGGTGCCGCCGACCTTCTTCATCGCGGCCCTGGACAGGTCCAGGCAGCGGCCGCTCACGAACGGACCGCGGTCGTTGATGCGGACGGTGACGGAACGGTCGTTGCTCTTGTTGGTCACGCGGACCTTGGAGCCCATCGGCAGCGTCTTGTGCGCGGCCGTCAGCTCGCTCGGGTCGAACTTCTCTCCGCTGGCGGTCATCTGACCCTGCCAGTAGTACGAGGCCTCGCAGGACCCCGACGCCACGGCCTTCTTCCGCTTCTTCTTCTTGGATTCGGGCTTGGGCATGTGGCCGGTCTCGGTGTCGGCCTTGCGCTCCGGAGTCTTCGTCCTCGCCGGGGACGGCTCCGGAGAGCGGGTCTTGCCGCGGCCGGCGCGGGTCGGTTCCGCGCGCGGCTCGTCCCGCAGCGGTGTCGTGGCCTTCGGCGCGGTGTGCGCCGCCTGCGCCGTCGTCGCGGAGCCGTCGCCCTTGACCAGGGCGAACGCCCCGAGGGTGAGAACCGCGGCGGTGGCGCCGGAGATGATCAGGATGGTACGTAGGCGTGCTCGAAGAAGACGCCTGACAGGGCTACCCACAGAGGTGTCCTTTGATCGGGGACAGGGCCCCGGACGCCCGGCGTCTCGTACCGCCGTTCTCGCGGCGCGTTCAGGCGACGTCGATCGTCCCCGAATCCCCCGCCGCCCGCGGGCTCGCAAGCCCGGCTCCGCGCCGATCTCGGCGCTTCCGCGTCATCGCGGTTCGGCGTCCGGCAGGTGCGGCTGGAAAGGCATCTTCATTTTTGATCTCTGAGACGCCGCACCGAGTGGACTTCTTTCATCCGCGCGGCTTGCGCCAGATGACCTACCTGACGCCAAGCCGGATGATTTTCATCCGTGCCCGACCGTACGTCGCCTCTCGCGGAAATCGAGCCGCAGGTCCCTGTTATGTGGGGTTTGTCACCCGACCTTTTGCCCTCTGGAGTCGATCAGCGGCACTGCGTAACGTTGCCAGATGATCGCCTTTACCTGCCGAGAAGAGATGATCTCGGACATATAACAAGCGCCTGCGGTATACAAAACGGGGCGTTCCGCAGATGTAACGACATCTGCGGAAC
>NZ_SMKK01000387.1 GCF_004348425.1 Actinomadura sp. 7K507
CGACTGGCTTAGACACCCAAGATCATCGGGGACCGCGTTCGTCGTTCACAACCCCCCGGGTGCCACCCGCCGTTTGGCCTGCCGATCTACCGGCTCATCTCAGCATCTGAGAACGCATTAGCCCTGGTGCTCCTCGGAGACGTCAAGGGTGTCGAGCGTCATGTCGACCATCGGGCGGACCTGTGGTTGAGCCGGGCTTGCGTCCCACACCGCGATGAGGACGCCGGCGATGTCGCGGCTGAACTGGAAGCGGATCTCCTTGCCGGGCGTGGCCGTCACGGCGTTGCTGATCAATTCTGAGGCGATAACGAATGCATCGTCCGAAATATGCATGTAGCCCCAATTGTGCAGACGTGTTTTCGTAAGCGTGCGCGCGAGGCCCGGTGCCGCCTTCGACGCGAGCATGGGGATCAGTAGGCAGTCCGGCTTGCTCATCATCGGTCGCCCGCTCCTTCCTAGAGAGATTCACGGTTCGTGTCTCCAGGATCACTGCGGGTGAGTAGGGTGGTGTGTATTCGTAAACATCTCAACCCCCCGGGAGATGTCGATGAGCGCCGCCGACGAGATCGACCCCGCGTCCTCACTCTATGCCTGGCTGGCCTATGACCTGCGGTTTTACCGTCAGAAGCGAGGGCTCACCGGTGTTCAAGTAGGAAAGATCATCAACTGTGTCCGGTCACATGTTGCAAACCTGGAAGCCGGGCGGGCATGCATCGACATGGATCAGGCGAAGGCCCTCGACAAGTCATGGGACACGGGAGGGCACTTCCAGCGGCTTCTCTTCTTCGCGCGTTCCCTTCACAACCCGGACTGGTTCCGCCAGAGCACCGAGTACGAGGCGAAGGCCAGAATCCTTCGGATCTACCAGGGCCAGACGATCCCGGTCCCTCTGCAGACGGAGGACTACGCCCGCGCCGTCCTGTCCATGGCTCGCGTCGAAGACATTGAGAAGGCGTTGCTGGGACGCATGGCGCGGCAGGAGCTGATCATTGGCAGGGAAGACCATCCCCTGATCATGGTTCTCCTCGACCAGGACTCGCTGGACCGTCCGACCGGAGGCGCTTCGGTTATGAAGGGTCAACTTCGGCGGCTGCTGGAGTTGGGGGAGCGTTCGACTGTGAGCATTCGAGTCATCGCCCGATCGGCTGGTTGGCACTTCGGGTTGAACGGGCCGTTCCAGATCATGAGCCTGGAGCGCAGAGACGTCGCCTACGTCGGCGCGTTCCGTGGTGGCCGCTTGGTCCAGGACCCTGCCGAGGCGCGGGAGATGGCCGTAGATTTCGAGTTGATCGGGGCAAAAGCCTCGTCCGAAGGCGAATCCCGGGCCCTGATCGAAAAGCTCATGGAGGGTTTTTGATGGAGATCAACTGGCGCAAGAGCTCGTACAGCGGTAGCTCCAACGACGAGATGTGCGTCGAGGTTGCCGACCTGATCGGCGGCATCGGGATTAGAGACTCCAAGAACCCGCACGGCGGGCTGCTTGACGTGAGCAGCGTGGAGTTTGCCGTGTTGGTCGGCCAGGTCAAGAAGGGTGCGCTTGACCTGGCCTAGCGGGGTTCCGGTGGTCCGGGGTGGACGGTTCAACGCCCACCCCGGATCGGCCAAGAGATGGCGGGGGAGTGGGACTGATGCGGGGGGACGCGGGATGAGGCCGACGTTGGCGGCCGATGAGGTTCGGCGGGATCTGACGCAGGACCTCACGACGACGTTCGCGCTGGCGAGTGAGCAGGTCCGCGACGCTGGGATGCTTCCTCAGCCATCCTGATCAGGGAATTTTGAGATCTCGCCTGTGCATTCGCGGGTGGCAGTGGTCCGCCGACCTGACCAGCGACCGTATGCGTCGTGCGGCGGGCTGGCACGGGTTCGAGCAGGGCAGGCCTGCCCTGCGGTGTCGACTGGATCCCGTTATCGTCGACGTGCAACTCGTTTCCGTCCGCGCTACATCGGACGGAGGAATCCGTCGCCCGGAGGACGTCGATGCCCCTCGAACCACGTTTCCGTCGGGTCGCCGCTCTGCACCGTTCCTTCGTGGACAGAGAGACAGCGATCGCCGCCTTCGCCGAGGTGTTAAGCGTCGGGCGGGGCTCGCCGTGCGTGTTCAACGTGGCCGGGGTGGGTGGCATCGGCAAGTCCCGTCTCCTGCGGGAACTCGGGCAGCGCAGCGCCGAGACGCACCGGACCGCGACGCTCGACCTCCAGGTCCCCGCGATGCGGCAGCAGGAAGACGCCCTCGCGGTTTTGCGCGTGGAACTCGGCCGCCAGGGCGTTCGGTTCGATCGCTTCGACATCGCCTATGCCGTCCTCTGGCAGCGGCTCCACCCGCACCTGCGCCTCTCCCGCAACGATCTCCCGTTCGTGGACGAGAGCGAGGCACTCTCCCAGGTCCTTGACGGTGCGGCCGGCGTCCCGGTGTTCGGTACCGGCGTCGGGCTGCTGCGCCTGCTGGGCAAGGCCAGGAGCGGGATGCGGCAACGGCACACGATCAAGTCCGACGACACGCTCAGCCAGTTGGACGACCTCACCAATGCCGAGCTGGCCGACGCCGTCACCTACCTGTTCGCCGAGGACCTGCGCGACGGCTCCGACCGCCCCTACGTGATCTTCGTGGACGCCTACGAGGCGCTCGGTACGTCGTCCGCCGGTTCCGGCCGGGCGATGTCCCAGGACGTGTGGCTCCGCGACCTGATCGCCCAGCTCGACAGCGGAGTGGTCGTCCTGGCCAGCCGGGAACCGCTCACTTGGACGACCCACGACCCGGGCTGGGCGGACGTGATCCGCCACCAGCCGGTGGACGGCCTTCCAATGGCGGCCCGCCTGGAGCTCCTGGCCGACGGCGGCATCACCGACCACTCGGCACGCCACGCGATCGCGACCGCCAGCCAGGGCCTCCCCTTCTACCTCCACCTGGCCGTGGACACCCGCACGACGGCGCGGCAGTCAGCCGCTGTCTCGTCCGAGGAGATCCTGCAACGCTTCTTGGCCCACGTTGCTCCCGACGAGATTCGCACGCTCGAACTGCTGAGCGTCGCCCGGATCTTCGACTACGAGATCTTCCAGGCGGTGGCGGACGCGTTCGACCTGCCCCGGCACCGGATGGCCTGGGAGTCGCTGACCGCTTATTCGTTCGTCTACCCGGCCGGCCCCAACGGCTGCCGCTTGCACCAGCTCATGCGTGCCGCCCTGCACCGGCGGCTGTCGCAGGGCACCGCTCAGGACGTGCAGGCCGTCCTCCGGAGACTCTGGGACGCCCGCGCCGCGCAGGACCACGCGGCGGAGGATGGTGTGGCCACCCGAGCACGCGCCATCCGGGAGGCGGCCTTCTGCGGCCTGCGCGCGGGCGCGCTGCGCGGCGAAGACCTCCTCGCGTACGCGGACCGGGCCATGACCTCCGGCGGCAAGCACGGCGTGGACGGCATCGCCCAAGACCTGCGCGAGCACCTGGACGCGGGCGGCGGGGACGCGGACCTGGTGCAGACCGCCCGCTGCCTGGCGGCCGAATCCGCCGTCCTCCTCGGGGACGCGGAAGCCGCCACACAGCTCACTCCGTCCATCGACTGGCCGCTGGACGACATCACCGGTGCGCGCCTGGCGCTTGCAGGCGCGCACGGCCGCCGCATCGCCGGAGCGACCGGCGAAGCCCAGCGACTCTTCCGCCAGGTGTGGAACCAGCACTCGGGCCGGGTCCGGCTGCGGGCGGGATACTGCATGGCGGACCTCGACATGTGCCAAGGGCGCTTCGGCGACGCGCTGTCCATCACGCAGCAGATCCTCGCCGACGCCCCCGACGACGACCTCGTGCTGCGCGGCGACGTGGCCCGCCTCCAGCATCTCGGGTACCGGTTCGGGTTCGACCTCGACTCGTCCGCCCGGTCCCTGGAGACGGCCGCCGAGCTCTACACGCGGGCCGGTGCCATCATCGGCCAGGCCGACATCAAGACCAACCGGGCCGAGTTGCTCGCCTGGACCGACCCGTCCGGTGCCCTCGACGCCGCCGCCGACGCCATCGAGGTACAGACCGAACTCGGCGCCCACCACGAGATCGGCAAGGCGTTCACCGCCCTGGCCATCGCGCAGTGCCGGCTCGGGCAGCACGCCCCGGCAGCCGCGTCGTTCCAATCGGCAACCGAAGCCCTCGAACGGGCCCGCTACCGTTCCGGCCGCGCTCGCGCGGAACTGTTCCGCGCCTTCCTCCACGCCCGGACGGGCGACACCACCAGCGCCGCGGCATCCACCCGCTGGGCCATCGCTGAACTGGTGGCAGCCGAGGTCTACCCCACCCTCCTCATGGTCGCCGGACACCTCCTGAACGCCCTCGACGCGGCAGACGAGCACACCGCTGCGGTGACGGAAAGTGCCCGCGCCCAGATCAGCCCGCCGAACCTGCTCGCGTTCCTTGACGAGCGGGCGAACGCGCTCGTGACAGCCATGCTGGAGAATGGATGAACTGGCGGGACGTCTACGATCGCGCGCTGGCGCAGGGAGGGGCCTCGGCCGGGTACTACAACGACAACATCCGCGTCGACACCCCCGACGGCCCGGTCATCGTCCGGATACCGATTCACGGCGCCGACATGATGGATTTGCGGCCATGGCGTGAAGACCGCGTCCTCTCGGCCGTCGCCCCGCACGTCCGCGACGCACCGCGACTGCTCCACACCTCCGCTGACCCGCCGTTCCAGGTCCACGAGTTCATCGCTGGAGACGTCCTCAACGACGTCGCGCCGCGCGGTGTCCCCGTCCCGCCCCACGTGCTGGACGATGTGGTGCGGCTGTTCACCCAACTCACCAGCGTCCCCAGGCTCCCGGACGTCCCCGCCTCCTGGCCGGCCGACCAGGACACGACCGCCGTCGCGGGCCTCCTGTCCGACCTGACGCACCGCGTATACGACACCTTCCGTGACGAGTACGCCGACCTTTTCACCGCCCTCGCGATACCCGCCGACCCCCTCGCGCCGGTGGACGCCCTGTGGCGCGGACTCACCCCCCGCCCCTTCACCTGCGTCCACGCCGACGTCCACCGCCGCAACATGATCGTCGGCGACGGCACGACCACATTCCTCGACTGGGAACTCGCTCTCTGGGGCGATCCGGTCTACGACCTGGCCGTCCACATCCACAAGATGGGCTACCTGCCTGACGAACAAGCCACGCTCGCCACCCGATGGCAGACCGCCATGCCGTCCGACCACATCACCGGCTGGCAGAAGGACCTGGACGCCTACCTGACCCACGAACGCATCAAGTCGGCGATCGTCGACTCCGTCCGCTACTCCCAACTCTTCGCCACCGGCGGCCCCTACCCCTACCCGAAGCACCAGCTCATCGACTCCC
>NZ_SMKK01000388.1 GCF_004348425.1 Actinomadura sp. 7K507
CCCCCGCCCCTGCGCGGCCTCGCGAGGGCGACGTCGGATACACCTCGATCTGGGTGCCCGACGTCGACCGTGCCGCGGCGTTCTACGGAACAGTCCTCGGCTGGCACGCCGTTCCGGGAAGCGGCTCGTCCGCCCGCCAGATCGAAGGACTTCCCGAGCAGCACATCGGCATGTTCGGCGGCCAGCAGCACCGCACCGCCTACCTGGCCTTCGCCGTCGAGGACATCGACGAATCCATCAACCGGATCCGCGACGCCGGCGGTCAAGCCGAAGGACCGACCGACGAGCCGTACGGCCTGTCCGCCATGTGCACGGACGACCAGGGCATGAACTTCACGGTCTACCAGCCCCCGGAGGGGACCAGCCCGGTCGAGCGCGAACTCGCGCAGACCAGCGGGGTCACCCCGCACCACGGCGAGATCTCCTACCTCACCATCGGCGTCCCCGACATCGCCCGCGCGCATTCCTTCTTCGGTGCCGTGCTGGGCTGGGATTTCACCCCGGGCCACACCCCCGGCGGCTGGAACGTCCGACTCGGCGGTACCGAGGTGCGGCCCATGACCGGGATGTACGGCGGCGCAGAGAGTCCCGTCGTGGTCCCTGCGTACGAGGTCGACGACATCGAATCCGCGGTCACCCGCGTCCGCGAAGCCGGCGGCACCGCAACCGAACCCGAACAGCGGCCCTACGGCATCACCGCAGAATGCACCGACGATCAAGGAACCCGCTTCTACCTAGGCCAGCACTAGGCCCCCGCACCGCACCACCCACCAACCCGCCTCACCGGCAGACTCCACTCCCTGCTCACGAGCCTGGGCCACCAGCCGGCCGATCAGATCCTGCTCTGCCCGGCCTCCGGCGGCTGATCGGGGCTTGGCGACCGCGGCATCCGCCTTCACTTCTGTTGTCGTCATCAGAGGCACCTCCTTGATCAGGAGCTACAGCGAAAACTGTTCAGTCCCTGATTGCCTCGCGTTACCGCGGCGGTGCGGGTTCCGCAGGCACGGGGCCGACCAAGGCGGCGGTGAGGATCGCGTCGAGCGCTTGCTGGGAGGTTCGGAGCCGGGTGATCGCCTCGGTGACCCGGGAATGTTCCTGCCGCAGCTTGGCGATCATGGTTGGGCAGGATGAGGGCACCATCCGTCCGTCTTCGTCGTGGACGCAGTGCAGGAGCCGAGCGATGGTCGTGGTGGGGAGTCCGGCGGTGAGCAGGGCGCGGATGTGGCGCACCGCGGTGACGTCGGCGTCGGTGTACTCCCGGTAGCCGTTGGCCATTCGTGTCGGGTGCAGCAGTCCCTGGCCTTCGTAGTAGCGCAGCAGCCGCCGACTGACCCCTGTCGTACCGGCGAGCTCACCGATTCGCATCCACTCCTCCTCCGGATTGACCTTCACATTGGTGTGACGCTTTAGCGTGCCGAGTATTCCCGATCAAGGATTTCGAGGAGGCGCAGATGTCCGGAGCGGTGGTCGTCGGGGCAGGGTCGGGGATCGGCCAGGCGGTCGCCCGCAGGTTCGCCCGGGAGGGATTCCCGGTCGCCCTCGTGGCCCGTAGCGACGAGACGTTGCGAGCCGCGGCCCGCACCGTCGGGTCAAGCGGGGTGCCGGTCGTCACCCTGGCAGCCGACAGCGCCGATGAGGACGCCTTGCGAGCGGCATTGGACCAGGCGGTCGCCGAGTTCGGTCCGCCTGACGTCGTGGTCTACAACGCCGCGATCGTCCAGGCCGATGCGCCGGGGGAACTGCCGGCTCGCGCGCAGTTGGAGGCCTGGGCGATCAACGTGGTGGGTGCGCTCACCGCCGCCACTCATCTGGCGCCGGCGATGGCGCGCCGCGGGAATGGATCCATCCTCGTCACCGGAGGCATGCCCGAACCGAAGCCGCAGTACGTCAGCCTGTCCCTGGGCAAGGCCGGAGTCCGGACCCTGGTGCGGCTCCTCCACCAGCAGTACGGGGCCGCCGGGGTGCACGCCGCCAGTGTCACCGTCGACGGTCCCGTGGCCCCAGGCACCGATTTCGATCCCGACGACATCGCCGAACACTACTGGCGCCTGCACAGCCAGCCGCGGGACCAATGGGAGCATGAGGTCCTGCACACCGCGCGGGCGACGCCGGCCGGGGTCCTCACGGGGCTACTGGACACCTGGCAACGCGCCTTCAACCAGCACCGGCCTGCCGCCCTGACCTCGCTGTTCAGCCCGGACGCGCTTTTCCAGGGCATCAGTCCACACCTGCTCCAGGGCACGGCGGAGATCGTCGGCTACTACGGCGACGTCGCCGAGGGCGCGACCGCCGGGGTCGAAGTCCTCGGCGAAACCCGCCTGAGCGAACGGCTGGTGAGTGGATTCGCGGAGGTGACCTTCACCGGCCCCACCGGCGAGGACCGCCCAGTGCGGCTGTCCGTCGTCGCCGAACGCTGCGAGGGGACCTGGCTCATCCGCCAATACCATGCCGCCGGCTGACCGCGGATCGGCGACCGCAACCCTCAAATGACAGGAACGCCAACTTCCAGTCAAGGGTGGGCTGAACAGAAGGGTGGCGGGGTAGATAGGCGAATGTGTCTCGGGGGCTGGTTGGTCGACGGGCTCGGGCGTCGGGTTGGCTGGTATGGGCAGCGAAGACCGCGCGCTTCGGGTGAAGGCGCGCGGGAGCCGGCGGAAGGCCGAAGGCCGCGCCGCCGTGCTGTGGGACGTGCCCGCGCCTAATGAGCCGAGCGCCGAGCGCAAGCGGGAGACCGCGGAGTACGCCCATGGGGCGATGGTCTCCTCGGCGCAGGCCCATGACCGGGCCGCGCAACTGCTGGAACGGATGGCCACCGCCCATCCGGAGGAGGCCGAGTCGCATCTGCAGGCGGCCAACCGGCACCGCAGGTGGGCCGAGAACGACCGGAAACTCGCGGACGAACATGTACCGCAAGGCGATTTGTAAATATGCGCGCCGGGTCGCAGGGTGAGATGCAACCCAAGCAGAGGATGGACGATGGCCATCGATCGGGAAACTATGAAAACCACTCGGCGCTCGTTACACGGTGTGGCTGAACTCGTCCTCGCCGGGCCGCAGTACAGGCGAAGCGGAACGATCCGGCTGAGGATCGTCGAGGGCGGCTTCGGAACCGTCCAGGAGCCGGACCTGCGGGTGAACGGGACGCGGTTCGTGGCCGGGGACCGGGAGATCCCGATCAACGGTGCCACCTGCAGGGAACTCGCCGCGGCGGCGGGCATCGACGCGGGAGCCGCGGAGGATCTCTACACGGACGGCGGCGGCGTGGATCCCGATGAGATCCTCGGCGCGGACGCGGAGGCCGCGCAGCACATCGAAGAATGCTTCGGCCTGGGCCAAGAGGCGCTGACCAAGTTCGCGCCCCAGACCACGCCAGTGCTGTGGCCCGAACACTTCGACCTGGCCATAAGCCTCGATGAGGTCAACTACGGGGTGTCCGCGGGCGACACCCACCTGGATGAGCCGTACGCGTACGCCGGGCCGTGGGAGCCACGCCAGGGGTCGTTCTGGAACGCCTCCTTCGGCGCCGCGCGACCAGTTCGCCTGCTGCCCGGCGCCACCGCACTACTCGAATTCTTCACGGAAGCGAGGGACCAAGCCGCCCGCGGTCGGGCGTAGTGATGGCGCCCGGCACGACGCGCCTTCGACCTTCGCTGGGCACTTCGCCCTGGAACGCCGGTCGTGCCGCTGCCCGCATCCGCCCCGGAGGTTCCTCGTGCCCCCTCGATCCGTGCGGCAAGACCTGCGCCTGATCGGTCTGGTTGGGCGTGTGGGGCGAAAGGTCGGTGTGTAAAGATCGGGTTGGTTCTCGAGGCCCCTTGCCGGGGCGCGGACTGCGAATGAGAGCGGGCGTCACGCCATGTGGCGCGGCGATGTGGTGGTGGCTCGGTGACTGGGAGGTCGTTGTGCGAATTGGTGTTCTCCTGACCGAACGCGGCGGGGCTGAAGCGCTCGGCAAGCTGGCGGACGATGTGCGGCGCGCCGCGGACGACGGGTTCCCGTCAGCGTGGATCTCCCAGATCTTCGGGCTGGACGCACCGACCGCACTGGCCCTGGCCGGGAGAGATGTGCCGGGCATCGAACTGGGGACCGCGGTCGTGCCGACGTATCCGCGGCATCCGGCCGTGCTGGCGCAGCAGGCCAGGACGACCTCACTGGCGCTCCAGGGCCGGTTCACGCTCGGCATCGGGCTGTCGCACAAGGTCGTCATCGAGGACATGTACGGGTACGACTACGCGCGGCCGCTGCGCCACATGGACGAGTATCTGTCGGTCCTGCTGCCGCTGCTGGCCGGGGAGAACGCGTCGTTCAAGGGTGAGACCCTCCAGGGCAACATCGGGCTCAGCGTTCCGAACGAGGGCCGGGTGCCCGTGCTGCTCGCGGCGCTGGGGCCCAAGATGCTCCAGCTTGCCGGCGAGCGGGCGGACGGCACGGTGCTGTGGATGACCGGCCCCGTGACCATCCGCGAGCACATCGCACCGACCATTACGGCGGCGGCCGAGGCGGCGGGGCGGCCGGAACCGAGGGTGGTGTGCGCGCTGCCCGTGTGCGTCACGGACGATGCCGAGCACGCGCGGGAGCAGGCGGGCACGATGTTCGAGTTGTACGGGGGGCTGCCGTCCTACCGGGCGATGATGGACCGCGAAGGGGTGGACGGCCCGGCCGACCTTGCCATCGTCGGGGACGAGGACACGGTCGCGGCGAAGCTGGAGGAGCTGTCCGGAGCGGGCGTCACCGATTTCGTCGCCGCGGAGTACATGTCGGGCGAGGACCGTGGCCGGACCAGGAAGTTCCTCAAAACCGTGATGGCGAGATGAGTTCGTAGAGGTTGCCGCCGGCGCCGGAGAAGGAGACACCGGGGCCACCGTGCGGGCGGGCGCGGTCGATCCGTCCGCCGTCGGCGTGCGCGGGCCCGTCGGCGGCCGTCACGATGGTGCGGTCGAGGGCGATCACCATGCGGTGCTTCCTTTCGTGAGGGCGCCGTTCAGGAAGACGTCCAGGAAGGCCTCAATGGAGGGGTTCGGCGCGCTGGGACCGCCGGGGGGACGGGACCGCGTGAACATCAGGCCCATGAAAAGGTCCGCGACCTGATCGACGGGCAGGCGCAGCCCGTCGCGTTCGGGCTCGAACAGCTCAGCGAGCGCCTCGCGAGTCCGATTCATCGCCGCGTCGCGGTCGCGGGCGGCCCCATGGTCGCGGCCGACGGCATCTCCGTGCCGGCCAGCACCTCGGTCCCCGTCCGCAGCATGCCCGCGGGCAGTGGAATGCTCGCGGGCGGCGGAGGGGGCGTCGCCGGTGCCGGGT
>NZ_SMKK01000389.1 GCF_004348425.1 Actinomadura sp. 7K507
GCGGGGACTCGTCCGACAACGGGCCGGGGACGGGCGTCGACCCCGTGCGGAAGGCGGCACCCGCCACGACCCCAGCGGGAGAGCCGACGTACGGGAAGTACGTGCTGCCCGAGCCGGGGCCGCAGGCGGGGACGAAGGCGCCCCCGAGGAGGGCGCCCGTTCCGGAGACCACGCCGCGCAGGACCAAGCCGGCGCCGTCGCCGACGCCCACCCGGACGAAGAGACCGTGCCCGCCGGGGTGGCAGGACGTCTGGTGGATGCGCCGCTGGTGCGAACGGCACGGTGACGGTGACGGGCCTGGTGATCGCGATGGTCGCCGTGGTCGCTGAACCCATTACGCACAGGTCATCGTAGAACTTGTAGTACCGTTCTGCCGCTGTTCCGCATTTGCGCATCAGGAGGAAAACCACCGTGCCGAACCCCCGGTCGGCTGCGCTGACCGCGGTCTTCCTGGTGATGACGATGCTCTCACCGCATGGCGTCGCCGGCGCGGCCCAGCGCGACCCGCTGGAGTCGCTGCGCGACGAGGCGACGAAGGCTCGTGACGAGCTCGAGAAGGCCACGAAGCAGATGAAGGGCCGCGAGAAGGACCTGGCCGCCTCGCAGGTCAAGCTGCGCAGCACGCTGAAGGACCTCGCCGTGGCGGAGGCCGAGTTGAACAAGATCCGCGAACCCCTGGCCATGCTGGCGAACACCTCGTACCAGTCGAGCGGTGCCGTCGGGGCCATGTCGATCTTCGGTGGTGGCGATCCGCGCGAGGCGTTGCGTTCGACGGCGGACGTGACGCTCATGGCCAAGTCGCAGCAGGCGCTCGTGGACCGTGCCGACGATCTGCAGGGACGGCGGGAGCGGCTCGCCGCGACCGCGCAGGAGCTGCAGTCGCGCAACGCGGTCGAGCAGACCCGCCTCCAGCAGGACGTGGACGGGCTGAAGGACAAGTCGGCGCAGCTCACCAAGCAGCTCAACACGATGCTCGACAAGCTGGCGGTGAGCAAGCTGAGGCGGCTGCAGCTCAAATGCGACGAGAGCCTTGCCGGTGAGGCCAAGGAGTTCCCCAACGGGCTCATCCCGGCGAAGTACCTCTGCGCGCTGCCGCAGAAGGGGCACAAGCTGCGGGCGGACGCGGCGCTCGGTTTCTACAAGCTGAACTCCGCGTACAAGCGCCGGTTCGGCCGCGCCATGTGCGTCACCGACGCGTACCGGAGCCTGTCGGAGCAGCACTCGGTCTACGCGAGCAGACCCGGTTTCGCGGCCGTCCCCGGGACGAGCAACCACGGCAAGGGGCAGGCCCTCGACCTGTGCGGCGGTGTGCAGACCTCGGGTTCCGTCCAGTTCAACTGGCTGGAGGCCAACGCCGAGAAGTACGGCTGGTTCCACCCTGCGTGGGCCTACAGCAACCCGTTCGAGCCCTGGCACTGGGAGTTCGGTACCGAGGCGGAGTAGCCCCGACCGCGCCGGAGTAGCCCCGACCGCGCCGGAGTAGCCCCGACCGCGCCGGGGACTGGGAGGCGGTCCGCTCGCGGGCCGGGGCCGCCCCGGGTGCGCTCCGTTCACCGCATCGGGGTCTCGACGGTGGGGGTCTCCGTGGCCGGGACGACCTCGGCGGTGCAGTAGCGGCAGCGGCGGGCCTTGAGCGGGATGTCGCTGAGGCATTGCGGGCATTCGCGCTCGGTGGCCTCCTGGCCCCGGTCCATCCGCTCGATCAGCTTGGTCGTCGGCAGCACGACCAGGAAGTAGACGATCGCCGCCGTGATGAGGAACGCGATCGCCGAGGTCACGAACACGCCGTACGGGAACTTGGTGCCGTTGATGGTCAGGACCAGGTCCGTGTAGTCGGGCTCGCCGCCGATGAGCGCGATCAGCGGCGTGATGAACGAGGTCGCGAAGTCCTTGACGAGGCTCGCGAACGCGGCGCCGACCACGAACGCGACCGCGAGTTCGACGAGATTTCCGCGGATGAGGAACTTCTTGAAACCACTCATGCCGGCTCCGGAGTGTCGGGGGTGCGCCTTGCCGCTGGACGGGTGCGCAGGAACGGCTACGGATCGTAATGAATCCGTCGCCGCCACGCCAAGTCGAGCTCAAACGCTCCCTGACGTGCGGATACACGGCCGGTGGACGTGGAACCCCGCGGTGCCGCGAGGTTCGGCGCTGCAGGGGCGCGCGACGGCGACGCGATGATTTCGCTTCGGCGATCAGTGCCGGGGCCTGCCGTCGCGTCGTCGTCCTACCAGGCCTGGCCGACGTCGGCCGCGGCGGCGCGGCCGCGTTTCCTGCTCAGGCCCCGTAGCACCAGGACGATCATCGTCACGATCAGGAAGAGCGCGAGTCCGGCCAAGGCCGCGAGGTACTGGAGCGTGTCGAAGAGTGCTCGCTGGCTACGTTCCTGGATGGGCGCCACGGCGACCTCGACGCCGTTGCCGCCGGCGTCGCACAGCACGGTGTACCGGCCGGGGGGCTGCGGGTCCGAGGTCTCATAAGCGGGATGCCACTCCGTCCCCCGGGAGGTGACTTCCTGCTGGGTGGTGCCGTAGGTCAACGGGACTGGTTCGCCGTCCGCGTCGTGTATCGAGCAGCGAACGCTGACGCCTGCGGTCCATCCCTTGCCGAGAAGGACCGTCAAGCCCTCCTCGGCCAGCTCGACCTCGGCGCGCTCACCGGTGCGGAACGTCTCCACCGGCTCCGGGGCGATCCCGGTCATGCCGCCGATCACGATGGACGCGGCGATGCCGATGACCAGCGGCTGTACCCCGGTCAGGTACCACAGGGCGGACGGTCGCGCGGGGGCCGGTCGACCGGGAACGTTCAGCATGTGATCACTTCGGCGAAGGCATGGGTCAGGGGGACAGCCGCTGCTCGGTGGTGCCCTGCCTCCGGATGACCTGGACGGCGGCGGGGCCGAACCGCCGTATCGCGGTCACCAGGTCGGCGGGGGGCATTTTGTGGGCCGGTATCGTCACCGGGACCGGCCCGGGGTCCTGTGCGGGCGCGTCGGCGCGGCGGCGTACCTCGACCGTGACGGCGGCGGCGTCCCCGCTGAGGACGAGCCGGTCGACCGATGCCCACGGCGTCGGAACGCCGCCGAGCTTGACGCCCAGGGCATTGATCTGGAGGGCCGTGCGCATCTCCATGTAGTACCGCATGACCAGCAGTCCGCCGGGCACGAACAGCAGGGCCGCCGGCACCCGCACGCCCAGGACCTCGTCCAGGACGATGGTGATCAGGAACGCCCCGGCGACGATGGCGGCGGTCACGCCGACGGCCGCGAGGAGCAGGCGCGGCGACCAGCGATTCGTCACCCGGTAGACCGTCCGGTACCAGGCCCGGCGCAGGAGCAGATAGCTGGGCACGGTGAGCACGGCGCCGATCCCGGTGATGACGAGTCCGGGCGTCCGGCCGTTGGGGGACAGCGTCGAGATCAGCGTGCCGATCAGGAGCGCGGTGATGCCGAGCGCCAGAACCAGGCCACTGAACGGCATGGCCGGCTGGGTGGGAGGGGGATGGGTCATGGCCGCCTTCCTTCTGATCCTGTCTCGTTGTGCCTGGCACACGTGCGACTTTCACGTTAATCTGATTAACATGAATTCGTCGAGGCCCTACACGATGGGAGTCCGCGCGGAGCGGGCCGAGCGCACCCGGCGGGCGATCCTGGCGGCGGCGGTGACGCAGCTGAAAGGGCGGTTGCGGTCGGACATCCGGCTCGACGACATCGCGGCGCAGGCGGGGGTGACGGTGCAGACGGTGCTGCGGGTCTTCGGGTCCAAGGCACGGCTGTTCCAGGTCGCGCTGGACGAGGTGATCACCGAGATGCGGCTGACCTTCGAACAGGCCGAGCCCGGTGACGTCGTCGCGGCGGTGCGTACCTGGTTCGACCACTACGAGGAGTTCGGCGACGTGGTGATCGCCAACTTGGCCGACGAGCACGACCGCGCGGTGGCGCCGGTCGTCCGGATCGGCCGCGAGCGGCACCGGGAACGCGTCGAGACGGTGCTGGCTCCGCAGCTGGCGCGGTTCACCGGCGCCCGGCGGGACCAGGTGATCGATGCGCTGGTCTGCGCCTGCGACGTCTACACGTGGAAACTGCTCCGCCGGGACATGCGGCGGCCCCGCGAGGAGGCCGAGGTGATCATGCGCATGATGATCAGCTCGATCCTGGAGGTGGAATGACCTATGGCTCGTTTCCTGTTCGTCTCGTGGGGCGGAGCGGGCAATCAGACGCCGGTGTTCGGTCTCGCGGCCGCGCTGGCGGCCCGCGGCCACGACGTCACCGTCGCCGGGTACCCCGAGCAGCGGGACCGGTTCGAATCGCTCGGGTTCGAGTTCCGGGCCTTGCCGCGTGCCCAGCACGCCTGGCCCGCGACACCGCCGGAGGACTGGATGCCGGTGCTGGTCGACGCGGTCTGGGCGTGCCCGGCGCACCTGGAGGACATCCCCGGCCTCGTCGCCGGGAAGCGCTACGACCTGCTGGTGATCGACTGCCTGATGTTCGCCGCGCTGGCCGCGGCGGAAACCACCGGAGTCCCGGCCGTGGCTCTGGTACACAGCGCCCCCGGCGCCCTCGCGCCACCAGGCGGAGGTCTCGATCAGCTCGTTCTGCCGCGGGTCAACGCGGTGCGGGCCCGCGCCGGCCTCACACCGTTGTCCGCGTTGTGGGATGCGTGGCGGCCCTTCACCGCGCTCGTCACCAGCGTCCCGGACCTCGACCCGTGCAACGGCGGCCTTCCGGACGCGTTCGCGTTCATGGGACCGGTGTTCGAGCCGCCCCGGGAGCCGCGGTGGACGTCGCCGTGGGCGGCCGGTGACCACCGCCCGCTCGTGGTCGCGAGCTTTTCCACAGGGCAGGCCTGGGACCAGAGCAGCCGCATCCGGCGGACCCGGGACGCCTTGGCGGACGGCCGGCACCGCGTGCTGATCACCACCGGCCCGTTCGCCGTCGACCCCATGCCCGACCGGCCCGGGGTGTCGATGGCTCCGTTCGTGCCGCACCACGCCGTCCTTGGGGTCAGGAGATCGCGGGCGGAGAACACGACCGCGGGCGGAGAACACGACCGCGGGCGGCGAACTCGACCGTGGGCGGCGAACTCGACCGTGGGCGGCGAACTCGACCGTGGGCGGCGAACTCGACCGTGGGCGGCCGGGCGGGTCGGCCGCCGGGTGGGAGACGTGCCATTCGGGGGCCGGCTCCCGCCATGGACGCGGGCGGTGTCAGGGGGTGGTGATCGTCAAGGAGAGGGG
>NZ_SMKK01000038.1 GCF_004348425.1 Actinomadura sp. 7K507
ACACCGCCCATCCGCGTCCGCAAGCGCGGCAAGCACCACCGCCCCTCCACCCCGGTCGCGCTGCCCGCCGACGTCACCCCCGCCGACCTGGAGTCCGCGGACGCCGGCACCGCCGTCATGCCCGCCCTCTCCCTCGCAGCCGCCCACCAGGCCGAGGACCGCGAGTTCTGGGGCCGCATCGCCCACCTCGAGGAGGACAGCGAGCTCGCCTTCTGGAACTCCCTGCACGACGAAGTCAGCGACGACGAAGTCGACCACGGGGAATTCAGCGGGGCCGCACCCGCCTCGTACGCAAGCACGCCAGGATTCCGCTAGAGTTGTCGGTGCAAGCCCGGAGGCCGACACCTCCGGTCCGCACGCGGACGTGGCTCAGTTGGTAGAGCATCACCTTGCCAAGGTGAGGGTCGCGGGTTCGAATCCCGTCGTCCGCTCTGAGGCCCCCGAACAGGCCTCGCTCTGGTGGAGTGGCCGAGAGGCGAGGCAACGGCCTGCAAAGCCGTGTACACGGGTTCAAATCCCGTCTCCACCTCGCAAGGGCGATTAGCTCAGTGGGAGAGCGCTACCTTGACACGGTAGAGGCCACTGGTTCAATCCCAGTATCGCCCACCATCGAATCCCCAGGTCAGGCACCATACCCGGCCTGGGGATCTTGCGTTCCGGGGGCCGTTGGACGCGGAATCGGGAGCACATCGGGAGCAGACCGCTCCCCCGGCACGGGGAGGCCTGATACGCCGCCGGGGGCCCCGCCTGTGCCGGGCCGTTTCGCCATCACCCATCGGATCGGGCAACGAGCCCCTCGAGCCGCTCAAGAGACCTGCGTGACTCGCGCCTGACCCCGACCGGCACGACGGCGGCCATCGTCGGTACCCGTACACCTCCGGTGAGGGCTACGCGTGTGCGCCCGTCGGGCTGGGCGGCCGCCGCCATGCCGATGATCAGGAACCGGCTCTGCAGCCAGCACCATCCGGGGCGGACGATCCCGCGCAGATGGGCGCGCTGACCGAGCCTGCCACGGGCGTGGAGCTCGACCCGGTCGCCGGCTCGGGTGAGCACGCGAACGCGGTGCATGTCCGGCTGCACCGTGGTGAACCCGTTCTCGAAGTCGGTGAGGATCTCCCAGACCTGGTCCAGTGGGGCATTGACGACGCGTTCGCTCACCGCGGCGCCGGGCACGCCGGCGGCCATGGCACGGAGTCGGCGCACGGGGTCGACCGCGGCAGAAGGCCAAGTCGGGGTCATGCGATCCACGCCTTCCTGAAGGACTCTCGGGCTCGGTGAAGTTGGGATTTCACGGTCCCGACCGGCACGTCGAGCAGGGCAGCCGCATCGTCCTCGGTGAAGCCGTGCAGGTCACGCAGGACGAGCACGGCGCGATGCCGGGGACTCAGGCGCAAGAGCACATCCCGTATGTCGGCGGCGAGCTGCGGGTCGCCGCGTGCCGGTACCCGGTTCAGCGTCTCGTCGCCGGTGGGACGAGTCCGGGCATCTCGTTCGGCGTGGCGGACCGCTTCGCGGACCGCGATGGTGCGCACCCAGCCGAACAGCGCAGCGGGCTCACGCAACGACCGCAACGACCTCATCACCACGATCAGGGTGTCCTGAGCGGCGTCGGAGCCACTGTGGAGGGCGATCGACCCGCACACTCGTGCGACGTAGGGCGTGAGCATGTCGAGCAGGTCGCCCATCGCCAGGGTGTCACCCCTCTGCGCCGTCCGGACCAGGGTGACCGTGTCGATCGGGTCCTGTGCGGGATGGGGCCGATCAGTACCCACGCAGGAACTCTCTCATGTGCGCGTTCACCTGGGACGGGCAATCGAGCGGCAGCCCGTGGCCGCAGCCGTCGAGGACGTGGAGCCGCACCGCCGGGAGCCGCTGTTCGAACGTCGCCGCGTACTCGACCGGGAGGATCGAGTCCTGGCTGCCCCACAGCACCAGCGTCGGTGTCGTCGTCCGCGGCATGGCGCGCTGGGTTTCGCTCCAGTCCAGCCGGGCTTCGAGCTCGTGGGTGGCTCGCACGTTGTCGGGGAACGTGCTCGGGACGGCGAGAGCGTTGATCAACGCTTGGCTGACCTTATCGGGGTTCACGAGGAGGCCGCGGACGGCGCTTTCCAGCGAGGGGAGGCTTGATGACCCGAGCTGCGCCATGGCGAGGCCGACGACCGGGAGCTTGAGGATCTCCCATTCGACGGGGTCGGGGCGGTCCGCTCCCGACGGGGCGAGCAGCATCAGGCGGTCGACCCGGTCTGGGTGGGACTGGGCGTAGGCCAGCGCCCATCCGCCGCTCCAGGAGTTGCCGGCCAGGACGGTACGGGGGAGGCCGACCGCGTCGAGGTAGGTGTCGATCGCCCGGGTCATGCCGTTCAGGTCGAAGGTGAACTCCCGGTCGTGGAGCTCTGTGTAGCCCTGTCCGGGCAGGTCCACGACGTAGACGGTGTGCTCCGCCGAGAGTTCCGTGAGCTGCGGCGTCCATGCCGCGGCCCACGACGAGCCCGGCGACAGGAACACCACCGGCGACCCGGAGCCCTGTTTGACATGGTGGAACCGGGCCAACGGGGTGTCGACGAACGCCGATGCGGCCTGGCCGAGAATCGCTGTCGGGACGTCCCGGCTCCGGGCCGTCGGCGAGAACGCGAAGGCCCCGAGCAGTGCCAGGGTCACCACGGCCACGGGCGCCCCGGCGGCTGCCGTCCGCGACCAGCGGGCCCCAGGACGGCAAGCCGCGGAGCGACCGGCCCCGGCGCCGAGGAGCCGGAGGCCGCAGCCGGCGAGGCCCAGACACATCGGCGTGTAGACGAGAAGGTTCATCCAGTAGAAGACACCTGGCGTATGGCCGAGGGCAGGCACGCACCACAGCAACCCGAGCAGGCCGCGGGTGAGCAGCCCGGCGGTGATGGCGAGCGTGCCCAGTTGCCAGAGCCACCCCAGCCGGTGTGCCCGTCCCAGACGCCCACGAGCCAGAACCAGCCCCGCCGCGACGATGAGCAGCCCGGCGAGCGGCAAGACGAGTCCGGGCCTGAAGTCGGAACCGAAGCCGAGGACGGCGCGGGAAAGGTCGTAGGAGTCGTCCGCAGGCCACACCGCTCCGGTGGCCCAGTACACGTGGACTGCGGCGTCGCAGAGAAGAACCGATGCCATGATCGTCGCCCAGAACGCGGCCCGGGCTCGCCACGGTGGCGAGCCCGGCGATCGACGGACCGCGGTGAACTGATCATCAGTGGTGAGCGCCATACCCGACAGAGGACGTGGACGCCGCAAACGTTCCACTCGGTTCTAAGAACGCGACAGCCGCGTATCGGGTCAGGGGGCCGGTGCCCATGACAAGGGCCTCATCCAGCCCAACAGCTGAACCGAGGAACCGGGAGTCCTGATCGAGGTGCTCATCGGCTCGATCGGTGCCCTGCTGGTGCGGGCGTTCTGGTCGCTGCCGCTGCCCATGAGGAGGCGACGGGACTGGGTTTCGGAATCCTGCTGGACGCCACGATTCAGCCGGTACCAGGACGGCCCCAGTTTCATCCCGTACGCGAGCGGCGCCCCCGCGATGCTTGAGCCGGACTCACCGTCCTTCACATAAGCGGATGCCGACGCACTCGTGCTCGGCGCTGACATCGTTAGGCGCCCGCCGACGCCCAGGTGAGTTCGGCGTTCTGTTCAGCGAACCCGGCACCGGCCGCAACCGGTCATTACCTGAGGTGCGAGGGAGCCGGCGTGACGCCCGGCCGCCTTCGCGTTGTGTTGGCATCGCTGACCTGTGCGTCCCGGTGGGCGAACCGCGTCGATTTGCGCGGCACCGTAGCCGTTCGACGATGAGGCCCAACGTCTACTACGAGACCGTCGCGGACGGGGACACGCAGTTCATCCCTGCCTGCACTCCCGGCCCGGACAACCCGACCTGCGACCCGCGCGGGGCAGGGAGCAAGCTCATCTCGACCGGTTCCCTCTCCTACACCCAGGGCGGTGCCACCATCGGCTCCGTGCACACCGAGTGCACCACGACCAGGAAGGTGGGAGCCGACTGCTGCCTCGTAGCAACCCGGCGGCTCACCCGTCCCACTTTCGCTGTTCAGGCAGGTTGATCATCCCGCGACCGGTGGGCCCGAGGTGCGTGTGCGGACTGGTTTCGGTGACGACGCCTGCGGGAATGGCGTCATCCGTCGCTTTCCTCGAATGCCCCTGGGAGGGGGTTGGTGATGGGCATTGTGTCACCGGGTTTCCATGGCCGACGGCCCGGGACGGGTGTCAAGCTCCCTCCCGGCCAATACCTGACTGAGGACTTCCCGGTCCTGTCGGCCGGTCCAACGCCGCGCGTCGGCAAGGAAGACTGGAAGTTCACCGTCACGACCGAGACCGGGCGGGAGTACAGCTGGGACTGGCAGCAGTTCATGGAGCTGCCCAGCGAGACACCGACCGTCGATATCCACTGCGTCACCAAGTGGTCCAAGCTCGGCACCCAGTGGGAAGGCGTGTCGCTGGACACCCTGCTGGCCGATGTGGACACCGCCGCCGACTACGCGCTCGCCCACTCCTATGGCGGCTACACCACCAACCTTCCGCTGGAGGACGTCCTGGACGGGCAGGCGTGGGTCGCCTACCGCTTCGACGGAGAAGATCTCCCCGCTGAGCATGGGGGCCCGGCCCGGCTGCTGGTACCGCACCTGTACTTCTGGAAGTCGGCCAAGTGGGTGCGCGGCATCCGCCTGCTCGATCAGGACGAGCCGGGCTTTTGGGAGACGGCCGGTTACCACGACTACGGGGACCCATGGCGCGAACAGCGGTACCAAGGCGACTGACCTGGCGCGTCGCCCGGCTCGCCGGGACGCGGATCGAGACGCCCACCGCCGAGACGCTGGTCTTCGACGTGCCGGGCTGGCCGGGCCACACGGCGGGCCAGCATGTCGACGTGCGGCTCACCGCCGAGGACGGCTACAGCACCCAGCGCAGCTACTCGATCGCCGCGCCGGCCGACGGCGACCGGGTCGAGCTGACCGTGCAACGCGTGCCGGACGGCGAGGTTTCCTCCTACCTGGTCGGGGGCCTTTCGCACGGCGACCCGGTGGAGATCCGCGGGCCGGTGGGCGGCTGGTTCGTCTGGCGTCCCGCCGCCACGGCGCCGGTGTTGCTGGTCGCCGGCGGATCGGGGATCGTGCCGCTGATGGCGATGATCCGCGCCCGCGGGCAGGCCGGCAGCCGCACGCCGTTTCGGCTCGTCTACTCGGTGCGGACGCCCGCCGACCGGTACTACGCCGCCGAACTGCGCCGTGGAGCCCCCGGACTGGACGTCACCCACCTCTATACCCGCGAGGCGCCCGAAGGCCGGCGGCCACCCGGGCGGCTCATGGCCGCCGACCTGAACGCCCACGGCTGGCCCGCCGACTTCGAGCCGGACTGCTACGTCTGCGGCCCGACCGGTTTCGTGGAAACGGCCGCCGACGTGCTGCTGGCCCTCGGCCACGCCGCCCGCAAGATCAAGACCGAGCGATTCGGCCCGACAGGAGGCTGACGATGATCGACGACTACGAGGACGGGAACGCGCTGGCCGGCCCGCTGAGCGAGATCCTCGCCTTCGACGTCACCACCGCCGACGCCCGCTGCGCGTGCTGCGCCCGCACCGGCCCGGTCGCGACCCTGCGTCTCTACACCCGCGCCCCGGGACTCGTCGCCCGCTGCCCCGCCTGCGAAGAGGTCGTCCTACGCATGGTCCGGACACCGGAGGCCGCCTGGCTCGACATGCGCGGCATCACCGCACTGCGCATTCCCCTTCCCTGATCTTGGGAACGCGGAAGCGAACAAGGCCATACCGCTGCGCTGAAAGGCCGGGAGCCGGAAGTCGGGCGGCGGCATGCCCCGCCGATCGTCTGCCTGACTTCTGCACACGCCGACACCGGCCGGATCAGGACATCGACGGCGGTCATGACGCGTCGGGGGTTCAGGAAATGAGTACCCTCTCTGCAAGGATCCAGGCATCGCTCCCCGCCTGGGCTGAAAGACCGAGCCACGCACCGCCGCCCCCTGCGTGCTCCCGTTGCTCCCGCCCGGAGCGGGGGGTGGCGGGAGCACGCAGGGTTCCCGGACCGTCCTGAACGGGACCCTTCGGCAACCAAGTCTCCAGCACGTACCGCGCGAATGACTGCCTGCCGCGACGCAGGTCCACGCCACGCCCGCAGGATGTCAGTGCCCGCGCATAGCGTCGGCTCACCCCTGAAAGCCAACGACGACCCAGTTTCGGGCGGATCGACACCACGCTCACCGACCTGGGTCAGGGGTTGGAGTGGGAGAGTGTCTACCGGACACGACCCCGGATCAGGCTCACCTGCCCCGAGTGTGGCCACGGGCGTGCACGCCAAGCTGTCCCGGCGGCGGACACGGTACTTCACGCACAACCCGGCCGCTCGCCGCACTGCCACCTGTCGGCCGAATCAGCCGATCACCACCTGCTCAAGCACGTGCTGGCCGAGGCGATCCGCCGCGCGGGCTGGTCGGCCGAATTAGAACTGCCGGCATCCGACGGATCCTGGCGGGCCGACGTGATGGCCACCTCCGCAGACGGCGACCGGATGGCATGGCGTGGGAGGCGCAGCTCTCACCGATCACCGACGCCGATATCCAGATGCGCACCGACCACTACTACGACGACGACATCGACGTCTGCTGGGTCAGCCCCCGTGACCGCGTGCCGTGGATGTGCACGGTTCCCACGATCGCCGTGACCCGGCCGACCCGCCAACGGACGCCGAGCGGTGGATGGTGCACGACGGACCGACAAGGTTCGACTACACCCGCGGCAGTTGGGTCCAGGTCGACGACGTCACCCTGCCCACCTTCGTGCGGTGGGTACTGGACCGCAACCTAGCCTTCCACCCCATCGGCCGCCGTTACCGCGAATCCTGTGTGGCCGGTGATGGACGCCGACTATTGGTCGCGGGGTGCGGGCCGGTTTTGGGAGTCCTTGACGCGCAGGGCGATGACGGCGATGTCGTCGGTGCCGTTCGGTGGGGGGTGCTCCAGGAGGCCGTCGCAGAAGTGTTCCAGGGGTCGGGTTGCGAGGGCTGCTGCTCGGCGGCGGAGCCGGTCCAGGCTCGTGTCGGGGTCCTCGTCGGGGCGTTCGATGAGGCCGTCGGTGTAGAGCAGCAGGGTGGAGCCGGGTGGCAGTGGTTCTGTCGCGGTGCGGTAGGGCTGGTTGATCGAGACGCCCAGCAGGGGGTTGGCGGCGTCGTTCAGGAAGCGGCAGTGGCCGCCGGGGGTGATCAGGAGTGGTGGGGGGTGTCCGGCGGTGGCGTGGTTGCACTGCCATCGGCCGGGTTCGGGTTGTTCGATGCTGGACAGGATGCAGGTCGCGGTGGTGTCGGGGGCGACCGTTTCCATGGCGGTGTTGAGGCGGCGCAGGATCTCGCCGGGCGGGGCGGCGCGGTCGGCGGTCAGGGCCCGCAGCATGTTGCGCAGCCGGCTCATCTCGACGGCGGCGGCCAGGTCGTGGCCGGCCACGTCGCCGATGACCAGCACCATCGCGCCGCCGGGCAGGACGAACGAGTCGTACCAGTCGCCGCCCACCTCGCCCGCCGCGGGGCTGGCCCGGTACCGGGCGACGATATCCAGGCCGGCGAGTTCGGGCGGGTCGGCGAGCTGGCCGTACTGCATGGCCAGGGCTACCTGCTGGGCGCGTTGGAACCGGACGGCGCCGCTCAGCGAGTCGTGGGTGTACTCGAAGACCTGCCCCATGAGGGCGATGTCGTCCGGCCCGAGGGGCGCGCGGTCCTCGCGCCGGGACGCGGTGACCGCCGCCGCCACGGTGCCGTCCACGATGACCGGTATCAGCACGACGCTGGTGGCCTTGTTCTCGGCCAGCCAGGTGGCGGTGCGCTCGGGCAGCAGATCGGCCGGTGGCTGGCCCGGCGGGAACGTGCGGTACAGCGGACGGCGCTGCCGCAGCGCGCGGGCGAACCCGCTGTCGGGGGCGAACCGCTCCTCACCGGACGGGGGTTGGCGGCCCAGGCCGTCCCGTGCGGCGGTGGCGATGCGCCGGACGGTGATCGGGGCGCCCCGGGGACGGTCGACCAGATCGGGGAGCAGGTGCACGGCGCAGCCGTCGGCCAGCGCGGGGACGAGTACGCCGGCGAGCGCGGCGAACATCTGGTCCAGTCCGGCCTGCTCCATGGCCACCGCGGCGGCGCGGTCGAGCAGCCGCTGGCGCTGCCGCTGCCGCCACTGCTGCTCGACATCGCTGCAGGTGCCGATCCATTCCACCACGGCGCCGTCCTCGAACACAGGCGCGGAACGGATCTCGAAGTGCCGGTACTCGCCGTCCCACGTCCGCACCCGGTAGGTGTAATGCCAGGGGAGGGCCTGCCGGCACGTCTCCTTCCACGACCGGAGCGCCGGCCGGCGGTCGTCCGGATGCAGCGCCTGCGACCAGCCGTCGCCGCTGAAGTCCTCCCGGCTCTGCCCGGTCAACCGCTCCCAGCTCGCGCTCGCCTCGAACACCCCACCCGCCGGATCCGCCACCCACACGATCTGCGCGCTCATCCACACCAGGCTCTCGAACCGGCGGCGCCAGCGCCGCTGCTCCTCGGCCGCCCGCTTCGCCCGCAGCGACGCCGCGGCCTGTTCGGTGACGTCCGCCGCGATCACCAGCACCCCCGGCCTTTCGTGGGTGAACCGGGACAGGCTGAAGGAGAAGGACCGCTCCTCGACGCCCCCGCCCGCGGGGGCCAGCTTCACCGGCGCCTCGACCAGGTTGACCGGCTCCCCGGTGGCCAGCACATGGTCGAACAGGGCGCCGTAGTCCCGCTGCGATCGATTGTCGAACGCGTCTGCGATCGGCCTGCCGAGCGGACGGCCTCCGACGTAGGCCTGGTAGGCGAGGTTGGTGTACACCAGCCGGTGCTCGGGCCCGATGGTCAGCGCGACCGCGACCGGCGCCGGATCGAACGCCTCCAGCGCAAGCCATCCCATCGCATACTCGCTAGCGTCGTGCACCAGACATCCCCCCGTTGGCCCGCCGCACCCGTAATGCCTAGGCCTACCCCGCAACGCTGGGGCATAGCTTGGTCACCGACCCGAATTCAGTGACCGTGTGTTTCGTGTGCGCACTACAAGTGAAGGCGTGGAACCCTCAAGCCGCGCAACCGCCGGATCAGGGAGAACAGGTCGGGGTCCACGCTGCAGAACTGCGCTTCGATGTTGATCCACCGCAGCCCCGGTCGCTGAAACACAGGGTGCCGTCGGCGTTTCTGCCTCGATGTCCTCGCCCTCGGCGATCTCCGGGGAGAACCCGATGCCCACGAACCCGTCGGTCACCACGGTGGCGCAGTCACCGGCGACGTGAGACCACAGGCGTTCAGGCGAGTCGCCGCTATCACCAGCAACGACTCTGAGACCTTCGCTCCTTAGAGTGGCCGGTCACCTACGCTACGTCTGAGGCGTGGAACGGTTCGAAGACGGCGCCGCTCGATACCCCAGCATCGGAGGCTGGCCATCAGCCTCGAACCGACGACCACGGTTTCAGCAAAGTGCCAACAAAGTTTCGACATCGACTGGCGGAGAGATTTCGGTGACGCATTGCTGGCCTCGGCGCGCACGGCCCCATCGGCGGGCCGACTGGCAATGGTAAAGCCGCTGTGACCGGACCTCGCCGACCTCTTTGCGTCACTGCTCGGGCCAGATTAGGGACATGAGGTGGCGGGCACAGGAGGAGGACATTCCACGGACTCGACCGGCATCGCGTCGGCGCCTGCGGTCGGCCGTGTGAGCACATCGTCCGCAAAGAGGAGACGCCATGAGCACCATAACGGCCAAGGACGGCACCGAGATCTACTACAAGGACTGGGGTGAGGGTCCCGTCGTGACGTTCTCTCACGGCTGGCCGCTGAATTCCGACGCGTGGGACGGGCAGATGCTGTTTCTCCTGCAGCACGGTTTCCGCGTGGTCGCGCACGACCGGCGCGGTCATGGCCGGTCCAGCCAGGCAACCTCGGGCAACGACATGGACGGCTATGCCGACGACCTCGCAGCCTTGATCGAGTCGCTCGATCTTGATGATGTCAGCCTGATCGGCCACTCCACGGGCGGCGGCGAGGTCGCGCGCTACATCGGGCGTTACGGAACGGGACGAGTCGCCAAGGCAGTCCTGATAGCCGCAGTGCCTCCGATCATGTTGAAGACCGAGGCCAATCCCGAAGGCCTGCCGATCGAAGTCTTCGATGGCCTGCGCGAATCCCTTGTCAAAGACCGCTCGCAGTTCTATCAGGATCTAGCCCTCCAATTCTACGGCGCCAACAGGCCCGGCGCCGATGTCTCACGAGGAATCCTCGACCAGTTCTGGCTCTGGAGCATGCAGTCCGGCCTCCTCAATGCCTACTACAGCATCAAGGCATTCTCAGAGACCGATTTCACCGAAGACCTCGCCAAGTTCGACGTTCCGACCCTGGTGCTGCACGGCGAGGACGACCAAATCGTCCCCGTCAAGGATTCGGCGAGGAAGTCCGCCCAGCTCATCAAGGGCGCGAAAGATATCTACTACCCGGGCGCTCCGCATGGCATCACCGCCACGCATCAGGACCAGGTCAACACCGAACTGCTGAACTTCCTGAAAGGCTAGCCTCGATCTTTCGTGTGCTGGTTGGGGGGCGTAGCGGCCCCAACCAGTTCGTGTTTTCTGTGGGTAGTCAGGCCGATGGCCCGGATGTCGCTTCGGGTGGGCGGGGCTCCACGGGCCCTGGTGGTTTCCTTTCGGCCCTGGCGGTGGCCTCCTTGCAGATGGCGGCCACCACCAAAGACGGGAATGTGGACGGGGTGATCTTTATACCGACCGCGGGTCGGAGTACACCGCGGCGGCCTGGACAACGCCGCCGCCGAGGCGTTCAACAGCACCCTGAAGGTCAAGTTCGTCCGCGGGCAGCGCTTCGCTTCGAGTCACACGTGACTCACCCGTCTTGAAAAGGGCAAACACAGAAGTCCCGGTTCACCCCTCGCCGGAAACGCCCCGGTTCGTCCCCCTGGCTGCCCGATGGCTGCTCGACGGCCCGAGCCGCGCCACCGGTGGACGCTCGCTGAGCGGCCCGTGTCACCAGCCGCGGCGGAGCAGATCTTGCCGATCGGTTTGGGCTGGCTTTGTGAACTTCGCCCATGGGCGATGCGAACGTGAAGTTGCTGATCAGAGCCCGGTCTCCCGGCTGCGATGGATGCCTGACCGGCCACCGGCGCCGCACTGGAAGGGAACGACATCGTGGACATGAAGCTGGAGGTCGTCGTGCTCCCCGTCGCCGACGCCGACCGGGCCAAGGACTTCTACACCGCGCTGGGCTGGCGCAAGGACGCTGACGTCGGCACCAACGAGGACTTCCGAGTGGTGCAGCTGACGCCGCCCGGTTCGGCGTGCTCGGTGATCTTCGGCACCGGGCTCACCGACGCCGCGCCAGGTTCGGCACAGGGCCTGCACCTGGTCGTGAGCGACATCGACGCGGCGCGGGCCGACCTCGCAGAGCGCGGCGTCGAGGTCGGCGAGGTGTTCCACGACTCGGGCGGCGTCTTCCACCACGCCGGCGCCCGGGAAAGGGTTGCCGGCCCGGCCCCCGACCGCGCGAGCTACGGCTCGTTCGCCTCCTTCCGCGACCCCGACGGCAATGCCTGGTTCCTACAGGAGATCACCACCCGGCTGCCGGGACGGGACTGAACGACCCGACTCACGGCCATCCGGCGAGGACTGAAAGACCACGCCACGCACCGCCGCCCCTGGGTGCTGAACGGGCGTCAACAAGCGCCAACGACCTCCCCTGACCTGCGGCATTTCGATAATGCGCAGGTCGGGGGGTGGTCGGGACGACCTTGACACCGCGGTCATGGCCGGTTGCTCGTCAGGGCGGTCCATCGCTGCTGGAGCCGCTCTCGCAGACCCTGCCGCATCGGTTCGGTGGCGTGGCTGTAGACGCCGGCGATGCCGGGCATCCGGTGTCCCATCCGCTCGGACTTCAGTGCTGTGCCTGCCGAAAAATTACGTCCGTGCAGGTGGGAGGTGCGGAGGGTGACGGGCTCCGACGCAGGCTTGATCAGTCGCAGAGCAGACAACGGCAACGGCGTTCGCCACGGAATGATGAACGGTTGTGCTCGCGCGACTGGCTTACTCGACCGCGGTGCAGGGACGGCTACCGCCGGACGTATCGACCGCCCGCCAACGGGACGCCCCGCTCTGTCCCGGGGGGCGATGGAACACCAGAGGCCTGCGTCTGCCGCCCGGTGGCCGGTTGGCTCTTGGTGGCGGGTCCGCCGCGTGAGCCCTCCCAGCCGCGTGGGCCTGGCGGGACGCGATGTTTGCCCCGAGGATCCGGGGTGATTAATGGAGACAGCGTCGGGTCTGGGGGAGCGCGGACAGGGCCGCGTCGGCCCGGAACGCGTGGGGGCAACTGCGATGAGAGTCATGCTGAGAGCGCGACTGGACACCGAGGTCTCGAACGAAGCGCTCAAGAACGGCAAACTGCCGGAGGTCATGGAGTCGATGCTGGAACGCCTCCAGCCCGAGGCGGCCTACTTCGGCCCCAGCGAGGGCGGACGATCCTGCACCTTCGTCTTCGACATGCAGGACAGTTCAACCCTTCCGGCGATCGCGGAGCCTCTTTTCCAAGAACTCGGCGCGAAGATCGACATTGAGCCCGTGATGAACCCAGAAGACATGCGGAAGGGCCTCGCCGCCTTGCGGCAAAGCTGAGAACAAGCACCGGGCCAGGCACGGGTGTGCCGCTGCCCTGCAACCTCGGCGCACGCCTCAAAGGCTGTTCCCGTAGCGTGGATTGAGCGAGATCCTTGATCTTGTTCTATCCGCCATGCCCGACCCGGACCGAACGCCTTGTTCTGGCCGCCGCCGGCCTGCGCGGCGCCGCTGCCGGCGCCCGGCACCGGCCGGAGGTGGAGCCTGCCGCTGGTCGGCCGGGTGCTGCTGATCGCGGTGTACTAGCGCACCAACCTCACGCTGCGGCAGGTCGCACTGCTGTTAGGGGTGCCCGAATCTGCCGCGCACCGGGTGGTCGACCACCTGGCGCCACTGCTCGCGCTCGCCCCGGTCACCCGCCGGCACGGCCCCGACACGGTCCTGATCGTGGACGGCCGCTCGTCCCCGTCCACACCGGACGGTCACCGCCTCGTCCAGGTAGCCGAACTTCGAACTCGACGTGCCCGAGCGGCTGTTCGCCCGCAGTTACCAGGACCGCGCCGGCATGCTCCACGACGGGCGGCACGGCTGGCTCCGCCTCACGTCGGCAGCCCGCCCTTCAGCGGCCGAGCGCAGCGAATCCCCAGGTCAGGCACCATGCCCGGCCTGGGGATCTTGCGTTTCGGGGGCCGTTGGACGCGGAATCGGGAGCCACCGGCGCTCAAGTTCTCGCACCGCCCGGCCGGCGCACGGTACGGCTACGGGCGACGGCTTGCGAGCGGGGAGGGTCTGAAGGAGATCGGCTCAGCGCGTCCCGTAGGCGGTCCCCGGACGACGGCGGCAGGCATGGATCGGCGGCGGTCCGGCAATCGGTGCACGCAATCGCCGCTCGACTGTAGACGCTGCCGCCGTCGGCCGGGATTGTGGGGTCATCGCCTTCGCAATTCCATTTGTTAAAGGTAGGGATAGTATGGTCGCACGCGAGGTGCCCCGTCGACGGATGCTGGCCGCGGGAGCGGGCGGAGTGCTCGCGGCGGCCCTGCCCGCCCGGCCGGCCGCCGCACAGCAGGCCGGACCGAACATCCTGTGGCTGGTAAGCGAGGACAACAACCCCTTCATCGGCGCCTACGGGGACCCGCTGGCACGCACCCCCGCCCTCGATCGCCTCGCCCGCGAGGGAGTGCGGTACGACAACTCCTTCTCCAGCGCGCCGGTCTGCGCCCCGTCCCGGTTCGCGATCCTCACCGGCGTCCCACCGGAGAGCTGCGGTCCCGCCGAGCACATGCGGGCCGAGGGCAAGATCCCCTCGTTCCTGCGGGGGTTCCCCGAGTACCTGCGCGAGGCGGGCTACTTCTGCACCAACAACAGCAAGACCGACTACAACGCACCGTTCGATCCGGCGCAGGTGTGGGACCAGTCCGGCATCTTCGCGCACTGGCGGTGGCGGCCGAAGGGCAGGCCCTTCTTCTCGGTGTTCAACTACATGACCACGCACGAGAACGCACTGTTCTACGCGGGCCCGGGTAAGACCCGCCCCGAGGACGTCCGGGTACCGGCCTACCTGCCGGACACTCCGCACATCCGCACCGACAGAGCCCGTTACTACGACCTCATGGCGAGGATGGACACCGAAGTCGCCGCGCGCCTGGCGGAACTGGAACGGGACGGGCTCGCCGAGGACACGATCGTCTTCTACTACTCCGACAACGGCGGCGTGCTGCCGCGCAGCAAGCGCTACTGCTACGACAGCGGCCTGCGCACCGCCCTGATCGTCCGCTTCCCCCGAAGATGGGCACACCTGGCGCCCGCGGCGCCCGGGTCGGTCATCGATTCGCCCGTGACCTCTCTGGACCTGGCACCGACAGTGCTATCGCTGGCCGGCCTGAAAGTACCGGACCACATGTCCGGCGCCCCTTTGACCGGGCGGCGCCGGCCGGCACCGGCGTTCGGCGTCCGCAACCGCATGGACGAGCGGTACGACATGGTGCGCACCGTCCGGGACGAGCGCTACCGCTACATCCGCAACTACAGCCCGCACCGCCCGTACGGTCAGCACCTGGCGTACGCCTGGCAGCAGAAGGGCTACCAGGACTGGGAGAAGGCGCACGTCGACGGCACTCTGACCGAGATCCAGGACCGGTTCTGGCGGACCAAGCCCGCAGAAGAGCTCTATGACCTGCGCTCCGATCCCGATGAGGTGCACGACCTGACGGGCGACCCCGGCCACCGCGCCGTCCTGGAGCGCTTGCGGACGGCCCTGGACGACCACATCCTCCAGGTCAACGACAACGGCTTCATCCCGGAGGGCTCGCCGCTGGAAGGCTACGACCAGAGCCGCGCACCAGGCGCCTATCCCCTGCGCCGTGTTCTTCGCCTGGCCGCCGTCGCCATCCAGCGCGATCCCGCCCGGATCGCCCTGCTCACCCGCGACCTGGACGACGGCAACGAGGTGATCCGCTACTGGGCCGCCTCCGGCCTGCTCATGCTCGAGAGCGGCGCGGGCCCGGCCGTGGGAAGGCTGGCCGACCGGCTGGAGGCCGAACCGTCCGTGCGGGTGCGCATCGTGCTGGCGGAGGCACTGGCCCGCTTGGGGCGCACCGACCCCGCAGTGCCCTTCCTGGCCGACACCTTGCGCGACCACCGCGACCCGAGAGTGCGGCTGCAGGCCGTCAACGCTCTGACCTACATCGGCAAGGCCGCCGCGCCCGCCCTGCCCGCGATCTCCCGCTCGACGCTGTCGAGCGATGAGTACGTGCGCAACGCCGCGCGCTATCTGTGGCTCGTACTGACAGGCATCTATCGTCCCGGTACACCGGTCTATCTGCCCTTCTAGGCCTTCCCGGCCAGAACAGAGGCAGCCGCGGAGGCACTTCTCGCGGCCATTCGGCCTCGTCCCCGTCCGATCGAGATGTAGGGGTGGAGCATGAGTCATTCCAGCGGCCGGGCTTGCTGTGCCGCGGCACGGGACGCGAACGGGACGCCGCCGGTGGCGCCCTCGCCGGTCCCTCCGTCCAGGCGCGACCGCGGCCCGGGACCCCGGCCGCCCGGCACCAAAGGCATGATCCGCCTGCCCGGCGGCACGTTCCGGATGGGCAACGAGGACGAGACGGCCAACCCCGGGGACGGTGAGGGCCCGGTCCGCGAGGTCGCCGTCGGCCCTTTCCTGATCGACGCGCACGCGGTGACCACCGCGCGGTTCGCCGCGTTCGTCAAGGCCACCGGGTACGTCACCGAGGCCGAACGGTTCGGCTGGTCCTACGTCTTCGCCGGTGCCCTGCCGCCGCAGATCGCGCGAGCCAGCCCTGCCCCCGCCGGGACTCCATGGTGGAGGGCCGTCGAAGGCGCCTGCTGGCGTGCACCCGAAGGTCCCGGCAGCACGGTCGACGGCAGGCGGCGGCACCCGGTGGTCCACGTCTCGTGGAACGACGCCGCCGCCTACGCCGGCTGGGCGGGGCGCAGGCTCCCCACCGAAGCGGAATGGGAGTACGCGGCACGCGGAGGCCTGGATCAGGCCCGCTACCCGTGGGGCGATGACCTGACACCACGTGGCCACTGGCGGTGCAACATCTGGCAGGGCGAGTTCCCCCGATACGACACCGCCGAGGACGGGCACGCCGGAACGGCTCCCGTCGACGCCTACCGGCCCAACGCCTTCGGCCTCTACAACACCGTCGGCAACGTCTGGGAATGGGCACAGGACCGGTGGTCCGAAGGACAGTCCCGAGTGATGCGCGGCGGCTCGTACCTCTGCCACGACTCGTACTGCAACCGCTACCGCGTCGCGGCCCGCACCTCCAACACCCCCGACTCCTCCACCGGCAACATCGGTTTCCGCTGCGCCGCCGGCTGAAGGCACCATGGCGCCTGAGCAAGCATGGACCTGGACGGCCCGCACCGGCGGCGGACGCGGAACCCCGCACGCGGTTGCCGCGTGCGGGGCGGGGCGAACGGTGTCAGGTCACCAGGTCGGCCATCGCTTCGGCGTTCCTGTTGCGCCGCAGCGCGCCTACCACGGCCCCGGCGGCGAGGACGATGAACGGCAGCGCCACCAGGAGCCAGCCGAGCATGGACAGGCCCCACGACTGGGTCGCGGGGTCGACGCCCTCGGCCGCGGTCCCGGCCAGCAGGCCGAAGCGGGACACGAGGAGGTACATCCCGAGCACGAGGCCGACGATGGCGACGATGGGCGCGACCAGGGTGCTCCACACGCGGCGGGCGCCGGCGTCGGGCTGCCGGCGGAAGTATGCGATCACGGCGACGGACACGAGGACCTCCACCAGCACGATCGCCAGTACCGCCAGGGCGCTGAACCAGGAGAACATGTGCAGCACCGGGTCACGGTCGGTGAGCCGGAACGCCACAATGACGATCAGCGAGGTCGCCGCGACGGCGGCGGTGCCGAACACCGGTGCGCCGCGCCGGTTGACGCGGCCGAGTACGGCGGGCAGCACGCCGCCGCGCGCCATCGAGAAGAAGTAGCGCGCCGCGCTGTTCTGGAAGGCGAGCAGTCCGGCGAAGAGGCTGGACAGGACGAGCCAGCTCATCACCGTCGCCAGCCAGCCGCCGACGTACTCGGTGGCGACGCCGAAGATGACCGCGGCGGGGTCGGCGAGCGGGGTTCCGTCCACGGCCGAGATCTCGGCGACGCGGTCGCGGACCGCGCCGCTGCCGAGGCCGCTGACCACCGCCCACGAGGTAAACGCGAACAGGACCGCGATCAGGGAGACGGCGATGTAGGTCGCGATGGGGACGTTGCGCTTGGGGTCCTTGGTCTCCTCGCCGTAGATGGCGGTCGCCTCGAAGCCGATGTAGGAGGCGAAGGCGAAGGTGAGCGCGATGCCCGCCGAGCCGGCGAAGCCGCCCTCGAAGACGCTGCCGGGTGAGAACGAGGCGCCGAGCGACATGCCGTCCGGGCCGCCGCCGTGGAGCAGGACCGCCACGGCCACGATCGCGAGCGACAGCACTTCGAGCAGCATGAGCAGGCCCAGCACCTTGGCTCCGACGTCCACGCTGAGCGCGGACATGGCCAGCACCAGGGCCCAGGCGATCAGGGCCCACACCCACCACGCCAGGTCGATGCCCAGTTCGGCGTTCATCTGGCCCGCCATGACGGCGCCGAAGAACCCGTAGACCGCGAGCTGGATCGTCAGGTAGGCGAGCAGGGAGACGAAGGAGGAGGCCACGCCCGGGACGATGCCGAGCCCTCGTCCGACGTAGGCGAAGAACGCCCCGGTGTTGGTCACCTGTTGGCTCATCGCGGAGTACCCGACGCTGAAGACGAGCAGGATGAGGCCCACGACGAGGTAGGCGCCGGGCACCCCGGCGCCGTTGCCGAGGACGATGGCGATGGGAACCGCCCCGGTCATGCCTACGAGGGGGGCGGCCGCGGCGACGACGAAGAAGACGATGCCCGCGATTCCGAGCTTGTTCCTTGCGAGGCGGCTTCCGTCTCCGTCGATCGGGCCGGCGTCCCGCAGGCCCGTTCCGCTCTGCTCGCTCATACCCCTCACAGTCCTTTCGATCGGCCGCGCACGGCGTATGCGTGACGGGGATCATACGGGGCCAAACGACTTTTGGAAATACCTCGCCCGCTCGCGATCGGATATTGTTTGGGAGCAAATGAACGACGGCGGTGGATGGAGGGTCGCATGCGTGCGCTGGTGATCGAGCACGACGCGTTCTCCCCGATCGGGCCGGTCGGGGAGAGCCTGCTCCAGCATGGGTTCGACGTCACCGAGATGGTCGTCGTGCCGCCCGAGCGTCATCAGGACCCCGGCGTGCAGATCACCTTCCCCGAGCCGTCCGAGTGGGACCTCGTCGTGACGATGGGCGCGCCGTGGTCGGTGGACGACGAGGCGGCGATCGGCAGCTGGATCTCCGGGGAGCTGGCCATGCTGCGCAAGGCGCAGGCTATCGGCGTGCCCGTTCTCGGGATCTGTTTCGGAGGCCAGGCCCTGGCGACGGCACTCGGCGGCAGGGTCGAGCGCGCACCGCGTCCCGAGATCGGATGGGTCGGCATCGAGACGGAGGAGCCCTCGCTGGTCGGGCCGGGACCGTGGTTCCAGTACCACTTCGACCGCTGGATCACGCCGCCCGGCGGCGTCGAGATCGCCCGGAACGATGTGGCCCCGCAGGCGTTCCGGATCGGGCGGAGCCTGGGCGTCCAGTTCCATCCCGAGCTCACCGTGCGCGAACTGGAGTCGTGGCTCGCGAACGGCGGCGAGAAGGACATGCGGCGGCTGGGGCTCGACCCCGAATCGGTGCTCGGCCAGACCCGGGCGCTGGCCCCCGCCGCCGAGCGCCGCGCCCATCGCCTCATGGACGCCTTCCTACGCCACGCCCGCCTCCAGTGAGCGGGACTCCGCACCGCCGGACGCCCGCACGAGGGCGCCGAAGAGGCCCTGCTGGGCCGGGTCACGGGCCGCCGTGTCCTCCGGATGCCATTGGACGCCGAGGAACCATCCCGCCGCGCCCGGCAGTTCCATCGCCTCGATGGTGCCGTCGGCCGCCCGCGCGGTGACGACCAGCCCGGCACCGGAAGCTTCGATTCCTTGGTGGTGGTAGCAGGAGACGGCCGGCTCCCGGTCGTCGATCGTATTGTGCAGCAGCGAACCGTCCTCGACGGTGACCCGGTGCACGACGTGGCGGTGGTCGGGCTCCACGTGCTGGTGCAGCGTCCCGCCCGCCACGACGTTGACGACCTGGAGGCCCCGGCAGATCGCCAGCATCGGCAGCCCGGCGGCGAGGGCGTGCCGCGCGACGGCCAGATCGAAGGCGTCCTGCTCCTCGTCCACGTCGTACAGGGTCTCGTGCTCGCCTGCCGCGCCGTAGTGGCGCGGGTGCAGGTCGCCGCCGCCCGGCAGCAGGACGCCGTCGCAGCGGGCCAGGCGTCCGGCGACGTGCCTCGGATCGGCCGGGTGCATGACGAACGGCTCGCCGCCGCCGCGCCAGACCGCCTCGACCAGCGCACGCGCGGCGACCTCGGCGGCGTGGCGCAGCGCCGAAGCACTCGCGGAGAAACGCGCCGGGACGGCGATCAGCGGGCGTGCCGTCACAGCGCGATCCAGGTGGTCTTGAGGTCGAGGTACTTGTCCAAAGCGTGCAGGGACTTGTCACGGCCGTTGCCGGACTGCCCGACGCCCCCGAACGGGACGCTCATATCGCCTTCCTCGTAGCAGTTGACCCAGACGGTGCCCGCCCGGAGCGCACGGGAGACGCGGTGCGCGGTCGTCAGGTCGGAGGTCCAGAGCGCGGCGGCCAGGCCGTAGTCGGTGTCGTTGGCCAGGCGCACGGCCTCGTCGGTGTCGTCGAACTCCAGCACGGCCAGCACCGGGCCGAAGATCTCCTCCCGGGCGATTCTCATGCCGGGTTTCACCCGGTCGAAGACGGACGGGCGCAGGTAGTACCCGTTCCGGTCGACCGGTGTGCCCCCTGCGCGCAGGCGGGCGCCCTCGGCGCCGCCGACCTCGAGATACGACAGGACGCGGTCGCGCTGGCGGGCCGAGACCAGGGGGCCCATCTCGGTCGCGGGGTCCAGCGGGTCTCCGACCGTGAGGGACCGCGCGCGGGCGACGATCCGGTCGAGGACCCGGTCGGCGACGGAGCGGTGGACGAGCAGGCGGGACGGGGCCGTGCACATCTCGCCGGCGTTGAAGAAGATCCCCCAGGCGGCGGTGTCGGCGGCGGCGTCCAGGTCGGGGGCGTCCGGCAGGATGATGTTGGGCGACTTGCCGCCCAGCTCCAGCCAGACCCGCTTGAGGTTGGAGTCCGCCGCGTACCGAAGGAAGCGGCGGCCGACCCCGGTGGAGCCGGTGAAGGCGATGACGTCGACGCCGGGGTGCTCGCCCAGCGCCCGCCCGGCGATCTCACCGCGTCCGTTGACGACGTTGAGGACCCCGTCCGGCAGGCCCGCCTCGGTGGCCAGCGCCGCCAGGTGCAGGGCCGACAGCGGCGATTCCTCGGCCGGCTTGAGCACCACGGCGCAGCCCGCCGCGAGCGCGGGCGCGAGCTTCCAGGCGGCCATGGTGAGCGGGAAGTTCCACGGGACGACGGCGCCGACCACGCCCACCGGCTCGCGGGTGACCAGGGCGAGGGAGCCCGCGCCGGTGCGGGGCGACTCGTCGATGAGCTTGTCGGCGGTCTCGGCGTACCAGCGCAGGCAGCCGAGCAGGGCGCGCAGTTCGATGCCGTCCGCCTCGCTGACCGGTTTGCCCATCTCCAGGGAGATCAGCAGGGCCAAGGTCAGGCGGTCACGCTCGACGAGGTCGGCCAGCCGCAGGAGAGCGGCCTTGCGGTCGGCGGGGGCGAGCCTTGGCCAGGGCCCGTCGTCGAACGCGTGCCGCGCCGCGGCCACCGCCCGGTCCACGTCCGCGGCTCCGGCCGCGGCCGCGTCGGCGATCGTGCGGCCGTCCCGTGGGGAGACGACCGGGAACGTCGCACCGTCGCGGCTCGGCACGAAGGCACCGCCGATGTGGTGCAGGGTTTGCGGTGCGAGCCGGGCCGCCCGCGCCCGCCACTCGTCGTACGAGACGTCGGTCATGGGCTCTCCCTCCGGGAATCGAGCAGGGTCATGGGAATCGAGCTGGGTCGTGGGAATCGAGCAGGGTCATGAACTGAGAAGGGCGTCGGTGCGCTTGATGACGTCGCGGCAGAAGGCGCCGACGCCGTCCGGGTCGTCGATGAACTGCGAAGGCTTGATGCAGAAGGTGGTGAATCCTTGGGCGCGCTGTTCCGGGATGCTCTCCAGCGCGGGCGCGAGCGGGGCGCAGGAGTGGTCGTCGGGGAAGGTGGGACGGGTTCCGCCGATCATCTCCAGGCCGGCCGCGTCCCGGTCCGCGGCGGCCATCGCCGTCCGCAGGCGGGCGAGCTCCCCGGGGGACGGCCTGCCGAGGGGGTGGAAGCCGTGCCCGTACCGCACCAGGCGATCGAGGAGCCTGTCGTGCAGGCGCTGCCCTCCGAACCACATGCGCGGGCCGTCGGGCCGGTGGGCGCGCGGCTCGAAGTAGACGTCCTCGAAGCCGAAGTGGCGCCCCCGGTAGGAGACCGGGGACCCCCGCCACAGCAGGTTCCAGATTTCGAGTTGCTCGTCCAGGAGGGCGCCCCGCTTTTCGAACGGCACGCCTAGGGCGGCGTACTCGTCGCGGCTCCAGCTCACCGTCGGCTGCACGACCAGGCGTCCTTCGGAGATCAGGTCGAGCGTTCCGAGGTCGCGTGCGAGCGCGAGCGGATGCCGGAGCGGGGCCAGGACCGCCGCGGCGGCGAGCCGCAGCCGGGAGGTGACCGAGGCGATCGCCGAGAGGAGCACCAGCGAGGACGGCCACGGCATGCGGGGATCCTGGTTGCCCGGCAGCGCGTACTCGCGCGGGTTCCCCATGATGCCGCCGGCGACGGCGTCCGGGCCGAGCACGACGTGCTCGCTGATCATGACCGCGTCGAAGCCCGCGTCCTCGGCCTCACGGGCCCAGCGGACCAGGACGGGCAGGTCCCGCCCGGCGGTCATCGTCCAGTTCTCGCTCAACACGAGCACGAAGCGCGGAGGCTGCACTCCCCGTTCCCCTCTCACAGCCGGACTCTGGATGACACCCAAGAATGTTCGGGCTCAAACGAACTGTCAAGGAGACCTCCGCCGAGTTGACCCCGCGGGCCGCGCTCTTCTATTTTATTTGGGACCAAACGAACTGGAGGTGCCGCTATGGCAGAGGTCGCGGGCGTCACCGTCGACACCGGCCACTGGATCGGCGGCGAACGGGTCGCCTCGGCCGCCGCGTTCACCGACGTCTCCCCCATCGACGAGCAGCCGCTCGCCGAGGTCGCGCGGGGCGGGGCCGCCGAGGCGGAGGCCGCCGTGACCGCCGCCGCCCGGGCGTTCCCGGGCTGGGCCCGCACCGACAGGGAGGAGCGGGCACGGCTCCTGCACGCGATAGCCGACGGCGTCGACGAACGCGTCGAAGAGCTCGCACAGGTCGAGACGGCCGACAACGGCGCGCTCATCCGCTCCCACCGGCGCGGCGTGATGCCGCGCGTGGCGCACAACTTCCGGTTCTTCGCCGACCGGCTGCTGCGGCTCGGCCACGACGACTTCGAGACCAGGGGCCACCGCAACCACGTCGACTGGGACCCGGCCGGGGTCTGCGCGCTGATCACCCCGTGGAACGCGCCGCTCATGCTGGCCACCTGGAAGGTCGCCCCCGCACTGGCCGCCGGGAACACCGTCGTGCTCAAACCGGCCGAGTGGACCCCGCTCACCGCGTCCCTGCTGGCCGGCATCGCCGCCGAGGCCGGATTGCCCGACGGCGTCCTCAACGTCGTGCAGGGATTCGGCGCGGAAGCGGGCGCGGCGCTCGTCGCGCACCCCGGCGTGCGAAGGATCAGCTTCACCGGGTCGGTGGCCACCGCGCGGAGCATCGCCGCCGCCGCGGCGCCCAACCTCACCCCGCTGTCGCTGGAACTCGGCGGCAAGTCCCCGCTGCTGGTGTTCGCCGACGCGGACCTCGACCTCGCCGCCGACCTGGCCGTGGAGCAGTACGACAACGCCGGGCAGGTCTGCCTGGCCGCGACGCGGCTGCTGGTGGACGCGAGCGTGGCCGACGAGTTCACCGAGCGCTTCCTCGCCCGCGCTGGGCGGCTCGTCCAGGGCGACCCCCGGAAGGAGAGCACCGACATCGGGCCGCAGATCCACCGCCGGCACTTCGAACGCGTGGACGGATTCGTGCGCCGCGCGGCCGGCGACGGCGCGCGGGCCCTGGCCGGCGGCGGCCCCAACACCGGCCTCGGCGGCCTGTACTACCGGCCGACGCTGTTCGCCGGGGCCCCCGAGGGCAGCGAGATCCTGACCGAGGAGGTCTTCGGGCCCGTCCTGACCCTCCAGACGTTCGAGACCGAGGACCAGGCCGTCGCCATGGCCAACGGCACCCGGTTCGGCCTCGCCGCGACCGTCGTCACCGGCGACCCCGACCGCGCGGCCCGCGTCTCCGAGCGCCTGGTCGCCGGGACGGTGTGGGTCAACTGCTTCTTCGTCCGCGACCTGCGGGCGCCCTTCGGCGGTTCCCGCGAGTCCGGCATCGGGCGCGAGGGCGGCGACTGGAGCTTCGATTTCTACTGCGACCTGAAGAATACGGTGATGGCCCCATGGGCGAAGTAGTCGGCGCGGGACTGCTGGCGCACGTCCCCACGATCGTGCTGCCCGAGGTCACTCGGCGGGAACTCAACGACGGCGACGACTTCACCCTCGTCGACGGCCTGAAGCGGCTGCGGACCGAGGTGTTCGACCGGGAGGACGACTACGACACCGTCGTCGTCCTCGACTCCCACTGGGCCACCACGGTCGAGTTCGTGACCACGGCCCACGACCGGAGAGCGGGGCTGTTCACCTCCGAGGAACTGCCGCGCGGCATGTGCCGCATCCCCTACGACTTCCCCGGAGACCCCGAACTGGCCCGGGCCGTCGCGCGCTACGCCGACGAGCACGGCACCTGGATCACGCCCATCGACGACCCGTACCTGCCGATCCACTACGCCACCGTCAACCTCTGGACCTACCTGGGCGTGCGCGACGACCCGTACCTGGAGAAGCCGGGGAAGCGGTGGATATCGATCGGCGTGTGCCAGACCGCCGGCACCGAGGATTTCCTGCGGCTCGGCGGGGCCCTGCGCGCCGCGATCGCCGCCA
Source organism: Actinomadura sp. 7K507 (assembly GCF_004348425.1). Classification (GTDB taxonomy): domain Bacteria; phylum Actinomycetota; class Actinomycetes; order Streptosporangiales; family Streptosporangiaceae; genus Spirillospora. The sequence goes on from NZ_SMKK01000038.1 coordinate 24,303, forward strand.
CCGACCGCCGGGTCCTGCTCATCGCCTCGGGCGCGATGTCGCACACGTTCTGGCCGCTGCGGCAGATCCGCGACCACGAGGGCGCCGACCCGTCGCACATCTTCACCCCCGAGGCCCGCGCCGCCGACGAGGAGCGGATCGGGTGGCTGGCGCGCGGGGACCACGCCCGCGTCCTCGACACGATGCCGGAATTCCTGCGCTTCAAGCCGGAGGCGCAGTTCGGCCACTACCTGATGATGGCCGGCGCCCTGGGCGGGCGGGCCTGCACCGCACCGGGCCGCCTGTACAGCGACTACGAGAACTCCGTCGGAACCGGCCAGGTGCACATCTGGTTCGACCGGCCCGAGAACGGATGGACCGCCTGATGACCGACCATCGGGCCGAGCGGCCCACCGAGTACCGCAGGATCCTGCTGGACGGCGCCGACGTCCAGACCGTCCGGGACGGCGACGACCTGGTCGCCGCCGACGGGCGCCGGGTGCGCGCCGAGGACGCCGTGCACCTGCCGCCGTGCAGGCCGACCAAGGTCGTCGCGGTGCACCTCAACCACCGCAGCCGCGTGACGGAGTTCCAGGCCAGGCTGCCCGCCGCGCCCACCTTCTTCCACAAGCCGATCTCGGCGCTGAACGCCCACGGCGGCGCGGTCGTCCGCCCGCAGCGGTGCAAGTACCTCAACTACGAGGGCGAGATCGCCATCGTCATCGGCCGGACCTGCCGCAACATCGCGCCCGCGGACGCGGGCGCCCACATCGCCGGCTACACGGTCGCCAACGACTACGGCCTGCACGACTTCCGCGACACCGACGCCGGCTCGATGCTGCGGGTCAAGGGTTCCGACACGCTGTGCCCGCTCGGCCCCGGTCTCGTCACCGGCTGGGACTTCCGCGGCAAGTACCTGCGGACCTACGTCAACGGGGAGCTGGTCCAGGACGGCGACACCGACGAGATGGAGTGGGACATGCACTACCTCGTCGCCGACATCGCCCGCACCATCACCCTCTACCCCGGGGACGTGCTGCTGTCGGGCACACCCGCCGGCTCGCGGCCCGTGCAGCCGGGAGACGTGGTCGAGGTCGAGGCCGAAGGCCTGGGGCGGCTGCGCAACCACATCGTCGAAGGCCCGGTCCCCGTCCGGGACGACGTCGGCGCGCAGCCCACGGAGTCCGAAGAGGTCATCTCCACCGCGTTCGGCGGTGACTGGGAACTGCGCGGCGTCCGCGCCCCGAGGAGGTAGTGACATGAAGGTCATCGTCGACATGGACAAGTGCCAGGACCACGGGCAGTGCGTGTTCTCCGCGCCCGAGGTCTTCAGCCTCAACGACGAGGGGCACCTGGAGTACGAGAGCGCGCCCGACGACTCCCTGCGCGACGCGGTGGAGGAGGCGGCCGACGTCTGCCCGCTCCAGGCCATCACCGTCGAGGACTGAACGGTGCCCGACGGAGCGGGGGGACGGATCGTGGTGGTCGGTGCGTCACTCGGCGGCCTGCGCGCCGCCGAGCAGTTGCGCGCCGCGGGCCACACCGGCGAACTCGTGGTCATCGGCGACGAGCCGCACCGGCCCTACAACCGGCCGCCCCTGTCCAAGGAGGTCCTCGCCGGGGAGGTCTCCTTCGACCGGGTGGCGTTCCGGATGCGGTCCAGTACCGCGGGCGTCGACTGGCGTCTCGGGACCGCCGTCACGCGGGCCGTCCTCGCCGCACGCACCGTGCGCCTGGCCGACGGGACGGAGATCTCCTACGACGGCCTGGTGATCGCCACCGGGCTGCGCCCGCGGCGGCTGGACGCCCCGGGTTCGGGGCCGTCGCGGCACGTCGTGCGGACGCTGGGCGACGCCGCCGCCCTGCGCGAGCGCCTGCGCCCGGGGGCGCGGGTGACCGTGGTCGGGGCGGGCTTCATCGGGTGCGAGGTCGCCGCGACCGCCCGCACGCTGGGCGCGGACGTCACCGTGGTCGCGCCCGAGAGCGAGCCGATGCTCCGGCCGCTCGGTCCCGCTCTCGGGGCCGAGCTTCGCCGTCGCCACCGGGAGCGAGGCGTGCGGTTCCTGCTCGGCCGCACGGTCGCGCGCTTCACCGAGACCGGGCTGGAGCTGTCGGACGGTGCGGCGGTGCCCGCCGACGTCGTCGTCGAGGCGGTCGGGTCGGTCCCGTGCACGGAATGGCTGGAGGGCAACGGGCTCGACCTGTCCGACGGCGTGCTCTGCGACGGCGCGCTCCGCGTCGAGGGGCGTCCGGACGTGGTGGCCGTCGGCGACGTCGCCCGGTTCCCCAACCCCCGGTACGACGACGTCGCCCGCCGGGTGGAGCACTGGAGCATCCCGGCCGACACCGCCAAGCGGGCGGCCCGCTCGCTGCTCGGGCGGGAGGAGGGGCCGTTCATGCCGCTCCCCTTCTTCTGGAGCGACCAGTACGACATGCGGCTGCAGTCGTTCGGTGCGCCGGGCCTCGGCTGCGACGACATCCGCGTGCTGGAAGGCGGCCTCGGCGGCGAGGCGGTGCTGGGATACCACCGCGGCGGGCTGGTCGGCGTGGTGATGCTCGGTTGCACCCGCCGCCAGGCCCACTACCGGAAGCTGCTGCTGGACGACGTCCGGGTCGCGGCGTCCTGACAGGACGAACGTGCCCCCGGCGCCGGATCCGGCCGGCGTCGGGGGCACTTCGCGTCGCGGACCTCAGATCTCGGCGAGCCGGCAGCAGCACCGTCCCGCCTGCAGGCAGGCGGCGCCGTGGGCCTGCTTCCCGGCGGACATGCCGGCGTTCACGATCTTCTTCGTCCGGGCGTCGGCCTTGCCGTCGTACACCACCCGGCCGCCCTGGACGGTCGCGGCGATGGGGAGGTCGACCAGGTCGTGCGGGGCGGCGCCCAGGAGGTCGGCGTCGACGACGCACACGTCGGCCGCGTTCCCGGGCTCCAGCGTGCCCTTCCAGCGCTCGGCGTGGTCCTGCCAGGCGGGCGTCCGGGTGTACGTCACGAGCGCCTCCTTCACCGTGATGCGCTCCGCCTCGCCCGCCACGCCGCCGAACCTGCCTTCGCGCAGGACGGCCGACTGCACGCCCTGGAGCCAGCTCGGGAACGTCACCGACGCGTCCGACGCGCTGCTCACCCGCACGCCGAGGTCGAGCGCGCTGCGGTACGGCCACTGGTAGTCCGTGCGCTCGGGGCCGAGGACCGGGTCGAGCGTCCGGCCCAGCAGGTACTTGATCGTCGCGTTCATGTTGACGCCGATGTCGTTGCGCGCCATCTTCCGCAGCGTCTCGCGCGGCGTCAGGTCGCCGTGGATGACGTAGTGCCGCAGGTCGCGGCGGCGCCGGTTGCGCCGCATCGCCGCGAGGTAGCCGGCGACCACCGCGTCGATGGTGGCGTCCCCGGTCGCGTGCGTCCCGATCTGGAGCCCGGCGTCGTGGGCGGTCCGGATCAGCTCGTGCAGGTTCGCGACCTGCTCCGCGGAGGTGTCCCCCTCCATCATGAGACGGCCGTTGCTGCCGTCGAGGTAGGGCTCGTGCAGCCACGCGGTCTGCGCCGCGGTCGGGACGCCGTCACCGAAGACCTTGACGCCCGCGACGCGCAGGATGCGGGGGTCCACGCCGCGCAGCGGCTCGTACGCGTCGAGCATGTCCCGCAGCTCGTCCAGGGTCGTCCCCGCGGACAGCAGCGCGTTGACCCGCAGGCCGAGGGCCCCCGAACGCGCCTTCCGCTCGTACAGGGCGAGCCGGCCGAGGCCGATCCCCGGATCGGTGACGCTCGTGATGCCCAGGCTGTGCAGGAGGTCGATCGCCCGGTCGAGGGCGTCCGAGACCTCCTCGTCGGTGAACGGCGGGACGTGCCGGCCGATGAGGTCCCGCGCCGTCTCGCGCAGGACGCCGGTGGGCTCGCCGTCGGCGTCCTTCTCGATCACCCCGCCGGTCGGCGGCACGGTGTCGCGGGTGATCCCGGCCATCCGCAGCACGACGGAGTTGACCGCGACCGCGTGGGCGGAGAAGTCCCTCAGGACCACGGGGTGGTCGCCGGAGACGGGGTCGAGGTCGGTCCTGCGCGGCGGGCGGGGCAGCCGGTTGTCGTTCCAGCCCTGCCCGCGGATCCAGGCGCCGGGCGCCGCGTCCTCAGCCGCGGTGCGCACGGCCGCGACGAGCTCCTCGATCGTGGCCGTGTCGACGTCGATGGTGAACGGCGGGTAGTCGAGCCCGAAACCGCCGAGATGCAGGTGGGAGTCGTTGATGCCGGGCAGCACCGTCCCGCCGCCCGCGTCGAGCGTCTGCGTGCCCCGGCCCGTGAACCGGCGCATGTCCTTGTCGCGTCCGGCGGCGACCACGACGCCGTCGCGGATCGCGATCGCCTCGGCGGTGCGGAAGTGCCTGTCCAGGAGAAGGACCTTGCCGTTACGGATGATCAGGTCGGCGGGGCCTCGCCCCGGCCCGCGCCCGCCGGGGTCGGCCATGGCGGCGTGCGCGGGCAGGGTTCCGGCGATCGCGGCACCGGCCGCCGCGGCGGCCGATCCCTGCAGGAACCGGCGTCGGTCGAGTCGGTTTCCCATCTACGGGCTCCGTTTCATGAGCAGTGGGAGGTTCATGAGCAGTGGGCGCACATCTGGCGGGGGTCGGGACGGCGCGCCCAGCCGGCCGCCTGGGCGCGGGCGGCGGGGGCACGCTGGGATGCGTTCGCGGCGTCGTAGGCGATCTCGCCGTTGACCACCGTGAGCGCGACGGGGACGTCGGTGATGGCGTGCGCGTCATGGGTCAGGCGGCCGCGCGCGTCGAACAGGGTGCCTTCGAGGACGCACAGATCGGCGGCCATTCCGCGGGCGAGAGCGCCCTTCCATCGGTCGGCGTGGTCCTGCCAGGCTCCGGCGGTGGTGTAGGTGCGCAGCGCCGGGCGGACGCCGATGATCTGGTCCGGGCCGGAGACCTCTCCTGAGCCGCCCTCGCGCAGGAGCATGGTCTCCAGGCCCTGCCGCCAGTCCGGCGCGACGTTCGGCGCGTCGGAGGCGCTCGTCACGGCGACCCCCGCGCGCAGGGCCGACCGGTAGGGCGTCTGGTACGCCGCGCGCTCGGCGCCCACGACGTCCGGCTGGGAGTCGGCGATCAGGTGCTTGATGTTGGGGTTCAAGCTCACTCCGCAGCGGTTCTCCGCCAGGAGGCGCAGCGTCTCGGGCCAGGCGAAGTCGCCGTGGATGAGGTAGTGCCGCGGGTGGGTGCGCGGCCGCCGCCGGAGCGCCCTGGCGTACGCCGCGGTGACGGCGTCGATGGCGGCGTCGCCCGTGGCGTGGGTCCCGATCTGCATTCCGTGCCGGTGCACCAGGCCGACCATGGCCGTGAGCTCGTCGACCTTGTCCTGATCGGTCCCGCCGTCGGTGACGAGGCCGCCCCGGCCGCCGCCGACGTAGGGTTCGCGCATCCAGGCCGTCCGGCTGGCGATGGGCACCCCGTCGGCCCGCAGCTTCACGCCCGTGATGTTGAACCAGCGTGGGTCCACGTCTTCGGGCGGGCGGTGGCCGCCGAGTATCTCGCGCACATGGTCGGCGGAGGTCGGGTACGTGTCGTCGGGTCTGCTGAGCAGGGCCGTGACCCGGATGCCGAGCGCGCCGCGGCCGGCCTTGCGGGCGTAGACCCGCTGGGCCTCGGCGCCGATGCCGGGCTCGGTGAAGCTGGTGATGCCGTGGCTCAGTAGCAGGGCGACGGCGGTGTCGACGGCATCGGCCTGTTCCTGTTCGGTGTAGGGCGGTACGTGCCTGTTCACCAGGTCCATGGCGGTCTCGCGGAGGAGGCCGGTCGGTTCGCCCGAGGAGTCCCGCACGATGACCCCGCCGCTGGGGTCGGGCGTGTCCCGGTCGATGCCGGCCAGTTCGAGGGCCTTGCCGTTCACCCACAGCACGTGGTTCGACCAGTCGAGCAGTACGACGGGGTGGTCGGGCGACACCGGGTCGAGATCCTGGCGGGTGGGCGGCCGTCCCTCGGCGAAGGCGTTCTCGTTCCATCCCTTGCCGCGGATCCACGTGCCCTGGTCCGCCTGCCGCACGGCCTCACCAACCGCGGCGACGGCGTCGGCGATGGAGCGGACGGCGGGCTCGCCGACGTCGACGGTGTACGGCGGCAGCGCCAGACCCGTCCGCAGGCCGTGCAGGTGCGAGTCGTTGATGCCGGGCAGGACCGTGCGGCCCCGGAGGTTCACGACCTGCGTCCGGCGGCCGACGAGGCGGCGCACCGAAGGGTCGGGGCCGGCGTGGACGATCCGGCCCGCCTTGACCGCCAGGGCGGAGACGATGCGGAATCCGCGGTCCATGGTCAGTATCTGGCCGTTGTGCAGGACGAGGTCGGCCGCCTTCGAGGACGGGTCCGCGTCCTGAGCCCAGGCGTTCGCGTGGATCAGGGGCTGAGCGGCCGCGCCGGCGGCCAGGCCGGCGCCTCCCCGCAGCAGTCCCCGGCGGCTCAGCGGGCTGTGCTCCATGAAGGCTCCTCTCCGGCGGCATCCCAAGAAGTTCGGGCCCAAACGGCTTTTAGAATGTTCGGGCTCAAACGATCTGTCAAGGGTGCCGGAGAAGAGTCAGGGGCCGGGAACGCGGCGACCCCGCCTCGAAACGAGGAGGCGGGGTCGTCCGGGGTCGCCGTGCGAGGCGGGCTTCAGCCGCGCGCGCGGCGGCCCGAGCGGCGGGGCGGGAGGGGTGCGTCGCCGCGCAGCGCGTCGCGTCGCGTCTCGCCCTCGCCCTCCAGGTGCTCGACGATCGTGCCGAGGATCTGTGCCAGCGACGCGTTCTGCGCCTGGTCGAGCCCCTCGACGACGAACGCCTCCTCGGCGTTGAACTGCGGGAACAGGTGCTCCATCAGCTCCTGGCCCTTGTCGGTGAGCCGGAGCACGACCAGCCGGCCGTCGGTGTCGTGCGGGCCGCGCTCCATGAGCCCGCGCCCCTCCAGCGTCTTGGCCACCCCGGTGAGGGTCCCCTTGGAGATGCCGGCCTCCTCCGCGACGTGGCGGGTCTCCATCTCGCCCCAGATCCACACCACCCACAGGACGACGAACGACGTCCAGGTGAGGTCGGCCGCGCGCAGCACGGAGCTTTCGAAATGCTGGCGGATCGCGGCGGCGGCCCGGTAGATGTTGGAGACCGCCATCATCGCGTCGTGGCGCAGGGGAACGTCGCCGAGCCGCCGCTGGATGGCCTGCTCGGTCTCGCGCAGTGTGTGGTGGCCGGTCACGTGTGTCCTCTCGCGGGCCCCGGCACCGGGCCCGGAGCCCGGCCCCGGCGGGTGGGGCGGTACCGAATCTACCGCCGCCACATATCGTTCACGCCCGTACGACCACCGTGATCCGCGTCATCAGCCGCCTGTGCCGTCCCAGAGGCGCCTGCCCCCGTTCCAGACGACGCCGACCTGGCGGTAGTAGGCGCCGATCACCTCGCCGACTTCGAGGCGGGCGAGTTCCTCGGTCGGCGTGTCGAAAAGCCGCAGCTCGGCGTCGCCCGCCCAGGCGGGGCCGGCCTCGAAGCCCGCCCCGCCCGACTCGATCAGCTCGTTGAGCGCCGGGGCGCCGTCCGGCTCGATCGAAGGCAGGAAGCGGTGGTGGGCCATCGGATGGCCGTTGACGAAGCCGTTGCCCTCGGACGGTTCGCGCAGGGTGACCACGGCCTCGGCCAGCCGCCGGTCGGCGGCGGCCAGGGTGGCGCCGAAACGTCCGCCCGCGTCGATGCGCGGAGCCGCGCGCCCGTACGGGTGGGGACGGGTCTGGTGGATCGATCCGAGCTTCTTCGGGTAGCCCTGGTGCAGTCCCCGCGCGACGGCGAAGTCCTTGTCGACCCAGATGTAGACGCAGCGGCTGTAGGTGCGCCCCTGGAAGGAGCAGCGCACCACGACGAAGCACTCCTTGTACTGGGCGCGCACCGGGTCGAGCAGTTCCTCGGCCGACTCCGAGCAGGACTGCCAGTCGGCCCAGATGATCGCGACCGCCCCGGGGTCCCCGGCCGCGGGTTCGAGGGGGGCCGGGAGCAGTTCGGCGACGCGCGCCGGATCGGTGCGGTACTCCACGGTGAGCAGGTCCCCGGAGTAGTGCCAGGGCGGACTCGGAATCAGCGACGAGCGGCCGGTCGCCGTCTTCGGATACAGGAATCCCCGGACCTGTGCCATGAGCCCTCCTCGATATCGTTTGGGACCGTACGATATGCGGGGGTTGCACTCCTGTCACCTCGCGGGCGAAGGTTCACCCCAAGTCGCTTCCGACTCTTGCCAGGCCAGAGCGCCACCCATATTGTTTGTGCCCAAACGAAGCTTCGCGGCTGAGGGGAGCCCCATGCCACAGCAGCCCGTGGACGTCCACGACATAGTGGAACGGCTGACGGCGGACGGAATCGACGTCGTCCGGGTCTCCTACCCCGACCTGATCGGCGTCGACCGAGGCCGCGACGTCCTCGTGGACCGGCTGCCAGCCGTGATGGAACACGGCCTGGCGTTCTGCCGCGCGGTCTACCACACGAGTCCTCAGGGCGATGTCGTCGACGTCGCCGGCGGCATCGACGCAGGCCTGCCCGACATCTGCGTCCGGCCCGACCTGTCCACGCTGGCCGCGATCCCGTGGGAGCCGGGCGTCGCGCAATGCCTCGGCGAGGCCTACGAGCCGGACGGCGCCGCACCGTGTGCGGAGGGCCCCCGGGAGGTCCTGCGGCACGCCGTCGGGCGCCTGGCCGAACTCGGGCTCGTCCCCGTCGCCGGCCCGGAACTGGAGTACTTCCTGTGCGAGGCCGACACCCTCTCCCCCAACGGGTGGCGCCGCTACGGCGAGGGTCCGGGCAACGTCTACACCGTCGGCCGCAGGACCGACCCCGACGGGCACCTGCTGCGCACTCTGCGGCACCTGCGCGACTTCGGACTCGGCGTGACCATGGGCAACCACGAGTTCTCCTGCGGCCAGTTCGAGGTCAACCTGCACCACTCCGAAGCACTCGACGCCGCCGACCGGGCCTTCCGGCTGAAGTCGGCGGTCAAGGAGATCGCCCGCACCGAGGGACGGATGGCCACATTCATGGCCAAGCCGTTCAACGATGACGGCGGTTCGGGGTTCCACGTCCACCTCTCGTGCGTGGACGAGAACGGCCACAACGTCTTCGACGGGCCGGACACCGGCCCCCACAGGCTGTCGCAGACCGCGCACCAGGCGATCGCCGGCATCATCGCGCACGCCCCCGCCCTCGCCGCGATCTTCAACCCGACCGTCAACTCCTACAAGCGCTTCGGCCCCGACACGCTCGCCCCCTGGCTGATCGACTGGGGGCTGGACAACCGCAGCGCCATGGTGCGGGTGCCCCCCGAACGCGGCGGCGCCACCCGCCTGGAGGTACGGCTCGGCGACGGCGGCGCCAACCCCTACCTCGGCATCGCGGCCCTCGTGACCGCCGCCTACCTGGGCATCCGCGACAAGCTCACCGCGCCACCGCCGCTGGAGGGCTACGGCTACGACACCGCCAAGGCCACCCTGCTGCCCGGCACCCTGACGGCCGCGCTCGACGCCCTGGCCGCCGACGAGGACCTCATCGACGCGCTCGGCGAGCGGTTCGTCGGCTCCTACCTGACCTACAAGCGCGACGAGGTCGCCCGATTCCAGCGGCACGTCACCGACTGGGAGTTCCGCGAGTACGCCCAGCACCTGTAAGGAGACAGCATTGGCAGCCGACACCCTCCCGGTCGATCTCGCCGACCTCGACAACTTCATGGACGGCCGCACGCCGTGGCGGATGTTCGACGAGCTGCGCCGCGAGGACCCGGTGCACTGGAACCCCGAGACCGACGGCGGCAGCGGTTTCTGGGCCCTCACCCGGCACGCCGACATCGTGGCGGTGGACCGGGACGCGGAGACCTTCACCTCCACCCGTTTCGTCAACCTGGAAGAGGTGGACGACCGTCAAGCGGCCATCCGCCGCTCCCTGCTGGAGACCGACGGGTCCCGGCACATGGCGCTGCGGCGCCTGCTGCAACGCGAGTTCACCCCCCGGGCGGTCGCGGGCTACGCCACGTTCCTGCGCGGGCTGACCGCCCGCACACTGGACGCCGCGCTGGCCAAGGGAACCTTCGACTTCGTCCAGGAGGTCGCGGCCGACTTCCCGATCAACGTGCTCGCCCGGATGCTGGACGTCCCCGAGGGCGACACCGAGCGGCTCATCGACTGGGGCAACCGGATCATCGCCAACACCGACCCCGACTACGCCGACGTCCTGCTGCACAGCGAGGAGAGCGAACAGTACCGCGACCTGCCCTTCCGCAGCCCCGCCTCGCTCGAGGTCTTCGAGTACGGCCGGGAACTGGGCGCCCGGCGGCGCGGCGGAACCGGCACCGATCTGATCAGCAAGCTGGTCAACCAGGTCCCGCGCGACGGCGAGCCGCTGTCGGACCGCGACTTCGACAACTACTTCCTGCTGCTCGTGGTGGCGGGCAACGAGACCACCCGGCACGCCATCACCCACTCCATGCAGGCGCTCATAGACCACCCCGCCGAGGCCGGCCGGCTACGCGAGAACCTCGACCTGATGCCCACCGCCGTGGAGGAGTTCCTGCGCTGGGCCTCGCCCGTCTACCACTTCCGCCGCACCGCCACCCGCGACGTCGAAATGCGCGGCAAGCAGATCAAGGAGGGCGACAAGGTCGTGCTCTGGTTCGCCTCCGGCAACCGCGACGAGGACGTTTTCGCCGACCCCTACCGCTTCGACGTCACACGCACCCCCAACGACCACGTCACCTTCGGCAAGGGCAGCCCCCACTTCTGCCTGGGCAACGCGTTGGCCCGCCTGGAGATGCGCATCATGTTCGAGGAGCTCCTGCCACGGCTCTCCGACATCCGCCTGGCCGGGGACGTCCGGCGCGTCCGCTCCAACTTCGTCCACGGCGTCAAGGAAATGCCGGTCACGGTCACGCTCGCCTGAACCCGCCGTCCGCCGCGGACGCCGCCGGTCCGGGCCGGGCGGATCAGCCGGCGAACGCCTCCTCGATGACGTCCAGGCCCTCGGTCAGCAGATGGCCGGGGATGACCAGCGGCGGCAGGAAGCGCAGCACGTTCCCGTACGTCCCCGCGGTCAGGACGAGCAGGCCGCGCGCGTGGCAGCGGCGCGCGATCTCCGCGGTCAGCTCGGAGTCGGGCTCCTTCGTGCCCGGCCGCACCAGCTCGACCGCGGTCATCGCGCCGCGCCCGCGCACGTCCCCGATCGCCGGGAACCGCCCGGCCATCGCCCGCAGCCGAGGCAGCATGACCTCGCCGATCCGGCGGGCCCGCCCGGCCAGATCGTGCTCGCGGATCTCCTCCAGGACGGCCAGGGCCGCCTCACAGGCGAGCGGGTTGCCGCCATAGGTGCCGCCGAGACCGCCACCGTGCACCGCGTCCATCACCTCGGCGCGGCCCGTGACGGCCGCGAGCGGCAGCCCGCCCGCGATGCCCTTCGCGGTGGCGACCAGGTCGGGAACGATCCCTTCGTGCTCGCACGCGAACAGGTCACCGGTCCGGGCGAAGCCGGTCTGGACCTCGTCGGCGATGAACAGGGCACCGCTCGCACGGCAGAACTCGGCGAGCGCGGGCAGGAAGCCCGGCGCGGGCTCGATGAACCCGCCCTCGCCCAGGATCGGCTCGACCAGCACGGCCGCGATGTTCTCCGGCCCGATCTGCTTGGTGATCTGGTCGATCGCCAGTGCCGCCGCCTCGGGCCCGCAGTTGTCCGGACCGGTCGGCCAGCGGTACGGATAGGCCAGCGGCATCCGGTACACCTCGGGTGCGTACGGGCCGAAACCGTGCTTGTACGGCATGTTCTTCGCGGTCAGCGTCATCGTGAGCAGCGTCCGGCCGTGATAGCCGTGGTCGAACACCACGACGGCCTGCCGTCCGGTGGCGTACCGGGCGATCTTCACCGCGTTCTCCACGGCCTCGGCGCCGCTGTTGAGCAGGATCGAGCGCTTCTCGTGGTCGCCGGGCGTGACCCGGTTGAGGTTCTCGCAGACCGCCACGTACGACTCGTACGGCGCGACCATGAAGCACGTGTGGGTGAACCGTTCGACCTGCGCCTTCACCCGCCGGGCGACGCGCGGATTGGCGTTGCCGACGCTCGTCACGGCGATGCCGGACGCGAAGTCGATGAACGAGTTGCCGTCGGCGTCCACGATCACGCCGCCGTCGGCGTCGGTCACTCGCACCGGCAGGACGCTGCTGACGCCCGGGGCGACGGCGGCCTTCCGGCGCTCGGCGAGCGCCCGCGAGTTCGGCCCCGGGATCTCGGTGACGACACGTCGTTCCTGCGGAAGGCGTCCGTCTCCCACCGCGGGGAGGCTCTCGTTCTGACTGTTCATATGCCCGAACATAGGCGCGCCCGACAGCATGGAGAAGCTCCAGGGCGGCGAACCGCACCGCGCCGGCTGGACGCCGTGCACATTGACCAAGCGCGAACCACCGGCACGTGTTCTCAGGTAGGGCGCGGGGTGGGCGGGGTTTCGTCGAAGATCAGCCAGGTTCGGGTCGAGCGGACGCCCTCCACCGCGTGGACTCGGGAGAGGACGACGTCGCGGAGTGACGCGTTGTCCGGGGTGCGGACCAGCATGACCAGGTCGACGTCACCGCCGACGAACGCCAGGTGCTCGATGCAGGGGACCTCGCGGAGCCGGGCGGACACCTTGCGCCAGGAGTTCTGCTCGATGTTGACCAGAACGTAGGCCGCCGTTCCGAGTCCCGCGCGGACGGGGTCCACCCGGGCGGTGAAGCCGGCGATGACGCCCTCGCCGACGAGGCGTTCCACGCGCGTGTAGGCGTTGGAGCGGGAGACGCTGACCCGCTCGGCGAGGGCGCGCATGGAGAGGCGGCCGTCCGCCTGGAGTTCTCGGAGGATCTCGCGGTCGACGTCGTCGAGAGGGGCGGCCGATCGTCCGGAGGGATCGGGGGGCGGCGCGCCCCCGGGCGACAGTTGGTCCATGGCGGGCCTTCAGTTCGGCCAGATGTCCTGGCTTTTGATCGTCTATTGAGACTTATGGATGGATTGGTTCATATTTCTAGCACCGATTGAGTACGGAGGTACCGAGCGCGGAGGTGGGTCCTATGACGGGTCCGGTGGAGGCGCTGCTTCCCTCGGCGGAACCCGTGCGGTTCCTGACCGACGACGGGGCGGCCGTGCGCGGGCGCCGTCCCGGCTACCCGGTGCCGGATCCGGAGCTGCTGCGCCGGGCACACCGGGCGATGGTCGTCGGGCGGCGGTTCGACGCGCAGGCGACCGCGCTGACCAAGCAGGGGCGCCTGGCCGTCTACCCGTCCAGCCATGGGCAGGAGGCGTGCCAGGTCGGTTCGGTGCTGGCCCTGGAGGACGGCGACTGGTTCTTCCCCACCTACCGGGAGTCGGTCGCGCTGGTGACGCGCGGCATCGACCCGGTGGAGGTGCTCGCTCTGCTGAGGGGGGACGCGCACTGCGGCTACGACCCGGGGCGTCACCGCGTGGCGCCGCAGTGCACGCCGCTGGCGACCCAGACCGTCCACGCGGCGGGGCTCGCGTACGCGGAGCGGCGCAAGGGGACGGGACGGGTCGCGCTGGCCTGCGTGGGCGACGGCGCGACCAGCGAGGGCGACTTCCACGAGGCGCTCAACTTCGCGGCGGTCTTCAAGGCGCCCGTGGTGTTCCTGGTGCAGAACAATCAGTACGCCATTTCGGTACCGCTGGAACGGCAGACCGCCGCGCCCTCCCTGGCCTACAAGGGAATCGGGTACGGGGTGCGTTCCGAGCGGGTCGACGGAAACGATCCGGTCGCGGTGCTGGCCGTGCTGGCGGCGGCGGTCGAGCACGCCAGGTCGGGTCGCGGGCCGTTCCTGGTCGAGGCCCACACGTACCGGCTCGAATCGCACACGAACGCCGATGACGCGTCCCGGTATCGCACGGACGCGGAGGCCGGGCAGTGGCGGCGGCGCGATCCGGTCGCACGGCTGAAGACCTATCTGCGGCGGCGCGGCCACCTTTCGAAAGCGGACATCGCCGCGTCGTCCGCCGAGGCCGAGGAGTTCGCCGGACGGCTGCGGGACCGGATGAACACCGATCCCGAACTCGCCCCGCTGGGCATGTTCGACCACGTCTACAGCACCCCGACCCCGCAGCTGGACGAGCAGCGGGCGCTGCTGCGGGCCGAGATCGAGGCCGAGGAGGCGCTGCCGTGATCACGATGGCGCAGGCGCTGAACACCGCGCTGCGCGAGGCCATGGGCGAGGACGAGCGGGTCGTGGTCTTCGGTGAGGACGTGGGCGCGCTCGGCGGCGTCTTCCGCATCACCGACGGGCTGACCGCCGAATTCGGAGACGACCGGTGCTTCGACACTCCGCTCGCCGAAGCGGGAATCGTGGGATTCGCCGTCGGGATGGCGATGGGCGGTTTCCGGCCCGTCGTCGAGATGCAGTTCGACGCCTTCGCCTATCCCGCCTTCGAGCAGATCGCCTCCCACGTGGCGAAGATGCGCAACCGCACTCGCGGGCACGTCGCGCTGCCGCTCGTCATCCGCATTCCCTACGCGGGCGGGATCGGCGGCGTCGAGCACCATTGCGATTCCAGCGAGGCCTACTACGCCCACACGCCGGGCCTGAAGGTCGTCACTCCGGCGACGGTGGAGGACGCGTACTCGCTGCTGCGGGAGGCGATCGACGATCCGGACCCGGTCGTCTTCATGGAGCCGAAGAAGCTCTACTGGTCGAAGTCGGACGGCTCGAGATCCGGCGGTTCGAAGCCGGACACCGGGCGGCTCGCGCGCACGGGGCCGTTCGGCCGCGCGGCCGTCCGGCGCTCCGGCGGCGACGCGACGCTCGTCGCGTACGGCCCGAGCGTCCAGGTCGCCCTGGACGCCGCCCAGGCCGCCGCGGAAGAGGGCTGGGACCTCGAAGTCGTCGACCTCCGGACGATCGTCCCCTTCGACGACGCGACCGTGGCCGCGTCCGTCCGCCGGACGGGGCGCTGCGTCGTGGTCAGCGAGGCCGCGGGGTTCGCCGGGGTCGGAGCGGAGATCGCCGCGCGGGTCCAGGAGCGCTGCTTCCACAGCCTGCACGCGCCCGTGCTGCGGGTGACCGGCCTGGACATCCCGTATCCGCCGCCAATGCTGGAGCACCGCCACCTGCCGGACGTCGACCGGATCCTCGACACGCTCGACCGCCTCCAGCGCGGCGACCGTCCCGACACCCGTTTCCTGGACGGTGCGGCATGAGCGAGGCGACGGTGTTCCGCCTGCCGGACCTGGGCGAGGGCCTCACCGAGGCCGAGATCATCGAGTGGAAGGTGGCGGTCGGCGACGTCGTGGCGGTCGACCAGACCGTCGTCGAGGTCGAGACCGCCAAGGCGGCCGTCGAGGTCCCCTGCCCGGTCGCCGGCACCGTGACGGCGCTCTACTGCGAAGCGGGGTCCGTCGTGGACGTGGGCGCGCCCCTCCTCGCCGTGGACGGCGGGCAGGAGCAGGCCCCGGAGCGGGAACGGTACCGGGAGGAGGAGCGGGCCGGGTCGGGGAATGTGCTCGTCGGGTACGGGACGGGCACGGCTCGCCGGTCCCGGAGGGCCGCCGCACGGGCGGCGCGACCGTCCCCGGCGCCGGTGAGTGAGGCGCCGGTGAGTGACGTGCCGGCGGGTGAGGCGCCGGTGGGTGAGGCGCCGGTGGGTGAGGCGCCGCGGGTCATCTCGCCCGTGGTGCGGCGGCTGGCCGGCGACAACGGAATCGATGTCGGCGCGATCACGCCCAGCGGGCCCGGCGGCGTCGTGCTGCGGCGGGACGTCGAGACCGCGATCGCCGCCGCGTCCCGGACGGCCGCGTCCCGGGCACCGGAAACGTCCCGGCCGGACGAGGGC
This sequence comes from Actinomadura sp. 7K507, assembly GCF_004348425.1. Taxonomy (GTDB): domain Bacteria; phylum Actinomycetota; class Actinomycetes; order Streptosporangiales; family Streptosporangiaceae; genus Spirillospora. The sequence continues at coordinate 40,106 of NZ_SMKK01000038.1, forward strand.
GACTCGGTTCGCGTGCCGCTTCGGGGAGTGCGGCGTACGACGGCCGACAAGCTGGCCCGCAGCCGCCGCGAGATCCCGGACGCGAGTACGTGGGTCGATGCGGACGCCACGGCGCTGGTACGGCTCAGGAAGGACATCGGGCGCGCCGATCCCGGCGCGCGGGTCGGGATGCTGGCGCTGTTCGCCCGGATCTGCGTGGCGGGGCTCCGCCGGTTCCCCGAGCTGAACTCCTACGTGGACACCCAGCGGCAGGAGATCGTGCAGATGCCGCGGGTGCATCTCGGATTCGCGGCGCAGACGGAGCGAGGTCTCGTCGTGCCGGTCGTCCGCGACGCGCAGCGGATGACGCTGGCCGAACTCGCCGCCGGGCTCAAAGAGCGTGCGGACGAGGCGCGGGAGGGACGGTCGGCCCCGGGAGACCTCACCGGGGGCACGTTCACCCTCAACAACTACGGCGTCTTCGGGGTGGACGGGTCCACCCCGATCATCAACCATCCCGAGGCGGCGATGCTCGGGGTCGGGCGGATCATCGAAAGGCCGTGGGCGTTCAAGGGGAAGGTCAGGCTGCGCAAGGTGACGCAGCTTTCGCTCACGTTCGACCACCGGGTCTGCGACGGGGGTGTCGCCGGAGGTTTCCTGCGGTTCGTCGCCGACTGCGTGGAGCGTCCGGAAGTCCTGGTCACTCATCTGTAGCGGCGCGGCGGTCACGAACAGGTCAGCAGGCCGCGGCGGAGCCGTCGCAGGGGCTTCGCCAGCAGGCGGGACACGCCCGCTGAAGCGGGACCGCGGCCCCGCCGGCGGCGGCGCCCGAGCCGGTGGGCGTGATTGCCGCCGGTCCTGGCGGGTATGTGGCCTGTCCGCCGGACTGTTCCGCCGAACGCACTCCGCCGAACGCACGGGCCGGAGGGGGGAGGCCATGCTTCCGAAGAGACATCGGGGCGGCTGAGGTATGCGAAACCGCCGGTCCGAGCCCTACGGGCCTGATGACGAGCCTGATCTGGTCGGGCAGTACCTCACACAGATCGGCCGTATCGACCTGCTGACCGCAGAGGACGAGGTCGAACTCTCCAAGCGGATCGAGGCCGGCGTATACGCACGCCATGTGCTGGACACCGGGGAGAGGCCGCGCACCCCGGCCCGCAGCGGCAAGGCCCGTCGCGAGAACGCCCGTCGCGAGAACGCGGAGCCTGAGGAGCTTGAGGCGATCGCGCGGGACGGGGAACGGGCCAAGGATCACATGATCCGGGCGAATCTGCGGCTCGTCGTGTCGGCCGCCCGCAAGTTCCCCCATCGCGGGCTGTCGCTCCTCGACCTCATCCAGGAGGGCAACCTCGGGCTGATCCATGCGGTCGAGAAGTTCGACTACGCCAAGGGCTACAAGTTCTCCACGTACGCGATGTGGTGGATCCGGCAGTCGATCGGGCGCGGCCTCGCCGAGAAGGCCCGCACCGTGCGGCTTCCCGCGCACGTCGTCGAGGACCTCGCCAAGATCGCCCGGATCGAGCGCGGGCTGGAGCGCGCGGGCGCCGAACCGACCGACGAGCGGGTCGCGGCCGAGGCCGGCGAGTCCGTCGAGAAGATCATCGCGCTGCGGCGGGTGGGCCGCGACGTCCTCAGCCTGGACAGCGTCGTCGGGGACGACGAGGACACCCGGGTCGGGGACCTGATCGCCGACACCTCCGAGGTCGCGGCGCCGGACCTGGTGGAGTTCCAGCAGCTGGCCGAGGAGCTCCGGTCGATGGTCGACCGGCTCCCGCCCCGGGAGTCGATGATCCTCACGCTCCGGTACGGCCTCAACGACGGCCGTCCGCACACGCTCCAGGACATCGCCGACCGCATCGGCCTCACCCGCGAGCGGGTTCGCCAGCTCGAGAAGCAGGCACTGGTGCAGTTGCGGGATCCGCGGCACGGCGAGCCGCTGCTCACGTGGGTCGGCTGACAGCCCCCCGCAGACCTGATCCTTAAGTCCGCTTTCGCTCCTGCTTGTTGTGATCGGCACGACGCACACCACGGGTCACCACACCACGCGTCACCACACAACGGTCACAACGAGCAGGGGGAACCGAGCATGGCTCTCAGCCGGCGTACGAAGATCTTCATCGCGGCGGCGGGACTGGCCGGGGCGGGCACGGTCGCCGGAGGCGGCGCGGCGCTCGCCCATACCGGGCCCGAACCGGTCCAGACGCGGCTTCAGATCGTCGATCACAAGGTGTCCCACGCGGACGCACCGGGCCGGGACTGCCCGGACAAGCAGGGTGAGCAGGACGGCCGGGGCGCGGCCGAGGGCACGCAGTGAGCGGCGGGCTCGACGCCGCCCGCGTCCGGCCGCCGGGCACCGCGCTCGGGGAGCGGGCCCTGTTCGAGGTCAAGCGGGTCATCGTCGGCCAGGACCGGATGATCGAGCGGATGCTCGTGGCGGTCCTGGCCGGGGGCCACTGCCTGCTGGAGGGCGTGCCGGGCGTGGCCAAGACGCTGGCGGCGCAGACGCTCGCCACGGTCGTCGGCGGCTCGTTCACCCGGCTGCAGTTCACCCCGGACCTGGTGCCCGCCGACATCGTGGGCACCCGCGTCTACCGTCCGTCCACCGAGAGCTTCGACGTCGAGCCCGGCCCGGTGATGGCGAACGTGGTGCTCGTGGACGAGATCAACCGCGCCCCGGCGAAGGTGCAGTCGGCGCTGCTGGAGGTGATGGCGGAGCACCAGGTCAGCATCGCCGGCCGCACGTTCCCGGTGCCGTCGCCGTTCCTGGTGATGGCGACCCAGAACCCGATCGAGTCGGAGGGCGTCTACCAGCTGCCCGAGGCCCAGCGCGACCGGTTCCTGCTGAAGATCGACGTCGGGTATCCGACCGAGGAGCAGGAGCTGGCGATCGTCTACCGGATGGGGGTGCGGCCGCCCGAGGCGGGCCGGGTCCTGGACGCCGGGGAGGTGACCGCGCTGCGGGACGCCGCGAAGGCCGTCTTCGTCCACGACGAGGTGGCGCGGTACGCGGTGCGGCTCGTCGCGGCCACCCGTGACCCGGCGGGCCACGGCGTCCCGGAGGTGGCGGGCATGCTCGCCTACGGGGCGGGGCCGCGCGCGTCGCTCGGGCTGATCGCGGCCGGGCGGGCGCTGGCCCTGCTGCGCGGGCGGGAGTACGCGCTGCCCGGTGACGTGCGCGACCTGGCCGGGGACGTGATCGCGCACCGGCTGGTGCCGTCGTTCGACGCGCTCGCCGACGGTGTCGGGGCCCGGTCGGTCGTGGACAGGATCGTGGCGGCGGTCCCCCCGCCGCAGGTCGCTCCCGCGGAAGCCGACACGGGGACCGGCGCCGAGGCGGCCCCGGGGGGCGCCGCGGCGCCCGGCACGGGGGTGGACGCCGCATGAACGGCGCCCGCCTTCGTGATCTGGCGCCCGAGCAGGCGCTGCGACGACTGGAACTGACCATCACGCACCGCCTGGACGGGTTGCTGCAGGGAGACCATCTGGGCCTGCTCCCCGGTCCGGGGTCGGAACCCGCCGAGGGCCGCGAGTACGTCCCCGGCGACGACGTGCGCGCCATGGACTGGAACCTCACCGCCCGCATGACCACGCCCCACGTGCGGGACCGGGTCGCCGACCGGGAGCTGGAGACCTGGGTGCTGGTGGACGCGACCGCCAGCATGGACTTCGGCACCGGGCGGATCGAGAAGCGCGACCTGGCGGTGTTCGCGGTGGCGGCGGTCGGGTTCCTGACCGAGCGGACCGGCAACCGCCTGGGCGCGCAGATCGTCCATGACGCCGGGACGCGCCGTGTTCCGGCGCGCACGGGGCGGCCGCACCTGCTCGGCCTGCTGGGAACGCTGCTGTCGGCGCCGCGCGGCCAGGGAGGGCGGGGGGACGGCTCGCTCGGCGCGGCCGCCGACCTGCTGCATCGCACCGGGGCCGGGCGACGCGGCCTGGCCGTGGTCGTCTCCGACTTCCTGGAGCCGGTGGACACGTGGGAGCGCCCGCTCCGGCTGCTGGGCGCGCGCCACCAGCTCCTGGCCGTCGAGGTCGTCGATCCCCGCGAGCTGACGCTGCCGGACGTCGGCATGCTGACGCTCGTCGACCCGGAGACGGGGCGCAAGCGCGACGTTCCCACGGGCCGCCGGCTGCGCGAGCGGTACGCGGCCGCCGCCGCGGGGCAGCGCCGGGAGATCGCGGCCGGGCTGCGGCGGGCGGGCGCGGCGCGGCTGCGGCTGCGGACCGACGGCGACTGGGTGCGCGACCTCGTCCAGCACGTCCTGGCGCAGCGTCGCGTCGCGGCGGCGGCGCCCGCGCGGCCGACCGCGGCGCCGCCCGCTCCGGGAGGTGTGGCGTGAGCTTCCTCGACCCCGTCCGGCTGCTGCTGTTGCTGGCGCTGCCCGTCCTGGTCGCCGCGTACGTCGTGATGCAGGTGCGGCGCGGCAGGTACGCGGTGCGGTTCACGAACCTGGCCCTGCTCGACAAGGTCGCCCCCGCCCGGCCGGGCTGGCGCCGCCACCTGCCCGCGGCGGCGTTCCTGCTGATGGTGGGGTTGTTCGTCACCGGTTTCGCCCGCCCGGCCGCGGACGTGCGGGTGCCGCGCGAGCAGGCGACCATCATGCTGGCGGTCGACGTCTCGCACTCCATGCAGGCCACCGACGTCGAGCCGACCCGGCTGGAGGGCGCCAAGCGGGCCGCCAGGACGTTCCTGGACCGGGTGCCCGGCCGCTTCAACGTCGGCCTCGTGTCGTTCTCGGGGACGGCGGCCGTCGTGGTCCCGCCGACCACCGACCGCCGGGCGATGGCCGCCGGCATCGACGGGCTGCGGCTCGGCCCCCGCACCGGGATCGGCGAGGGGGTGATCGCCTCGCTGGACGCCATCGCCGGGTTCGGGGCGCAGTTCGGCCCGGGTGGTGGTGACAGGGAGGCGCCGCCGGCGCGGATCGTGCTGCTGTCGGACGGCACCAACACCGCCGGGCGGGAGCCCGGGGAGGCGGCCCGGCGCGCCACGCAGGCCCGCGTCCCGGTGTCGACGATCGCCTACGGCACGCCCGAAGGCGCCATGTTCCAGAACGGGTACATGGTCCCGGTGCCCGTCGACGGCCCCGCGCTGCGGCGCCTCGCGCAGGACACCGGCGGCAGCCACTACCAGGCCGCCTCCGGCGCCGAACTCCGCGGCGTCTACGAGGACATCGGCAGCAGCGTCGGCTACCGCACGGAGCAGCGGGAGATCTGGGCCTGGTTCATCGGCGCGGGGCTGCTGCTGTCGTGCGCGGTCGCCGCCGCGTCCCTGGTGTGGTTCTCCCGCCTGCCTTGAACGGCGAGCCCAGGAGCGGAGTACTGACTAGTGAGAGATGAGCGTGAGGAGCCTCATGAGTTATCCACCGCAGGCGGACTCCCGGTACGGCATGGGCCACGACACCACCCAGTACGATCGCCGCGACGACGTCCGGTACGGCTTGGGCGACCCACGCGGTCCAGATTTCCTGTCCCCTCCGCCCCCTCGTACGTGGCCCCAGGACGATCCGTTCAGGCGCCCCCCGCCGTCCGAACCGTGGGCGCTGCCCGCCTACGACGAGCCCCGCCGGAACCGCAGGGGCGGCCCAGGCCGGGCGGTCGCCGCGGCCGTGATCGCGGCGCTGCTCGCCGGCGGCGTCGCGGGTGGCGTGGCCGGGCGGGTGACCGCCGGGGAGCCGTTCACGGGACTTTCGCAGTCCGAGGCCGGGCCGGTGAGCGCCGGGACCGGCAGCCTCAGCGACGTGGCGGCGCGGGTCCAGGCGAGCGTGGTGTCGGTCGAGGTGCGGGCGGCGGGCGCGCGGGGCACCGGGTCCGGGTTCGTGATCGACCGGCAGGGGCACGTGCTGACCAACGCGCACGTCGTCGAGGGCGGCGGCCGCGTCACCGTGGTCCTGGCCGACCAGCGCCGCGTCGCGGCGCGCGTGGTGGGCTCCGACCAGGCCCTCGACCTGGCGGTGCTGGCGATCCCCGCGCAGCAGAGCCCGCAGCCGCTGACGTTCGGCCGCTTCTCCGCCGTGCGGGTCGGGGACCCGGTCATCGCGCTCGGCTCCCCGCTGGGCCTGCAGGGCACCGTCACCGGCGGCATCGTCAGCGCGCTGAACCGGCAGGTCCGGCTGGGCGAGGGCGGCGCGGGGACCGCCCTGCAGACCGACGCGTCCATCAACCCCGGCAACTCCGGCGGCCCGCTCGTCAACGCGCGCGGCGAGGTCATCGGGGTGAACACGGCGATCGCGACGCTGATGCGCGGCGGGAGCGGGGGCTCGATCGGGATCGGGTTCGCGATTCCGGCGGACCGGGCGCGGCAGGGGGCGCAGCGGCTCGTACGCTGACCCGCCCCGTCCGGACGCCCCCGCGCGGGTGCCTGATCCGCGTACTTTAACGAAATGGGAGAAAGGGGGCGTCCCGGATGCGGGTGCTGGTGGTGGAGGACGAGGAGGACCTGGTCGAGGCGCTGCGGTACGGGCTCGTCCGCGCCGACTACGCCGTCGACGTCGCCTACGACCTGGAGGAGGCCACGCAGAAGCTCTACGCCTCCGCCTACGACCTGATGGTCCTGGACCTCGCCCTGCCCGACGGCGACGGGTTCGACCTGTGCCGCGCGATCCGCAGCGGCGGCCTGGACGGGGAGAGCGGCCCCGACCTGCGGATCCTGATGCTCACCGCGCGGGACCGGCTCGCCGACCGGGTGCGCGGCCTGGACGAGGGCGCCGACGACTACCTGGTCAAGCCGTTCGCGTTCCCCGAGCTGCTGGCACGCGTCCGGGCCCTGCTGCGCCGCGACAGCGGCGGCGGGTCGGCGGTGCTGGCGTTCGGCGACCTGCGGCTGGACACGGCGCGGCGCGAGGCGTTCCGCGGCGAGCGGCCCCTGCGGCTCACGCCCAAGGAGTTCGCCGTCCTGCGCTACCTGATGAGCCGCCCCGGGAAGGTCGTCTCGGCGGAGGAGCTCCTGGAGCACGTGTGGGACGAGAACGCCGACCCGTTCACCAACACCGTCCGCGTCACCGTCGGGACCCTGCGCCGCAAGCTCGCCGCGCCGGACGAGACGCAGGTCATCGAGACCGTCGTGGGACACGGCTACCGCCTGCTCGAAACCGGCCCCGAAAAGGGAACGGGCCCCGGGAACGGAACGGGCACCGTCACCGCCGGGAACGGGGGGCCGGCGTGACCACTCCCCCGGAGCAGCCGCGGAACCCGTCCGGCCGGCCGCGGATATGGACGCGGGGAAGGCGCGGCTTGAGCCTGGTCCATTCGATCCGGTTCCGGCTCACGGTCATGTACTCGACGCTGCTGTTCGTCCTCACGGCCGTGGTGCTGGGCGCGGTCTACCTGGCGGTGGCGCGCAGCACCGAAGCCCAGCCGATCACCAAGACGTTCAACGCGGAGAAGATCGTCCAGATGCCGGACGGCACGCAGCAGCGGCTGGGGCAGGTCGAGGTCGTCAAGGTGCAGCAAGTCGAGCAGGCCGTCAACTACGAGACGCGGCAGACCCTCGGGCGCTACTCGATGATCATGCTGGGCGGGCTGTTCGTGGCGAGCCTC
>NZ_SMKK01000390.1 GCF_004348425.1 Actinomadura sp. 7K507
GGTCGGGGGTGCGGGGCTCCGGCGCGGGAAGGTGGTGGCGTTCGGCGACCGGGCGGATGAGCAGGTTGGCGACGAAGCCGATCGCGAGGACGCCGACCATCGTGAACAGCGCGGGGCGGTAGTCGGCGGCCACCAGCCGGCCCGGTTCGCCCCTCGCGTCCAGGAACCGGTTGATGATCAGCGGCCCGGCCACGCCCGCGGCCGACCACGCCGTCAGCAGGCGGCCGTGGATGGCGCCGACCTGGTAGGTGCCGAACAGGTCGCGCAGGTAGGCCGGGACGGTCGAGAACCCGCCGCCGTAGAAGGAGATGATCAGGGCGGCGAGGACGACGAAGAGCGCGGTGGCGGAGTCGCCGAGGACGGCGAGCAGGACGTAGGCGACCATCCCGATGCCGAGGTAGCCCACGTAGGTGGGTTTGCGGCCGATGTAGTCCGAGGTCGAGGACCACGCGAACCGTCCGGCCATGTTGAACAGCGACAGCAGCCCGACGAACCCGGCCGCCGCGGTCGCCGACACCGTGGTCGTGGTGCCGGTCCGGAAGAAGTCGCTGATCATCGGCCCGGCGTGTTCGAGGATGCCGATCCCGGCGGTGACGTTGCAGAACAGGACCGTCCAGAGCAGCCAGAACTGCGGCGTCCTGATCGCCGAGCCGGCCGAGACGCTGTTCGAGGTGACCATCGTCTTGGATCGTTCCGCCGCGGGGTCGAAACCCGCGGGCCGCCATCCCGGGGCCGGGACGCGGACGTTGAACACGCCGAACATCATCACCAGGAAGTAGACGATGCCGAGCGTGACGAACAGTTTGGCGACGGCGGCGCCGGACGGGACGCCCTCGCTGGAGTCGTAGAGGTCCAGCAGTTCGCGGGACAGCGGGGACGCGATCAGTGCGCCGCCGCCGAAGCCCATGATGGCCATGCCGGTCGCCATTCCCGGCCGGTCCGGGAACCATTTGATCAGCGTGGACACCGGCGAGATGTAGCCGATGCCGAGGCCGATCCCGCCGATGAACCCGTAGCCCAGGTAGACGAGCCACAGCTGCCCGGTGGCGATGCCGAGCGCGCCGACGAGGAATCCCGCCGCCCAGAAGCAGGCCGCGGTGAACATCGCGCGCCGCGGGCCGACCCGGTCCACCCAGGTCCCCATGACCGCCGACGCCACGCCCAGCATGACGATCGCGATGGAGAAGATGATGCCGATCGCGGTGAGGCTGACGTCGAAGTGCTCGACGAGGGCGGACTTGTACACGCTGGTGGCGTACGCCTGCCCGATGCACAGGTGGACGGCCAGCGCCGCCGGTGGGATCAGCCAGCGGTTGTAGCCGGGCGGTGCGACGGTGTGCCGCTGGTCGAGGAACGAGAACGCCACTGCGGACCTCCAAGCGCGGTGGTGGCGGGCTCCCCGATACCGACGAACATAGGACACCTTTGTGACGTGCGTCAAAGGTCTTGTCGCGATATGCCGGGGCGGTCCACCCCCGGCGGGAATCTTGACTGATTCAAGAAGATGAGCCAGTCTGTTCGACGTGGCAACACCCGCGGACTACCGGCGGATGTTGCGCCGGACCGCCTTGCGCGTGACCCGTCCCAGGGTGGCGGTGCTGGCCGCGGTCCATGCGCATCCGCACGCCGACACCGACTCGATCATCGGCGCAGTGCGCCGTGAGATCCCGAAGGTGTCCCACCAGGCCGTGTACGACTCGCTGCACACCCTGACGGCGGCGGGACTGGTGCGGCGCATCCAGCCGTCCGGCTCCGTCGCGCGCTACGAGGCCCGGGTCGGGGACAACCACCACCACGTCGTGTGCCGGTCGTGCGGCGCCATCGCCGACGTCGACTGCGCCGTCGGCGAGGTCCCCTGCCTGACCGCGTCCGACGGCCACGGCTTCTCGATCGACGAGGCCGAGGTCGTCTACTGGGGCGTGTGCCCCGGCTGTTCCGCCGACGACAGCTCCTGATTCACCTATAGCCCGGGAAGGATTCCCATGTCGGAAAACCAAGAAAAAGCCGTCACGAACACCGAGAGCGAAGGCGCCTGTCCGGTCGTCCACGGACGAGCCCCGCACCCCACCCAGGGCGGCGGCAACCGCGGCTGGTGGCCGGACCGGCTCAACCTGAAGCTCCTCGCCACGAACCCCGATGCGGGCAACCCTCAGGACGAGGACTTCGACTACGGCGAGGCCTTCAAGAGCCTCGACCTCGCCGCCGTGAAGCGGGACATCGCGGAGATGCTGACCACCTCGCAGGACTGGTGGCCCGCCGACTTCGGCAACTACGGCCCGTTCATGATCCGGATGGCGTGGCACAGCGCGGGCACCTACCGCGTCAGCGACGGCCGCGGCGGTGCCGGGTCCGGCCAGCAGCGCTTCGCGCCCCTCAACAGCTGGCCCGACAACGGAGGCCTCGACAAGGCCCGCCGGCTGCTGTGGCCGGTCAAGAAGAAGTACGGCCAGAAGATCTCCTGGGCCGACCTGTACATCCTGACCGGCAACGTCGCCCTGGAGACGATGGGCTTCAAGACGTTCGGCTTCGCCGGCGGCCGCGAGGACGTCTGGGAGCCCGAGGAGGACGTCTGGTGGGGCCCCGAGACCGAGTGGCTCGACGACCAGCGCTACAGCGGCGACCGTGACCTCGAGAACCCCCTGGGCGCGGTCCAGATGGGACTCATCTACGTCAACCCGGAGGGCCCGAACGGCAACCCGGACCCGGTCGCCGCGGCCCGCGACATCCGCGAGACGTTCCGCCGCATGGCGATGAACGACGAGGAGACCGTCGCCCTGATCGCCGGCGGTCACACGTTCGGCAAGACGCACGGCGCGGGCGACCCGGCGCACGTCGGCCCCGAGCCGGAGGGCGCCCCGCTGGAGCAGATGGGCCTCGGCTGGAAGAGCACCTTCGGCACCGGCAAGGGCGGGGACGCGATCGTCAGCGGCCTTGAGGGCATCTGGACCGACACCCCCACCACGTGGGACAACAGCTTCTTCGAGATCCTGTTCGGCTACGAGTGGGAGCTGTTCAAGAGCCCCGCCGGCGCGTGGCAGTACCGGCCGAAGGACGGCGCCGGGGCCGACACCGTCCCCGACGCCCACGACCCGTCCAAGCGGACCCACCCGACGATGCTGACGACGGACCTGTCGCTGCGGTTCGACCCGGTCTACGAGCCGATCTCGCGCCGCTTCAAGGACAACCCCGACGAGTTCGCGGACGCCTTCGCCCGCGCGTGGTTCAAGCTGACCCACCGCGACATGGGGCCGATCGTGCGCTACCTCGGCCCGGAGGTCCCGGACGAGGTCCTGGTGTGGCAGGACCCCATCCCGGCGCGGACCTACGAGCTGGTCGACGCCGGCGACATCGCCACCCTCAAGGCCCAGATCCTCGCCTCGGGGCTGTCGACCGCCCAGCTCGTGTCCACCGCGTGGTCGTCGGCCGCGTCCTTCCGCGGCAGCGACAAGCGCGGCGGCGCCAACGGCGCCCGCATCCGCCTCGCGCCGCAGAACGGGTGGAAGGCCAACGAGCCCGACGAGCTGGCGAGGGTGCTGAGCACCCTGGAGGGGATCCAGGAGTCCTTCAACAGCGCCCAGTCCGGCGGCAAGCAGGTCTCGCTCGCCGACCTGATCGTGCTCGGCGGGTGCGCCGCGGTCGAGATGGCCGCCAAGACCGCCGGTCACGACATCGAGGTCCCCTTCACCCCGGGACGGACGGACGCGTCGCAGGAGGAGACCGACGTCGAGTCCTTCGCCGAGATGGAGCCGACCGCGGACGGGTTCCGCAACTACCTCGGGAAGGGCAACCCGCTCCCGGCCGAGTACTCGCTGGTCGACCGGGCGAACCTGCTCACGCTGAGCGCGCCCGAGATGACCGTCCTCGTCGGCGGCCTGCGGGTCCTGGGTGCGAACCACCAGAAGTCCGACCTCGGCGTCCTCACCGAGACCCCCGGGGCGCTGACCAACGACTTCTTCGTGAACCTGACCGACATGGGCACCACGTGGCAGCCCACGTCCGAGGAGGCGGAGACCTACGAGGGCCGCGACGCCTCGGGCGCGGCCAGGTGGACCGGCAGCCGGGTCGACCTGCTCTTCGGGGCGAACTCCGAGCTGCGCGCCATCGCGGAGGTGTACGCGTCCGACGACGCGCGGGAGAAGTTCGCCCGCGACTTCGTCGCCGCGTGGGACAAGGTGATGAACCTCGACAGGTTCGACCTCGCCTGATCCCGTGATCCTGTGATCCGGATGTCCGGGCCGGCCCGCGCGGGCCGGCCCGGACGCTTTTCAGCCGGACGTGCCGGTCGTCGCCGCCGGGCGGCACTGCGGGCACAGGCCCCAGAAGGTGACGTCGGCCTCGTCGACCAGGTAGCCGGCCTCGTCCACCGGTTCCAGGCAGGGCGGGTGCCCCACGGCGCAGTCGACGTCCTTGACCGCTCCGCAGTTCCGGCACACCAGGTGGTGGTGGTTGTCGCCGACGCGTCCCTCGAACCGGGCGGGGCTGTCGCCGGGTTCGATGCGGCGCACGAGCCCCACCGCGGTGAGCGCGTGGAGCGCCTCGTAGACGGCTTGCAGCGAGATGTGGCCCACGCGGTCACGGACCCCGGAGGCGATCGACTCGACGCCGAGGTGGTCGCCGTCCCGGACGGTCTCCAGCAGCGCGACGCGGGCGGCCGTCACCCGCAGGCCGGCACCGCGCAGCTCCTCGGCCGTGGTCGGGGTCTGGGATGCGGTCATGCGCCGGACCTACCTTCAAAAGCGCGAGCGATTTACGTCAAGCGTCATCCCGAGTCTAGTCGGATGTGGTATGTGCCGGTCCGTCAAGGTCATCGCGATGAACGTGTCCCGAAACTTTCGGCCTCCGTGGCTTGATGGCGATCGGTCGATATGGCGTCGACCTTGGACGCTTTCGAAAGAGATTCGCTGGAGAGCGACGTTGAGCTGGGCGAATGTCTTCGTAAGAAGATGAAGATGTTCGAAATATTTCGAAAACCGTTGACAGTTCAGAGTGGGCGAGCCAACACTGACGGCATCGGCAGCGCCTGTCGATCCGGGCCACCGCCCTGCGACCGTCCCACCCCCACTCCACTCCCAC
>NZ_SMKK01000391.1 GCF_004348425.1 Actinomadura sp. 7K507
GCCGTGTTCGGCCCAGAGCCGTTCGGCGGCGGCGAGCAGGGCGGTGCGGGTCTGCTCGCGGCGGTCCCCGCGCGGATGGGGACCACGCGGGTCAGGCGGCTTGGGACGCCCTGAGTCGGGCGGCCGGGGGCCGGGGGGCCGGCTGCTCGGCGGTTGGGTGCCGGGCGGTCGGGGGTGCTGCTCGCTGCCGCCGGGTGTCCCCTTCATGTCGTGGCGGGGCGTGCCCGTCGCGTCGGTCTTGCGGGGTGTCCCTGCCGTGTCCGCCTCGTGGCGGGGCGGGCCTTCCTTGTCACCCTCGGGCCGATGGTCGCCGCGGGTGTCCGTCATGTGGTGTTCCCCTCCGTCGTGGAGCGCGTCCCGCGGTGTCCGGGCGCGCGGCAGCGAACGTCCGGGCGGCGGGTCGCGCCGAGATTCTCATCCCCTCTCTTCGGGATACACCGGCCGGACATCGTCAGTCTCCGAGTTGCACAACTCCGCCTGGGTTGGAACGGTCCGTTCGGCCGTGAGTCATCAAGGAGGGACGAAGAACCGGGAGCGGGTGTGGCAAACCACCATAAGAGCCGCATTACTTGCGGGTAGCCAAGAATGGCCAGGGGGTCATACCCTGCCAACATGGCATCCCCGACGGTCCCTGCCAAAGGCGCGGCAGAGCACAAGCTCCCCCAGACCCTGATAGACCGGCTGGCCACGCACGTCGCCTCGGGCGGCGCCGACACCGTGACGATTCCCAGCCCGTTCACCGGCGAGCCCCTCGCGACCGTCCCGATCTCCAGTGCCGGCGACGTCCGCGCGGCACACGAGAAGGCGCGGGCGGCGCAGCGGGAGTGGGCGCTGCGGCCGGTGAGCGAGCGGGTCAAGCCGTTCCTGCGGCTGCCGGACGCCCTGGTCGACCGGCGCGAGGAGATCCTCGACGTCATCCAGCTGGAGACCGGCAAGGCCCGGCGTCACGCTTTGGAGGAGTTCCTCGACGTGGCGCTGTGCTCGCTCTACTACGCCCGGCGGGCCGCGCGGCTGCTGAAGCCGCGGCGCAGGCAGGGCATGATGCCGGGGGTCACCCGGGTGCGTGAGCTGCGGCATCCGAAGGGCGTCGTCGCGCTGATCGCCCCGTGGAACTATCCGTTCGCGCTCGGCGCGAGCGACATCGCGCCCGCGCTGATGGCCGGTAACGCGGTGATCCAGAAGCCCGACACCCAGACGTGCCTGTCCAGCCTGTGGGTCCTGGATCTGCTGGTCGAGCTGGGGCTGCCGCGGGACGTCTGGCAGATCGTCGTGGGGGAGCCGTCCGAGGTCGGTGACCCGCTGCTGGACGAGGCCGACTACGTGTCCTTCACCGGGTCGACGCGCGGCGGCAAGGCCATCGCCGAGAAGGTCGCGCCGCGGCTGGTCGCGTACTCGCTGGAGCTCGGCGGCAAGAACCCGATGATCGTCATGCCGGACGCCGACGTCGAGCGCACCGCGCGGGGCGCCGTCCGCGCCTGCTTCACCAACGCCGGGCAGCTGTGCATCTCGATCGAGCGGATGTACGTGCACGAGGACATCTACGACAAGTTCGTCCCCCGGTTCGTCGAGGTCGTCAACGGCATGAAGCTCGGCACCGGGCTCGACTTCGACGCCGAGATGGGCTCGCTGACCTACCAGAGGCAGCTTGAGGCGGTGACCCGGCACGTCGACCAGGCCGTCAAGGAGGGCGCGACGGTTCTGGCGGGCGGGAAGGCCCGTCCGGACGTGGGTCCGCTGTTCTACGAGCCGACGATCCTCGCGGACATCAGCGGCGACATGGACCTGTGCGCCAGCGAGACGTTCGGGCCGGTGGTCGCCGTCTACAAGTACCGGGACGAGGACGAGGTCGTCGAGCGCGCCAACGACACCCCGTACGGGCTGAACGCGTCGGTGTGGACGAAGAACCCGTCGAAGGGCCGCCGTCTCGCCGCCCGCATCCAGGCGGGGACGGTCAACATCAACGACGGGTACGGCGCGGCGTACGCGTCCTACGACTCCCCGATGGGCGGGATGAAGCAGTCGGGGGTGGGGCGCCGGCACGGGGCCGAGGGCCTGCTGAAGTTCACCGAGGTGCAGACCGTCGCGAGCCAGCACTTCGTCGACCTCGAACCCCCCGGCCGCATCGGCTACGACAAGTTCGCCACATTCATGGCGACGGGCGTCAAGCTGATGAAGAAGCTGCGGATCAAGTAGGGAACGCGCGTGAAGCATGACTTCGACGTGCTCGTCGTCGGCTCCGGATTCGGCGGCAGCGTCTCCGCGCTGCGCCTGACCGAGAAGGGCTACCGGGTCGGCGTGATCGAGGCGGGCCGCCGCTTCGACACGAACCCGTCCGGGGCACCCGGGGCCCGGTATGCGGAGCTGCCCAAAACGAACTGGCGCGTCGCCCGCTACCTGTGGGCGCCGGCGCTGGGACTGACCGGCATCCAGCGGATGCACCTCATCCGCGGCGCCAAGTCCAGCCGCGTGATGGTGCTGGCGGGCGCGGGCGTCGGCGGCGGGTCGCTGAACTACGCCAACACCCTGTACGTCCCCCCGGAGCCGTTCTTCAAGGACCGGCAGTGGGCGCACATCACCGACTGGCAGGCCGAGCTCGCGCCCCACTACGAGCAGGCCGAACGCATGCTCGGCGTCGTCCGGAACACCACGTCGACCGCGGCGGACAAGGTCATGAAGAAGGTCGCCGACCGGATGGGGAAGGGCGACACCTTCGTCCAGACGCCCGTCGGCGTCTACTTCGGGCGCGGCGCGGGCATCGAGAGCGCCGACCCGTACTTCGGCGGGACGGGCCCGCGCCGCCGCGGCTGCCTGGAGTGCGGCGAGTGCATGGTCGGCTGCCGCCACGGCGCGAAGAACATGCTCACGGAGAACTACCTTTACCTTGCCGAGAAGGCGGGGGCCCGCGTGATGCCGCTCAGCCGCGTCACCTCGGTCAAGCCGCTGGCCGGCGGGGGATACCAGGTGGAGATCGTCCGGACCGGCTCGTTCGGCCGCAACCGCAAGACGTTCACCGCCGAGCAGGTCGTCTTCGCCGCCGGCACGTACGGCACGCAGAAGCTCCTGCACAAGCTGAAGTCGACCGGCGCGCTTCCGCGCCTGTCGGACCGGCTGGGGACGCTGACCCGCACCAACTCCGAGGCGATCCTGGGCGGCGGCCGCCGCAACGGGCGGCCCGGCCCCGACTTCTCCGAGGGTGTGGCGATCACGTCCTCCTTCCATCCCACTCCGGACACGCACATCGAACCCGTGCGCTACGGCCGCGGCTCGAACCTGCTCGCCGGGCTGCAGACCCTCCTCGTGGACGGCGACCGGCCGGGCGAGAAGCACACGCCCCGCATCCTGAAGTTCGCCCGCGAGGTGGTCCGCCGCCCCCGCGACCTGATGCAGCTGGCCGATGTGCGGCGCTGGTCCGAGCGGACGGTGATCGCGCTGGTCATGCAGACCCGCGACAACTCGATCACCCTGCGCCCGAAGAAGGGCCCGTTCGGCTGGGACGTCCGCGCGTCCGCCGGCCACGGTGAGCCCAACCCGACGTGGATCCCCGAGGGCCACGAGGCGACGCGCCTGATCGCCGAGGAGATCGGCGGCATGCCCGGCGGCTCCTGGGGCGACCTGTTCGACGTCCCGATGACCGCGCACTTCCTCGGCGGCTGCGCCATCGGCGACTCCGCCGAAACCGGCGTCATCGACGCCTACCACCGCGTCTACGGGCACCCGGGCCTGCACGTCGTGGACGGCTCCGCGATCTCCGCCAACCTGGGCGTCAACCCGTCCCTGACCATCACCGCCCAGGCCGAACGTGCCATGTCGCTCTGGCCGAACCGCTCCGAGGACGACCTCCGCCCCGCGCTCGGCAACCCGTACCGCCGCCTCGCACCCGTCCCGCCGAAGAACCCGGTCGTCCCGGCCGGTGCCCCCGCGGCCCTCACCCTCCCGATCGTCGACATCACCTGACACGACCGCCCCCTCTCCCAGTTCGACTCTCGGATTGTCGAGCCCGCGGAGGGGGCAGCGGAACAGAATGCGATCCTGTGGAAAACTCCGGCTTGCTGATCATGGCGGCACGCGAGCCATGTCCGCGGCGGCACTTGAGCGTTAAGGGGCGGTCGCCAGGAACGCGAGCAGGGCGGCCGTGAGCTCGGCGGGGCGGTCCTCCGGCAGCAGGTGGCCCGCGGCGTCGATGACGTGCAGTTCGGCACCTGGGATGACGGCAGCGAGCTCCCGGCCGCGTTCGGCGGGAACCCAGGTGTCGTCGGCGCCCCAGCACACGGATACCGGCAGCTCGATCGCCGCGTAACCGCTCTGGACGCGGTCGGTGTAGGACTGATCCGCTCGCCGCTGGGCGAGTTGACGGTAGAAGGCGGCCTGACCGTCAGCGCCGAGCCACGGGGCGGTCAACGCGTCCAGAACGCCCGGACGCAGACCAGGAGAACTGGCCGTAGCCACGTACTCCCGCAGCAATACCCGGTGAACCGTGCTCGGCAGTCGTCGGAAGACCTCAGTGTGTTCTCCTACCAGCGCGAAGAACTCGCTGCCCCACGGCGCCAGGGAACCCGCGTCAACCAGCGCCAAGCGGCGATAGGCGACGCCGCGGTCAATGTGCGCGCCCAGCGCGACGGCACCGCCGGAGTCGTGTGCGACCACATCCGGACGGACGAGCCCCCAATGCCCGACCAGTTCGGCGAAGACCCCGGCGAGGGCATCCAGCGACAGGTCCTGCCCCTCGAACATGGAGGAGGAGCCATATCCAGGCATGTCGAAGACATAGACCGAGCGGCTGACCGCCAACGCACCGGCAATGTCACGCCAGATGAACGAGGAGAACGGCGTGCCGTGCAGTAGCACGATTCCTTCGGCGTGCGGATCGCCTAGCCGGTCCCATCGGACCTCTCCCAGTGCGCTGTCATACCTGTTGGTCAGCGCCCACCCGTTCACCTATGTCTCCTCCTCTCTGCCTCTGTAACTGTGCGTCTTCCCCTCCGGACGGAGCGGGAACCCCGCCGCTACGGCGTGCTCGTCACAATGGGTGGGGCGGCGGGTTGCCGGGGGAGGTTCAGGGC
>NZ_SMKK01000392.1 GCF_004348425.1 Actinomadura sp. 7K507
CCCCCGTTCTCGTCCCCGCCCCCATCCTCGTACCCGATCTCGCGGAGCGCGGCGGTGACGAGCTTGATGCCGCGGTCGAACTCGCCGGCCTCGTCGGCGGCCGACGCGGCCTTCTCCAGGACGGTGACCTGGTCGGCGCCGATGCGTTCCGCCGCGTCCGGGACCTGGTCCCACAGTTCGAGGACGCGCGACAGCATCGTCAAGCACTCGGCGTAGGCGACTGCCTTGCGCGCGTCCGCGGCGGCGCGCCAGGACGCGACCAGCGCCCACGTACTGTCGTGGGCGGCCTTCCAGTGATAGCTCAACTCGACCCAGAGCCGTCCGGACGGGACGAGCCCGGGATCGTTCTCCAGGGCCTCGGCGTAACGGCGGTGGAGCCGCGTGTACTCGCCCGGCAGGAGGTCGTCGTGGACGGCCTCGCGGATCAGCGCGTGCCGGAACGCGTAGCCGTCGCCGTCCACGACCAGCACGTTCGCGGCGACGGCGGGACGCAGCACCCGGGTCAGCGCGGCGTCTCCGAGCCCCGTGACGGCCGCCAGCAGCGCATGCTCGATGCGGGTGCCGCCGCCGCTCGCGTCCCGCAGAACGTCCTGCGTCTCCTCCGGAAGCCGCTGGACGCCCGCCAGCAGCAGGTCGCGCAGCGACTCGGGAAGCTCGCTCGCCAGCGTCCCGTCGTCGTCGAGGAGGGCCTCGATGAACAGCGGGTTGCCCTCGCTGCGGGCGGCGATGCGCTCGACGAGGCCGGGCGGCGGGGCCTGGCCGAGCAGCTCGGTGACGAGCGCGCCGACGTCCGCGCGGGACAGCCGCTCGATCTCGGTCCGCCGAACGCGTTCGACCCGCTCCAGCCCGGCGAGCAGCTGGCGCAGCGGATGGGTGCGGTGCAACTCGTCCGACCGGTACGTCACGACGATCAGCACCGGTGCGGTACCGAGGTTGCGGATCAGGAAGGCCAGCAGGTCGCGGGTTGAGCGGTCCGCCCAGTGGGCGTCCTCGACGACGAGGACGACGGGGCCGCGCTCGGCCAGGCGCTCCAGGACCGTGAGCATGACCTCGAACAGCCGGGCGCGCTCCTCACCGGACGCGGCGTCGGACTCCGGCTCCCCGAACTCGGGCAGCAGCCTGGCGAGGCCGCCGGTGTCGCCGCGCGGCACGAGCTCGGCGACACCGTCGATGCCGACGTCGCGGACGAGGCAGCGCAGGACGGTCGTGAACGGCGCGAACGGCAGCCCGTCGGAGCCGAGCTCCAGGCAGCCCCCGGTGAGCACACTGGCGCGCCCGCCGTCGACACGCTTGGCGAACTCGCGGATCAGCCGGGTCTTGCCGAGCCCGGCGTCGCCGCCGACGAGCACGGCCCCGGGCGCGGAGGAGAGCGCGTCCTCCAGCTCCCGCAACTCGGCCGACCTGCCGACCAGGACGGGACTCATCACACGTGGGCTCACGCCACAAGCATGCCAAACGAGCCGGACATTCCCACCTGATTTTCCCGGCGCGAACCGCCGCCGCGCGGAGCGGGTGCTTCGCGGCGATGTTGACGAGGCGTCCAATCCGGGTGACTCTGGCCGGGTGAGGCCAGGCCTGCGGATACCAGCCCCGGCCGGCGCCGACGGAGGTGATCCCGATCCGATTCGGTCTCTTCTACGAGCACCAGCTGCCTCGGCCGTGGAGTGACGGGCAGGAGTTGAGGCTCTACCAGGACGCGCTCGACCAGGTGGAGATCGCCGACCGGGTGGGGTTCGACTACGTCTGGGAGGTGGAGCACCACTTCCTGGAGGAGTACTCGCATTCGTCGGCGCCGGAGGTGTTCCTCGGGGCCGCGTCGCAGCGGACGAAACGGATACGGCTCGGGCACGGCATCGTCCAGCTGCCGCCCGCCGTCAACCATCCCGCCCGCATCGCCGAGCGCATCGCGACGCTGGATCTCGTCTCCAACGGGCGCGTCGAATTCGGGACGGGCGAATCCAGCTCCAGCGCGGAACTCGGCGGATTCGGCGTTCGCCGCACCGACAAGCGCGCCCAATGGCAGGACGCGATCGACGCCATCACCAGGATGTTCGTCGAGGAGCCGTTCGCGGGCTGGAACTCCCCCGATATCCAGATGCCGCCCCGGAACGTGCTGCCGAAGACCGTCCAGAAGCCCCATCCGCCGCTCTGGGTGGCGTGCTCGCGCCGCGAGACCATCCAGTTCGCCGCCCGCAACGGCATCGGCGCTCTCTCTTTCTCGTTCGTGGAGCCCGAGGACGCGGGCAAATGGGTGGACGAGTACTACCGCATCCTCGCGTCGGACGAATGCGTCCCGGCGGGCTTCGCGGTGAACCCGAACGTGACCGTCGTCTTGCCGATGATGCTGCACGCGGACGAGGCCACCGCGATCGAGCGCGGCATCGACGGGGCGCACTTCTTCGCGTTCGCGCTCGCGCATTACTACGGCACCACACCGCATGATCCGGGACGCACCGATGTCTGGCGGGAGTTCCTGGAACGGCGCGACTCCCGTGGCTTCTCCCGGGAGCAGATCATCGCCAACGCCGAAACGCTCAATGTCAACGTCGGTTCCCTTCGCGGGGCCGTCGGCACGCCCGACCAGGTCATCGAGCTGATCCGGCGCTACGAGTCGGTCGGCGTCGACCAGATCTCCTTCGTCCTCCAGTCGGGCCCGAACAAGCACGAGCACATCTGCGAGACCCTCGAACTGTTCGGAGAGGCCGTCCTGCCGCATTTCACCGAAGGCCGCGACGAACGCGAGGCCGCCAAAGCCGAACGCCTGGCCCCCGCCATCGAAGCCGCCCTCGCCCGCCGGAAACCGGCCCGCACGGTGCCACCCGGCTACCGCATCGACGAGGACGCTGAAGTGGCCCGCGCACGCCGCCGGACCCGCCGTCCCGCCCGGGAGGACATCCGCGCCGCGAGCCGCAGGCGATTCAGGCAGGGCTTCTACAAACTCGTCCACGGCCGTATCGACGCCCAGATCGAACGGCGTTTCGGCCCGAACGCCCAGCGCCTCTTCTTCGCCGGAATGGCCCGCGCCTACGACCCATCGGCCTCGGGCGGTTTTACCGGCGACCTGGAATTCCGCCTGACCAGCGCCAGCGGCCAGACCACCTGGACTCTCGAAATCGGCGAAACCCGAGCCCGCGCTCACGCACGCCCCGCGAAGGACCCGGCCCTCACCCTCACCATGGCGACGGCCGACTTCCTGCGGACCCTCGCCGGCGACGCCAACCCGGCGTCCCTCCTGATGGACGGCCGCCTGGAACTACGCGGCGATTTCGAACTGGCGCCGCGCCTCAGCGAGATGTTCGGCGGCCCTTCCCCATACTGATCTGGTCCCCGTACTGATCTGGTGGTGGCCGTGGTCCCCCGATCACCACGGCCACCACACACTCAGACGCCCGCACCCCGCACCCGGGTTCACGCTCCCCGGCAATTGGGGGAGCCGGACATCGTGCGGCACCGCTCGCAGGGCGGGTAGTGGGATCCCGGCCTCCCAGCACACACGTTCGCGCATGGCGGTCGCGGCGGTCCGCACGAAAGACGACCTGCTGGAATTGGCGCTGGACCGGGTGCTCGGCGAAGTCGACGCCGATCCGGACGAGCCGGACTGGCGGCACGCGCTGGCCACCCTGGCCCGCATGGACCAGACCGGTACCGACTGGAGCGAACGCGCCCCGCCTACCTGCGGGAGATCACCGAACGCCACCCGATGCTGTCCCGCCGGATGGCCGCCACCACCAGACCCGACGTGGAACGCGAAAGCGAGCGACGCTTCGAGTTCGCCCTGACATGCCTCCTGGACGGCCTGGCCGCGCGCCACCCCGCGTGACCGACCCCCGAGAACGCCGCCCCCACGCTCGGCTTTCCCGGAGATCACTGGTCCGGACGGTCAGGCGGGCATGCCTGCGTACTTACCTGCGTACTTACCTGCTCACCTACTTGGCGGACGGGCGTCCGGCGACGAGATCGCTCAGCCGGTCACCGAGCCGCTGCAGGGGCAGCCGGTACCGGCGTTCACGGACCCGCGCCCGCTTCTCCTTCCGCGAGCCGGGCGAGTACCGGCGCCGCGCCCAGGGCGAGTCCGGGCGTGCCAGCCGCACCGCCCCGACCAGCGCGACCACGCCGATGAGGAGCCCGAGGACGCCCGTCCAGATCTTGCCCTTGAGCAGGGCGATCACGGCCAGGGAGGCATTGAGGATGAGGGCGAGGGCGATGCTCCAGAACCCGTCCCCGGCGACATCATCCGCCCCCAGCGGCCGGAGTCCCAGCAACAGCAACCCGCACAGGGCGACCGTGATGAACACGACCTCGACCGACAGCCGGCCCTGGTCGCTCCAGTAGACGTCCCGCAGGTAGAACACCAGTGCGAACTCGTCCAGCACCAGGGCGGTGCCGATCCCGAACAGCGCGGCGGCCGTCGCCGCCCATCCGGACGACCCGTCCTCGATGGCCAGCCCGCCGACACCGCCGACGCACATGAAGACGAGACCGAACACGACGTGGTGAACGTGCTGCCCGCCCGGCGAGACGTTCCCCGGCCACCACCGCACCTGCCGCCGGATCATCCGCACGCTGAACCGGATGAACAGGAATCCGGCGATGAACGCCACCAGGAAACAGGACAGCCGCAGCCGTCCGGTATCCGCGATCTCCCGCGTGAACCACTCCCCCACACCGGAGACGTTCCCGCCGCCGGGCAAAAGCAGGTCACCCCCCACCCAACGGTTCGCTACCGAAACTCCGCTCTCAGCAGCGCCCAGACGCTCTTCCCCTCGAACTCCGCCCGGACCCCATGGTCCTCTGACAGGGATTCGACAATGCCCAGCCCCCATCCACCCGGGTCTGGAGCGTCATCCCCCAGCGGCTCTTCCGGCATCGAGAGATCAGGCGTGGATGCCCGCGGCCTCTCCGGCGAGGAATCCCATACCTCCACCCGGAGCCCGTCCCCGACCAGAGCCATCCGCAGGGTGACCGGCTTGCAGGGCGTGGCCCGGACCGCGTTCGTGAGCACCTCCGACGCGATGAGCATGGCGGCCC
>NZ_SMKK01000393.1 GCF_004348425.1 Actinomadura sp. 7K507
CCCGGATCCCGCGCCGACTCCACCCCCCAGCCCGCTGAGGCCGAAGCCGAATAGACCGTCGGAGCCACCGAACCCCCAGGGGGCGTCCCCTGGGGGTTCGCGTCGGGTCAGGGCATCCGGTATCCTTGTGTTTTGGCGCGTCGTGGGCGCGTCATCTGAACTCGCACCGCGAATCCCGTCCGGGGTCGCTCGGTGTTCGCCTCACCGATCCGGTGGGACCAAGCAGAGAGCGCCAGGGTTCCCCCCTGGTGTGCCGCCCTCGGCCCGGTGCCGGGGGTAGGCCCCCGTCCGGGGGCTGGTAAGCCACGCGTGGGACCGGTTGAGTCCGGAAGCGCGCGCAGACGAAGGGTTTCCGCGGTGTACGCGATTGTCCGCGCAGGCGGCAGGCAGGAGAAGGTCGCCGTCGATGACGTGCTGACCGTCGACAAGCTGGCCGGTGACGTCGGCTCGACCGTCAGGCTTCAGGCCCTGCTGGTCGTGGACGGCGACGACGTCGTCAGCAAGTCGGCCGACCTGGCGAGCTACGAGGTGACCGCCGAGATCCTCGGCGCGGTCAAGGGCCCGAAGATCAACATCATGCACTACCGGAACAAGACCGGGTACAAGCGGCGGATGGGTCACCGTCAGCCCTACACCGAGGTCAAGATCACCGGTATCAAGGCCGGGAAGTAAGGGAGAGCGGTCACATGGCACACAAGAAGGGCGCATCGTCCAGCCGTAACGGTCGCGACTCCAACGCCCAGCGCCTCGGTGTGAAGCGGTTCGGCGGCCAGGTCGTCAACGCCGGCGAGATCCTCGTCCGGCAGCGCGGTACCCACTTCCACCCCGGCCCGGGCGTCGGGCGCGGCGGCGACGACACGCTGTTCGCGCTGGTCGCGGGCTCGGTGACGTTCCGCCGTTACCGCGGCCGCAACGCCGTGAGCGTCGTCCCGCCGGCGGAATAGTCCGCCGGGGGCACACACTTCTGCAAGGGGCGGACCGTTCTCGGTCCGTCCCTTCGCCTTTCATCGAGGAGAGTCACCGTGGCCGCTGCAGCGGGATCGGGCGCGCAGTTCGTCGACCGGGTGGTACTGCACGTCGCCGCGGGCAACGGCGGCAACGGCTGCGCCTCGATCCACCGGGAGAAGTTCAAGCCGCTCGGCGGCCCGGACGGCGCGAACGGCGGGCGCGGCGGCGACGTCGTCCTGGTCGTCGACTCCAACGCGGCGAGCCTCCTGGAGTACCACCGGCGCCCGCACCGCAAGGCGGGCAACGGCCGTCCCGGGCAGGGCGGCCACCGGACGGGCGCGGACGGCGGCGACGTGATCCTGACCGTCCCGGACGGAACCGTCGTGAAGTCGGGCGAGGACGTCCTGGCCGACCTGGTCGGCGAGGGCACCCGCTACGTGATCGCGCGGGGCGGCAACGGCGGCCTCGGCAACGCCGCGCTGGCGTCCGCCAAGCGCAAGGCGCCGGGGTTCGCGCTGCTGGGCGAGCCGGGCGAGGAGACCGACGTCGTCCTGGAGCTGAAGAGCGTCGCCGACGTGGCGCTCGTCGGGTTCCCCAGTGCGGGCAAGTCGTCGCTGATCGCGGCGCTGTCGGCCGCCAAGCCGAAGATCGCCGACTACCCGTTCACGACGCTGATCCCGAACCTCGGCGTGGTGAGCGCCGGCGACACGACCTTCACGGTCGCGGACGTGCCGGGCCTGATCGAGGGCGCCAGCGAGGGACGCGGCCTCGGCCTTGACTTCCTGCGCCACATCGAGCGCTCGTCCACCCTCGCGCATGTCCTCGACTGCGCCACGATGGAGCCGGGACGCGACCCGGTCAGCGACTTCGAGGTCATCGAGCGCGAGCTCCAGGCGTACGACCGGGTCCTCGGCGACCGGCCGCTGTCGGACCGTCCCCGCATCGTCGTCCTGAACAAGGTCGACGTCCCGGACGGCCGCGACCTCGCCGAGATGGTGAGGCCCGAGTTCGAGGCGCGCGGCCTGAAGGTCTTCGAGGTGTCGGCGGCGTCGCACGAGGGGCTGCGGGAGCTGTCGTTCGCGATGGCGGCGATGGTGGAGGAGTACCGCGCGTCGCTGCCGCCCGCGGAGCCCACCCGCATCGTCATCCGGCCCGAGCCGGTCGGCGGCGACACCGACTTCGAGGTCAGGGACCTCGGCGGCAACACGTACCTGATCACCGGCACGAAGCCGGTCAGGTGGCTGCGGCAGACGGACTTCGCCAACGAGGAGGCCGTGGGGTACCTCGCCGACCGGCTCGCACGGCTCGGTGTGGAGGAGGCGCTCGCCAAGGCGGGGGCCGCCGCCGGCGCCACGGTCCTGATCGGCACGATGGACGACTCGGTCGTCTTCGACTGGGAGCCCGAGGTCCTCGCCGGCGAGGGCGCGCCGGGGCCCCGCGGCACGGACCGGCGCCTGGGCGGGCACCGCCGAACTCCGGAAGAGAGACGTTGATGAGCGGGCGCGAGGCGATCGCGAAGGCCCGCCGGATCGTGGTGAAGGCGGGCTCGTCGTCGCTCACGACCCCGGAGGGCGTGCTCGACGCGGGCCGCATCGACGCGCTGGTGGACGTGCTGGCCTCCCGCCGCGCGGACGGCACCGAGATCGTCTTCGTCTCGTCCGGCGCGATCGCCGCCGGCCTGGGGCCGCTGGGGCTGACCCGGCGCCCCCGCGACCTCGCCACCCAGCAGGCGGCGGCGAGCGTCGGGCAGGGCCAGCTGTTCGCGCGCTACACCTCGTCGTTCGCCCGGCACGCGCTGACGGCCGGGCAGGTGCTGCTCACCGCCGACGACATGATGCGCCGCTCGCACCACCGCAACGCCCAGCGCACGCTGGCGCAGCTGCTCGCGCTCGGCGTCCTGCCGATCGTGAACGAGAACGACACCGTCGCGACCGACGAGATCCGGTTCGGCGACAACGACCGGCTCGCCGCGCTCGTCGCCCACCTGATCCGCGCGGACGCGCTGCTCCTGCTGTCGGACGTGGACGCCCTGTACACCGGTGACCCGCGCCGCCCCGGCGCCCGCCGCGTCGGCGACGTCCGCGGGCCGGACGACCTGAAGGGCGTCGAGCTGGGCCGGTCCGGGCGGGTCGGCACCGGCGGCATGGTCACCAAGGTCGAGGCGGCCCGGATCGCCGGCATCCCGGTGGTGCTCACCAACGCGGCGTCGGCCGCGCAGGCGCTCGGCGGCGAGCAGGTCGGCACCCTCTTCCATCCGGCAGAGGGGCGCCGCATGTCGACGCGGAACCTGTGGCTCGCCCACGCCACCACCGGCCAGGGACGGGTCACGCTGGACCCGGGCGCGGTCGAGGCGGTCGTGCGGCGCCGCAAGTCGCTGCTCCCGGCGGGTGTCACCGGCGTGCAGGGCGACTTCGCCGCCGGGGACCCCGTCGACCTGTGCGACACCGACGGCGGCGTCCTCGCGCGCGGCCTGGTGAACTACGACGCGTCCGAGATCCCGGACCTGATGGGACGCTCGACGCGGTGGCTGGCGCGAGAGCTGGGCCCGGAGTACGAGCGCGAGATAATCCACAGAGACCACCTGGTGATCCTTACCGATGAACGTTGAGTTGCGGCGCGCTGTCGTCACCGGGGCGTGCATAACGACGACACGCCGCAAGTCGACGAAGAAAGGAACGTGATGAGCGAGCTGGAGCGCGAGAGGTTCCTGCTTGTGGCGGGGCGCGCCAGGGAGGCCGCGGCAGGGCTCGCGCCGCTGCCGCGTGCGGCGAAGGACGCGGCGCTGAACCGGATCGCGGACGCCCTGGTCACCGCGGCGCCGGAGATCGTCAAGGCGAACGAGGCCGATGTCGCGCGGGCCCGGGAGAACGGCACGTCGGAGTACATGATCGACCGGCTGAGCCTGTCGGAGGAGCGGATCGCCGCGATCGCCGAGGCCGTCCGTAAGGTCGCGGCGCTGCCCGACCCGGTGGGGGAGTCGGTACGCGGGAACGTGCTGCCGAACGGCCTGGAGCTGCGGCAGGTCCGGGTGCCGCTCGGCGTCGTCGGGATGATCTACGAGGGCCGGCCGAACGTGACCGTGGACGCCGCCGCGCTGTGCCTGAAGAGCGGGAACGTGGCGCTGCTGCGGGGCTCCTCGTCGGCGTACGACTCGAACACGGCGCTGGTCGAGGTGATGCAGGGCGCGCTGGCCGGTACCGAGGTCCCGCCGGACGCGGTGCAGCTCGTCCCGGGCACGTCCCGGGAGTCGGTGAAGCACCTGATGCGGGCGCGCGGCCTGGTGGACGTGCTGATCCCCCGCGGCGGCGCCTCGCTGATCAACTCGGTGGTGGAGGAGTCGACCGTCCCGGTGATCGAGACGGGGGTGGGGAACTGCGCGGTGTACGTGGACGCCGCCGCCGACGTCGACATGGCCCTGGAGGTGCTGCTGAACGCCAAGACGCAGCGTCCCTCGGTCTGCAACGCGGCGGAGACGTTCCTCGTGCACGCCGGCATCGCGGACACGTTCGTCCCGCGCGCGCTTGAGGCGCTGAAGGTCGCCGGAGTCACGGTCCACGGCGATGACCGCATCCGGTCGTACGGCCGGGACGTCGTGGAGGCGACCGAGGACGACTGGCGCGCCGAGTACCTCTCCCTCGACATTGCCGCCCGCGTCGTGGACTCCCTCGACGACGCCGTCGCGCACATCCGCCGGTACGGTTCGGGCCACACCGAGGCGATCGTCACGGGGTCGCAGCCTGCCGCGAAGCGGTTCGTCGCGCTCGTGGACTCGGCGGCCGTGATGGTGAACGCCTCGACGCGCTTCACCGACGGTGAGGAGTTCGGCTTCGGCGCGGAGATCGGCATCTCGACGCAGAAGCTGCACTCCCGCGGTCCGATGGGGCTGCCCGAGCTGACGTCCACCAAGTTCGTCGTGACCGGTGAAGGCCACGTGAGGGGCTGACCTCGCCCGGCACGGCGGCGTGCAAGTTGTGACATTTTTGCCATTGATGTCACGTTGTGGGGTGTGGTCTGATTCACGACTGTGACCCGTGAGTACAGCCGCCGCCGTGTCCTGAAG
>NZ_SMKK01000394.1 GCF_004348425.1 Actinomadura sp. 7K507
AGGCCAACCGCGCCCATCTGCGCCGTCGCGGGATCGCGGCCACCATTCCCGTGAAGGCCGATCAGCAGGCCAACCGCAAGGCCAAGGGCTCGACCGGAGGACGCCCACCGGTGTTCGACCCGGACGCCTACCGGCTCCGCCACGCAGTCGAGTGCGGCACCAACCTGCTGAAACAGCACCGGGCGGTGGCGACCCGCTATGACAAGCTCGCCGTCCGATACCAGGCCACCATCGAGGTCGCCGTGATCGACATCTGGCTCCGATCAATCACCAAGACCACTTCTTAAACACGGCCTAGACCCGCAGCGGCGGCGGCCCCGGGAACCGCATCCACACCGTCGTCCGATGCCCGTCCGCCCGGATCCCCCACACCAGGGCCAGGGCATCGATGATGCGCAGGCCCCGGCCGTCCTCCGCCAGCGGATCGTCCCGCATCACCGGCCGCACCCCGGACGCCCCGTCATCGGCGACCTCCGCGACGATGTCCTCGCCGTCCAGCGAGAACAGCACCGTGATCCTTCCGTCCCGCCCGGACGCGGTGTGCTCGACCGCGTTCGTGAACGCCTCGTTCACGCACGTCTGGACGTCCGGGAGCGAGGGATGCCCCTCCCCGAGAACGTCCCGCGCGAACACCCGCGCGTGCCGCGCCGACTGCTCCGCGCCCGGCAGCGTGAGTGCCGCGATGACCTCGCTGATCGCCATGAAGACCCTTTCTCTCGGGCCTCAGCCTCTTAGCGCACCGCACCGGCCACACCACGTTCCGTATCCCCCGAAAGGACTCCCCACTAAAAGTTCAGCGGTCACCAGTTCGCCGGACATCTGACTCCGTAGCGTGACACGCTGACCACATGTCGGAAGCGACCCTCTCCACCACGCGCCGCCGCAAGATCGGACGAGTGCTCCGCCACCTCAGGGAGGAGTCCGGCTACACCCTCAAAACCGCAGGCAAGCACCTGGAACGCTCGCCTTCGTCGCTCAGCCAGATCGAGAACGGCGTGCAGTGGCTACGCCTTCGCGATCTCGGCTTCATCCTCGACCGGTACAACGTCCCCACCGACCTCCGCGCCGCGATGATGACCCTCGCCGAACAGGACCGCCAACCCGGCTGGTGGGACGACTACAAGGACCTGGTCACCCCGGAAGCCCTGGACCGCGTCTCGCTGGAACACGACGCCTCACGCATCATCACCACGGAGACCACCTTCATCCCCGGCCTCCTCCAAACCGAAAGCTACGCCCG
Organism: Actinomadura sp. 7K507; assembly: GCF_004348425.1. GTDB lineage: Bacteria > Actinomycetota > Actinomycetes > Streptosporangiales > Streptosporangiaceae > Spirillospora. The sequence goes on from NZ_SMKK01000394.1 coordinate 1,241, forward strand.
CGCCGTCAACACCACGAGAGTCCCGGTAAGACCGGACAACATAGTCGAACGGTATGTGAGGTTCCGGCTGGCACGCCAGGAAGTCCTCCGCCGCAACAGTCCGACTCTCCTCCAGGTGGTTCTCGATGAGGCCGTACTCCGGCGCCCACGCGGTGGCCGTCAGGTCATGCGCAGTCAGCTTCGAAGGCTCCTCAACGATTCCGAGCAAGAACACATGTTGTTGCAGGTGTTGCCGTTGGCAGTCGATCCCGGCCCTGCCTACGTTGGCCAGTTTCAACTCATCGAGATCGGCTCGCCGTCGATCCTCAGGGCCATCCTCATCGACCATTTCACCGGCCAGTGGATCTTGGAAGATGAAGCGGAGGCTTCTCAGTACCACGAGAAGTTCACCGCTCTGCGCTCTTCTGCGCTTGATGAACCCACTTCTCGCGACCTGATCAACCGAATAATCTCGGAGCTATGAGATATTCAGGCCTGCCACTCGTTATCTGGCGCAAGAGCAGCCACAGCGGCTCCCAAGCCGACGACTGCATCGAGGTTGCGTCAGGCGATGGAGCGGTTGCGGTACGGGATTCGAAGGATCCGGACGGTCCCGCCCTCGCCTTCACCCCTCACGTCTGGAGCGCGTTCCTCAACCGCCTCAAGAGCCGGGGCGCCTGAGCAATTGGAGGCGGGGGATGGCGCTGGGGGTCGAGTTCGCGAACGTGATCGTTCGGGTCACCGACGCGGAGCGTTCGCTCCCCGGCGGGCTTGACCGGTTCGCGGCGTCCCAGCACAACTACATCGAGGACGAGCATCTCGTGCGGGTCGGGTTCATGAACACCCGCGAGGCCGACGATCTCATCGGCCGCCTGCGCTCGCTCGGCCTGCCGGACGACGCGGTCGCCCTCGTGCAGTCGAACGCACCCGTCCCCGCGTGCCTGCGGCGCGGCGAGATCGACGGCATACCGGCGGTCTGGCTCACCGGACATGACCCAGGGCCGCTCGTCCCGCCGCTTCAAGGCGTCCTGCTGCGCGGAGGATCCCTGTTGCGGGACACCCTGGCCGCGCTGAACGCCGACGGCGACGTCGAGGTCAGGCGGACATCACCGGACGAGCACGCACATGACCGTTACGAGATCGCGCGGGGAGAAGCCTTGATCGATCTCGACCTCATCCAGGGCGACGGCACGGTCGGCGTCTGGGCCAACCGCCGCCAGGACCGCAATCGGCGCTGCCGCGATGACATCGAACTCCTGGAATGGCTCAGGACCGCCCTGGAGGCCGCCGGTGCGCACTCCTGAGCCCACCGGCGCGGTGGCGGCGAACGAGGTGCGGATTCCTGTCCGGTCCGGCGGGCAGCGGTGGCTTGTGTCGTGGCATCCACCGCCCGACCCACCGGCGGGAACGCCCCATGGCGCCGAGGGGGTGTGCGTGACCAGCGGCGGCGACGTCGTGCTGATCACCCCGGACGGCGTCGCCTGGGACCTGCCGGCGGGCCGTCCCGAGCCCGGCGAGGACTGGGAGCAGACCCTTCACCGGGAGATGGACGAGGAGGCATGCGCCACGGTGCTGGCGGCACGGCTGCTCGGCTTCACCCGCGGCGAATGCCTCACCGGCCCGGAGCGCGGAAAGGTGCTCGTCCGGTCGGTGTGGCGGGCCGATGTCGAACTCCGCCCATGGGAGGCGCGCTTCGAGATCATGGCCCGGCGCGTGGTCGCCCCGGACGAGGTCGAGGACGCTCTGTCGCTCGGCTCCCACCCGTTCGCCCCCTTCATCCGCCGCGAACTCCGGGAAGCCGCAGTGAGCCATATCGGCCGAAGCGCACCCTGATTTCACGCTCTTCGCAGTTGAGGGTGTAGGGCGGCTGGCGCGTCGGTCCCTGGATAGACGTCGAGGTCTCCCGAGGATGGAGGTTCTTACGCCAGCCATCCGGAAGACCTCGACATGTACGACGCTACCCCTCCTGCGGGCTTCGCCTGCGCTGATCTGACCGCCTTCTGCCGGCTCGACGAGCTCGGTCTCGAAGTCACCGGGCAGCGGCTTGAGTCCGACCGTGCGGTGCTGGCCTGCCGGGTTGTCGAACCGGATCAGTGGTGCCGGCGCTGCGGCTGCGAAGGCGTACCCCGTGACACCGTGACCCGGCGGCTGGCGCACGAGCCGCTGGGCTGGCGGCCCACGACGCTGGAGGTCGTCGTGCGTCGCTACCGGTGCACCGGCTGCGGGCACGTGTGGCGCCAGGACACCACCCAGGCTGCGCAGCCGCGGGCGAAGCTGTCGCGTCGTGGGCTGCGATGGGCACTGGAGGGGATCGTGGTCCAGCATCTGACCGTCGCCCGTGTCGCCGAGGGCCTCGCAGTGGCCTGGAACACCGCCAACGACGCCGTCCTGGCCGAGGGCAGGCGAGTTCTGATCGACGACATGGGCCGGTTCGACGGCGTGAAGGTCATCGGGGTCGATGAGCACGTGTGGCGCCACACCCGCCGTGGCGACAAGTACGTCACCGTGATCATCGACTTGACCGGCATCGGTGAGGGCACCGGCCCGGCCCGACTGCTCGACATGGTCGAGGGCCGCTCCAAGCAGGCGTTCAAGACCTGGCTCACCGAACGTCCCGACACTTGGCGCGACGCGGTGGAGGTGGTCGCGATGGACGGCTTCACCGGCTTCAAGACCGCCACCGCCGAGGAACTGCCCGACGCGGTCGCGGTGATGGATCCCTTCCACGTCGTCCGCCTGGCCGGTGACGCCCTGGACCGGTGCCGACGCCGGGTGCAGCAGGTCGTCCACGGGCGCCGTGGCATGAAGAACGACCCGCTCTACAGCGCACGGCGGACGCTGCACACCGGCGTCGACCTGCTCACCGACCGCCAGAAGGACCGGCTTCCCGCACTGTTCGCCATCGACGAGCACGTCGAGGTCGAGGCCACCTGGGGCATCTACCAGCAGATGATCGCCGCCTACCTTGAGCCCGACCGGGGAAAGGGCCGCGCGCTGATGACTCGCCTCATCGAGTCGATCGGCCACGGCGTTCCCAGACCGCTCTGCGAGGTCATCACGCTGGGACGGACGCTGAAGAAGCGAGCTGCCGACATCCTGGCCTACTTCGACCGGCCAGGAACCTCCAATGGACCGACCGAGGCCATCAACGGACGACTCGAGCATCTCCGCGGCTCCGCACTCGGCTTCCGCAACCTGACCAACTACATCGCCAGATCGCTACTCGAAACCGGCGGCTTCCGACCGCAACTACACCCTCGATCGTGAAGAGCCTGATTTCACGCCGACCGGCTCACCTTCCCTGGCAGCCCGTGCCGCCGCGGGGGACTGCCGCCGTCCCCACCTTCGAATACCTGGGCCTGTCTCTGACAGTGCCCCCTGATGTCCAGCCGATCGCACCCATGTCCAGCCTCCTCGGTGAGGCCAGTACTCGAAAGGGTAAGGGCGGTCCAGCGTTTCGGTCAGGAGGGCGAAGCCGCGTTCTCTGTGGCTGCGCAGCCCGTTGCACGGCGTTGCGGGCGCGATGCCGAGGTCGGCCAGGACGGGCGTGATCTCGGTGTGCGAGTAGAGGACCAGCAGGACGAGGCACGCGTGTCGCATGTCTGTAGCGCTCGGCGTACAGGAGCCAGCCGATGAAAGCGGACCTGAGCTTCCCCCCGTTGCACGGACACCCGAGGTGAGGTCACTCGACGGCGTCTGAGGGCAGGTTGAGCCCTTCGAACGTGACGGGGCTATGCATCCCAATACTGGAATGCCGCCTGTATGGATTATA
>NZ_SMKK01000395.1 GCF_004348425.1 Actinomadura sp. 7K507
GTAGATCGACGCCCGATACTCCCCCACCCACACCCGCATGACCGTCCTCGCCAAAGGACCCCCGCGACCCCACTCTCACCCACATCAAGACCCAAGGATCGCCGAACCACTGAGAGGGTTGTTCGTTAGGTGTTGTTCTGGTTGATGGCGAAGAGTTCGGGTTGGGGTTCTTCGGCGAGGTCTCGGCCGACGAGGCGTTTGAGTTTGGCGCGGATGCCTTCGATGGTGTTCTTGCTGGTGGTGGGCTGTCCGAGGGCGAGGGCGAGGGCGATGTCTTTGGGGCGTAGGCCGTCGGGGTGGTCGGTCAGGACATCCAGGATGTCGCGGTAGGCGGGCGGAAGCGGCGGCCCGGCGGCACCGGCGAGTTCCAGCAGCGTCTGGTGCGTGACCTCCAGCCGTTCCAGCTGTTGCCGGGCGTTGGCGAGTTCGGCGGTGAGCCGCTCCACGCGTGCGCGGGCCGCGTCACGGTCGTCGGCCAGGCGGCGCAGGAGCTGGTCGGGGACCGGGGGCGGCCGGCCGGTCACGCGGCCGCGCCGACGGCCAGGACCTCGTCGGGGGGTGTGGTGTCGCGCCAGCGGGTGGTGGTCCCGGTCAGCCGGCGCGTCATCCGGTCGGTGGCCGCCCAATACAGGTGGGCTTCGCTGCTGGCGGGCAGTTTCTCGTAGTCGCGGGCCAGCCGCCGGTGCAGCATGGTGGTGCCGAAGGTCTGCTCGGCCACCCACCGCTTGGGCACCGGCACGAACCCCTTGGTCCCGGGTTCGGGCTGCACCGTGGTGACCGTGATGCCCAGCGCGGCGCCATGGTCGGCCAGGAGGGGGCGCGCGAACGTATCGCCCACGATCGTAAGTTCGGATACGCGCTCGTATTCGGCTGCCTCCCCACTCGAAGCTGCGGTCGCGCCACAGCACCACGGTGCCGCCGAAGGTCAGGGCCGGCATGGCGCCGACGTTCAGGCCGGTGCCGTGGACGAGGGGACACACCAGGAGCGAGACGATCCGGCTACCTTCTTCGGCCAGTTCCGCGGCCAGGAGCACCGCCTGCTCGACCGTGGTGAGAGGCTAGGAGCCCACCAGCGGCCGGGCCCGTCCGGAGCAGAGAGGTCACTGGTGGTGCGACCTTGGTGACGACGCCTTTGGGCCTTCCGGTGGTGCCACCGGTGTACTGCAGGGTGATGTCGTCGCCGCTGCGAAGGGCCCGCTGGGCCGGCTCGGCTTCGACTATTGCCTTCACGTAGCATTCGGCGGTGGTCGGGGCGAGGCCGCTGCCGCCGTCGTCGACATCGATCAGCAGCGGCGGCTTGAGCTTCCGCACGGCCGCGGCCACGCTGGAGTGATAGACGAGCGCTCCGGCTTGGGAGTCGGCCAGCAGGTAGGCTGGCTCGTCGGCGGTGTAGCGGAAGTTGTTGATCGGCAGCGGACCGCCTCGACCGCCTGCCGGTCGAACAGATTGCGCAGGAACTGCAGGACGCTGACGGGTAGCCAGTTACGCAGGCGAGATACCCGCGCGCCCGTCACGCGGATAGCAGCGGCGAAATCCTCATCGCCCCACAACCCGTCGAGGCGGTAACGCACCCACGTCGCGGTGGTCGCTGGCGCGGGCCATCCGCTCGGTCCTGCTCACAAAGATAACTGCCAGTTCGGCGATCTTCGTTAGCGAAACTGATTCTATGTCCCTAGTAAGGTGATCAGTTGTGAAAATTTGGGGTCTTGTGCTGCCAGATCATCAGTATCTATATCTACGGTACGGCGAAGTATCTCTTCTGCTGGGAGAGTCTTGGCTTCAGCGCTCGATGACAGGCCCATCCACTTCTTGCTCCATTGATCCACGAGTATCGCACGGAAACGACCTGAAAAGTACTGTAGCCCGCTTAACTGTTCGGTCGGCACGTCGTCGTAGTCAGCAAATATTAAAGCGGGGGACGTGGATTCTTCAACTGCAGCCACCGCGACATTTGCAAGCCCCATAATTCCTCGAGCTACGAGTATCTGCAGATGGCGAGTCGGGGTGCCCTTCAGTTGAAGGTTCTTGACGATTCCATTGATGAAGGCCTCGTCGTGAAAACTCTCCACTACTACCAGCATTAGATTGTCAGTAGATGCGATCCATGTGGGATATGGAACAAAGATCTCGCCTCTTTCGACAGCTTCGCGTAGCTTGTATCCGAGGACGGCGGAAAAGCCGTACGTTGTGGCGGCATGAATATCGCTACCATCCAATAGGATGACGTTTAGATTCTTGCCGGCGCGAAGTGCGTCCACGGCTTCATCGCTATATCCCGACATCGATATAAAGATGCCGATTGTTCCAACGAGTTTGCCGTCCACCTTCCCCTTGAACTGGTAGAGCGTGGACGCGGGCACCCCTTTCTTCCACCACTTGGCCTCCAGTAGGTAAGGCCATCCCCTGAACATAAAGGAGCCATCAACTTCTTCGCCATCGGGACGAAATGAAGTCCGAGGGGCAAGGTCTTCCTGGGAGAGCAGTTGATGCAGCCACTGTTCGAAAACGCGGCCACGGGTCTGTGGGGTCATGCCGTTGCGCAGGTCGTGAAGGTCGTCCAACTCTCGAGCGAGTGTCACAGCACGAGATCTTACGTGGACGACTGTATTCCTGCGGCGCAGCTCGCGCGGGATCTGGGATTAACCTCGATCTTCCGTGAGGTCGGTCGGGTCGCGGAGCGGCCCGACCGACGCTTCGTTTCGGGGGCGGGTCAGCCGTTCGGCCCGACTGTCGCATCGGGTGGGCGAGGTTCCACGGGCCCTGGGATCTCCTTCTTGGGGTTGATGGGAGGGTTGGTCCCTCATCAGGGGCGGGGAGCAGCTTCAGCCGGATGATCGCGGTGGTGATGAGGTCGGCCCAGGGCCAGCGGTTGCTCAACCGGAGTCTGAGCTGTCATCCGCCGCGGACCAGGTGTCCGGCAGCGGAGAAGACCCGCAGCCGCAGGCCTTTTGGGCTCCCAGGTGCGGGCCGGGTGGCCGGTCAGGGCGAGCATCTGGGTCCAGGCGGTCAGTTCCGAGGCCAGCGCGACGTTCTCCAGCCAGATCCGGTTGGCGGCGGCGCCGTGCAGGGGCAGGTTGCCCAGGCCGGTGTCCTTGGCGCACCGGATACAGTCCTCGCAGCGGGCGCGGCAGCGGTGGCGTAGCTCCAGGTCGGCGAGCTGCCCGTGCCGGGTTTCGGTGACGAAGCAGGTGAAGCGGCGCCCGTCGATGTCGGTGAACCGACCCCAGTGCGGACGGGCCCCTTCCGTCTTGAGTCTGTGGCGGTGACTTTCGTCGGCATCCCACCCACCATGCATGTACGCAGCCGCCAAGAGATCCCAGGGAATCCCCGCCAACAACGCCATTTCAGGCGCAGAACGCTAGATCTTGAACAGCTGCTTCAGCGCGGATTCCTTGTCGAAGCCGCTGATCTCGCTGAACAGCAGAAAGATCCCGAGTGGTACCAGCGCGCCGGCGCCCGCGATGCGGTTCTGCCGCCGGAGATGCCGGGCCAGGCGGTCCAGGCCCCGGCTCTCGTCCGCCGGCAGCGCGTGCCCCTGAACAGTGGCGCGGCCGGTGAGCCGCTCCCTCTCGTTGGCGAAGTGCTCGACGTTGTTGCGCATGATGAAGATGAACGCGGCGGACAGCAGGGCCAGGTAGCCGATGACGACCGCGAGCCATGCACCGAAGGTGGTGTGGGGCATGTGGGCCAGGAAGAAGTTTGGTACCCAGCAGACGCTCAGCGTGAGTAGGAGGCCCATGAAGTCGTCCTGCAGCACGGCACCGAGCGGGGTGGTGAGGGTGTACCGCCGCGGTGGCGTGGCACCGGGCAGGGATTCTGCCGCGAGGCGTGGCAGGAAGACGACGGCGCAGCAGCCGACGAGCAGCGCCGTTAGCGCGAAGGGGACGCTGTACAGCTCGGTCGCCGATGCGATCGCCGGCCCGGTCATCCATGCGCTCGCCGAGGCGGCGGCAAGCCCGGCGCCCAGCCCCACCAGGTAGGTGGTCGGGCGGATGTCCGGTATGTGCCAGGTAGCCGGTGTTGCTGATGACGCCCTCGGCGACGAACAGCCCGGTGATGGCGGCGATCCACACCGACAGCGCGAGCTGCTTCCAGTCGTCGTACCCCGCGTGGAGCCCGGCGGCCATGACGGCGGCCCATCCCGCGCACACCATCGCGGCGAGGACGCATTTCAGCCGGGCGTACGGCAGCGCCTGCACGAGTTTCAGGACGGCACCGGCGGCGAAGAGCGCGATCGCCGGCGCAGCCAGCGCCGCGTAGTCCGCGGACCGGCCCGGCACCCAGTCCTGGCGCGCGGTCTTGGCGATGAGGAAGGTGATGAAGGAGAGGGCGACGGCGGCGTACACGGCCGCCGCCGCGGTGTAGGTGCGCCACTTGAGGACCGAGATGCACTCCAGCGGGGCGTCCTGCCGTTCGGCTTCGATGAGCGCCTGCACCCGTAGGCTGACCGTCCGGGCGGAGAAGCCGAGCAGGAAGATCGCCACGAGCGCGCTGGCCCAGTCCGCGTGGGTGCTCGCGGGCGCCGGATGCCGGCCGAAGTAGCAGCCCACTGCGGCGAGGCCGAGGATCGGGGCCGTTTGCGCCACGTCCCGCAGGATGTCTCGTGGCGGATCGACGTCGCCGGCGGGCAGGAGACCGTGCAAGAGGACGAGTTCGACGGCGCCGAGAAGCAGGCCGAGCAGGCAGCCGACCGCCAGGACCGTCATGCTGAGGTGCTCGGCGCTCGTCGCGGCCCGGACCGGCCCGGCGCCTCCACCCGAACCCGCACAGGCCTGCGGGTCGAGGCCGAACTGGACACCGGCACCTACCCCCTGGGCATCTCGGTCAGCAAGGCGCACCTGGACGCGCTGCCGATCAAGCGACACCACGGCCGCGGCATCTGGAACTACACCATCCACCCCCGAGCGGCCCAGACCACCGCCCCCGCCATCGCCGACGGCCCGGCGCCCGCCCGGGCGCAGATGCTGGAG
>NZ_SMKK01000396.1 GCF_004348425.1 Actinomadura sp. 7K507
GAGGAAGATCGTGGCGCCGGCGTCGCGGGCGGCGATCATCTTCTGCTGGATGCCGCCGATGGGGCCGACTTCGCCTTCGGGGGTGATGGTGCCGGTGCCGGCGACGAACTTGCCTTGGGTGAGGGGGCCGGGGGTGAGCTTGTCGATGATGGCGAGGCTGAACATGAGGCCGGCGGAGGGGCCGCCGATGTCGCCGACGCTGATGTTGATCTTGAAGGGGAACGTGTACCGGTCGGAGAGGACGACCCCGACGACGGGGCGTTCGCCGGTGGGGTCGGCGACGGTCTTGACGGTGGCCTCGCGCTCTTTACCGGCGCGCTTGTAGGTGAGGGTGACCTCGCTGCCGATCTTGAGGTCGGCCATGCCGTCGATGACCTGGGAGACGCCGGTGGCCTTGGTGCCGTTCACGGCGGTGAGCTCGTCGCCGGCTTTGAGGACGCCGTCGGCGGGGCGGCCTTTCTGGACTTCTTGGATGACGACGCGCGTGGTGACGCCGATGCCCAGTTCGCGCAGGGCGGCGGCTTCGGCGCTCTGCTGGGAGTTCTGCATCTGGCGGGTGTTCTCTTCGTCGACCTGCTTCGGCGACTCGTCGTCGGGGAAGATCGTCTCTTCGGGGACGATGGCGGTGTCGCCGGAGAACCAGCCGCGCAGGGCGCTGAACAGGTCGATGCGCCCGCCGGGGCCGCCGCGGTAGGTGACGGTGGTGAAGTTGAGGTGGCCCTTGTCGGGGTAGGTCTCGCGGCCGTCGATCTTGATCAGCGGCTGCCCTTTGTCGTCCGTGCCTAGGGTGTTGAGCGTGGGTCCGGGCTGCAGCGCCACGTACGGGACCGGCATGACGGAGCCGACGACGGCGAGCAGGAGGACGATCACGCTCGCGACGGTGAGCGTGGCGGCACGACGAGACATGCCCGAAACTCTATGCGGTCGGGGCGGTCAGCAGGCGCCGACCCATTCGTCGCCGCCGTCGGCGAAGGTCTGGTGTTTCCAGATGGGGACCTGCGCCTTGAGGTCGTCGATGAGCTTGCGGCAGGCGGCGAACGCTTCGGCGCGGTGCGGGCAGGACGCGGCGACGACGACGGCGATGTCGCCGATCCGCAGGTCGCCGACGCGGTGGACGGCGGCGAGGCCGAGGACGGGGTGGTCGGCGGCGACCTTCTCCATGACGACGCGCAACTGCCGCTCGACGGTGGGGTGGGCGCTGTAGGACAGGCCGCTGACGGCGCGGGCGTGGTCGGTGTCGCGGACGGTGCCGGCGAAGACGGCGATGCCGCCGGCGCCGGGCGCGCCGACGGCGGCGTACACCTCGTCGACGGACAGCGGCGTCTCGCGGACGCCGATCAGCCGGATGACGCCGCCGGCGCCGCCTTGCCCAACACCGTCTTCGCTCACCTTCAGCAGGCTACCCCTCCGCGGGGCCGCCCGGTTCGTCCGGTTCGAAGGTGGCGGCGAGGGCTTCGGCGATGGCGGGGACGAGGTCGGGTCCGGCGAGGACCTCGTCGTCGGTGTCGTGGCGGCGCAGCCGGAGGGCGGAGTGCCGGGCGCCGTCGCGCAGGACGCCGACGACCATGCGGACGTCTTCGCGTCCGGGGTGGGACGTGGCGAACGCGGCTGCCTCCGCCTCGTCCTCGGGGATGTCGTCCTCGACGTCGGGCGGCAGGACGACCCGTTCCATCACCAGGGCGCATCCTTCGACGGCGTCGGGCCAGGCGATGGAGGCGAGGGCGTCCTCGACGGCGTCCCTCTCGGGTAGGGCGGGCTGCTCGAGTGCGGCTAGAGTGTCGGCGTCAGGGGGCAGGCCGAGCTGGTCCGCGAGGTCGGGTTCGGCGCGGCGCAACTCGGTGCTCCGGACGAGGGCGTAGAGACGCGGCGCGCTGTCCCAGCCCTCCTGGGCGGAATGACGCTCAAGGTCCAGCACTACTTCTTCCAGAAGACTCACGGGGCCATCTTTTCCACATTCGGTCCGGGGAGGTGCGGGAACCCCCGGGCGAGTCGGTAAGTTGCATCTACAGCACCGGCGGGCGGCCGGTGAGAGATCTCGATCGGAGGGGCCTCTTGACCTTCCGGACTCCCGGTTTCGGGCGCCGGCTCGGTACCGGACGTAAACGGCTGTTGCTACCGATACTGGTGACGGCAGCAGTGCTGCTGGTCGCGTTCCTGATTTTCACCTCCATCTATACGAACGTGCTGTGGCACCGTTCTATCGGCTTCTCTTCGGTCTACACGACGCAGCTCCAGGCGAAGGTGGTGCTCTTCCTAGGGGCCGGCCTGCTGATGACGCTGGTCGTGGGCGCGAACGTGGCGGTGGCGTACCGGCTGCGGCCGGCGTACCGGCCGCTCTCTGTCGAGCAGCAGGGCCTGGAGCGCTATCGGGCGGTCATCGATCCGCGCCGGCGGCTGATCTCCTGGTCGCTGCTGGGCCTACTCGGGCTGCTGACCGGCTCGTCGGTGGCGGGCCAGTGGCCCGTGTGGCTGGCGTTCCTCAACCGGACGCCCTTCAACGTGCAGGACCCGGAGTTCGGCAAGGACGTGTCGTTCTACGTCTTCACGTACCCGTTCCTGCGTCTCGTGCTCGGCGTCGTCTTCGCGACCGTGATCCTGTCGATCTTGGCCGCGGTGATGGTGCACTACCTGTACGGGGGGCTGCGGCTGCAGGGGCCGGGCGACAAGGCGAGCCCGCCCGCGCGGGCCCACCTCTCGGTGCTGTTCGGCGTGTTCATCCTGCTGAAGGCCTTTGCCTACTGGTTCGACCGGTACGGGCTGATGCACTCCGAACGCGGGGTGACGAACGGCGCGTCCTATGCCGATATCAACGCGTTGTTGCCCGCCAAGACGATCCTCGCGGTCATCGCTCTGCTGTGCGCCGTGATGTTCTTCAGCAATTTGCTCCGCCGCGGGATGATGCTGCCCGGCGTCGGGTTCACGCTGCTGGTGCTGTCGGCGGTCCTGCTGGGCGGGGTGTACCCGCTGCTGATCCAGCAGTTCCAGGTCAAGCCGGACGAGCTCGCCAAGGAGCGGGAGTTCATCTCGCGCAACATCGAGGCCACCCGCAAGGCCTACGGGGTGGACGGCGCGAAGGTCGTTCCGTACGGGCAACAGCCGGTGAACGACGAGAAGAAGCTCCAGGAGGAGGCCGACAGGCTCGGCGGCGTCCGCGTCCTCGACCCGAACGTGGTCGGCGAGACGTTCCAGCAGCTTCAGCGGATCAGGCCGTTCTACCGGTTCCCCGACACGCTTGACGTGGACCGATACCAGGTGGACGGCAAGCTGATCGACACGGTCGTGGCGCTCCGTGAGCTGTCCGGGGCGCCCGAGGGGCAGCGCAGCTGGGTCAAGGACCGCATGGTCTACACGCACGGTTACGGGTTCGTGTCCGCCTACGGCAACCGCTTCGCCGACGGCGGCGTCCCCGACTTCATCACGAAGAACATGCCGGTCTCCGCCGAGCAGAAGATCAAGGTGCAGCGGCCGGAGATCTACTTCGGGGAGCGCACGGCGAACTACTCGGTGGTGGGCGGCAAGGGCCAGCAGGAGCTGAACTACCCCGACAACAGCGAGTCGGGCCAGCAGAGCAGCAACTACGACGGGCAGGGCGGGGTCTCCATCGACTCGTTCTTCCACAAGATGCTGTACGCGACGAAGTTCCAGGACAGGAACCTGCTGCTGTCCGGTGCGATCAACGATGACGCCAAGCTCCTGTACGACCGCTCGCCGCGGGAGATGGTGCAGAAGGCCGCGCCGTGGCTGACGCTGGACGGCGACCCGTACCCGACGGTGGTCAACGGCCGCGTCCTGTGGATCCTGGACGGCTACACGACGTCCAGCAGCTACCCGTACTCGGAGGAGATGAGCCTCGGGGACGCGACGCGCGACACCATCACCGACACGCGGTCGGCGGTGGCGCAGCAGGCCGACGACCACGTCAACTACATGCGGAACTCGGTCAAGGCTACGGTGGACGCCTACGACGGCACCGTGCACCTGTACCAGTGGGACGAGAACGACCCGATCACCAAGACGTGGATGAAGGTGTTCGACGACACCGTCCAGCCGCGTTCGTCGATCCCGCCCGAGCTGGAGGCCCACTTCCGCTACCCGCAGGACTTGTTCAAGGTCCAGCGGAAGATCCTGGCGCAGTACCACGTGACGGACCCCTCGGCGTTCTACAACGGTGAGGGCTTCTGGGAGGTGCCGCAGGACCCGTCCTCCCAGGGCAAGCGGCAGCCGCCGTACTACCAGAGCCTCCGCATGCCGGGCCAGGACCAGGAGTCGTTCTCGCTGACGACGGTCTTCAACCCGCGCAACAACCCGCAGCTGGCCGCCTTCATGGCGGTGGGGTCGACTCCTGGACGCGATTACGGGCAGATCCAGATCCTCCAGATGCCCCGCAACGCGCAACCGGCAGGGCCCGGCCAGGTACAAAACTCGTTCGAGACGGATACGCAGGTCAAGGCCGATCTGTTCGCCTTGAGACAGGGTGGCACGAAGACCGTGCCCGGCAACCTGCTGACGATCCCGTTCGGGGGGAGCCTGCTGTACGTCGAACCGATGTACACGATGGCGGCGGGCGGCACCGAGCAGCAGCCGTATCCCATCCTCGGCAAGATCCTGGTGAGATACGGCGACAAGATCGCCGCGGCCGACACTCTCGAAGAGGCGCTGGAGCAGGTCCTCGGCGGCACGAGCACGGCGCCGCCACCGGAGACACCGCCGGACGAGGGCGGCGAGCAACCTCCGGAAGGCGGGCAGGTGAGCCTGGCGGAGGTGCAGGCCATCAACGCCGAGCTGGACAAGGCCCTGAAGGACTTCGACGCCGCCCAGAAGAACGGCGACTATCCGGGGATGGGCGAGGCCCTGAAGCGGGTCAGGGACGCGCAGGCGAAACTGGCGGCGCTCGGGCAGCCCGCCCCGGCGGCCTCTCCGAGCCCCACGGGCTCCCCCACCC
>NZ_SMKK01000397.1 GCF_004348425.1 Actinomadura sp. 7K507
CGAGTGAGCCGATGCCGCTGCACGGCCAGTGGAAGACGATGATCCGCGTCCACGACGGGCGGACGCTGGCGGCCGTCCCCCTCTACCTGCCCGCCGACCCCGCCATCGGGGCCCGGCAGGTGCCGGCGCCGGCGGAGTTCACCCGTGACCTGCGGGGCGAGCGGACGATCCTGCAGCGGGAGCTGAACACCGGCGTGCCGGGCTGGGTGTGGCTGGCGTGCTCGCTGGTGGTGCTGCTGTGCACGCTGGCGCTGGTGCTCTCGCTCGGCTGGGGCGTAGCGCGGATCGCCCGCCTGCTCCCCGAACCCGAACCCGCGTCCGCGTCCGCGCCGTCCGGGACGCCGGAGGAGGCGGGCGCGTGACACCGGCCGAGGGGGTCCTGGCGACCCATCCGGTGGTGACGGCGATCCCGTTCTTCGTGCCGACGTTCATCGTGGTCGCGGTGATCGCCGTCGTGGTCTGGCGCGACCGCCGCCGCGACGACCAACCACCCGACCAACCACCCGACCAACCACCCGACCAACCACCCGACCAACCACCCGACCAACCACCCGACCAACCACCCGACCAACCACCCGACCAACCACCCGACCAACCACCCGACCAACCACCCGACGAACCACCCGGCGGCCGAGGCGAAGACCCGCCCGGCCGGCCGCCTGGCGGGCCGGGCGGCGCGCCGTAGAATCGGCGGCCATGAGCGACCGGCCCTCACCCGCCCCGTACCTGTCCGAGCTGTTCTCGCTGGAGGGCCGGGTCGCGGTCGTGACGGGCGGCAGCTCGGGGATCGGCCGGGCGATCGCCGGGGCCCTGGCGCGGGCCGGCGCGTCGGTGGTGATCGTCGCGCGGCGGGAGGCGGAACTGGCCGCGGCCGTCCGCGAGCTGGAGGGCCGCGGCTGCCGCGCCGCGTCGGTCAGCGCCGACCTGGGCACGCGCGACGGCGTCGCCGGGGCGGCCGAGGACGCGGCCGCCGTGTTCGGCGAACCGGACATCCTCGTCAACTCCGCGGCGGTGAACCTGCGTCCTGCGATGGGCGAGCTGGGCGAGGACGTGTGGGACACCACGATGGCGGTGAACCTGGACGCCCCGTTCCTGCTCGGGCAGCGGTTCGGCCCCGGGATGGCCGGGCGGGGCTTCGGGCGACTGATCCACATCGCCTCGCAGCAGGCGTTCCGCGCGTCGGTGACCAGCGGCGCCTACGGGGTGTCCAAGGCGGGCCTGGTCGCGCTCGCCCGGTCCCAGGCCGAGGCGTGGTCGCCCCGCGGCGTCACCGCCAACACGCTGGTCCCGGGGTTCGTGATGACGCCGCTCAACACCCGGATCTCCTCGGACCCGGAGAAGGTGGAGGCCCTGGCCGGGCGCACGTTGACCGGCCGCAACGGCCTGCCCGGCGACTTCGCCGGCGCGGCGGTGTTCCTGGCGTCGGCGTCGGCCGCCTACGTCACCGGCCAGTCCGTCTTCGTGGACGGCGGCTTCTCCGCCCACTGACCGGCGCCCCCCGGTCGGCGGCCCCGGTCGGCGGCACGGGCCGGGGGCTAGGCGAACAGCCCGGTCGCCTGGAGCGCCTCGGCCGGGCCCGCGGCGTGCACGATGCCGCCGGGGGCCCGTCCGTCCTGGTCGTGGACGCGCCACCCGCCGAGCTGCACGACCGGGACGGTGGCGCGCCGCATCGCCAGGGCCAGCTCCGACAGCGTCCCCCACGACCCGCCGACGACGATGACGGCGTCGGCGGCGTTGACGATGACGTTGTTGCGCGCCTGGCCGAGGCCGGTGGGGAGCGTGACGGTGAGGTCGGGCCCGGCGGCGGAGCGGTCGGCGGCCGGCAGCACGCCGACCACGATCCCGCCGGCGGCGCGTGCGCCCGCCGCGGCGGCGGCCATCACCCCGCCGTGTCCGCCGCAGATCACCACGGCGCCGTGCCCGGCGAGCAGCCGCCCGGCCTGGTGGGCGTGGTCCCATTCGCGCTCGGTGCACTCGCCCGGCCCGCACACCGCCACCTGGACGGCCACGGCCTACCCGGCGCCGTGCCGGGAGGCGATCTCGTCGATCTTCGCGGCGAGGTCGAAGTCCTTGCCGGTGAGCCCGCCGGCGCTGTGGGTGGACAGCGCGAACGTCAGGGTGCGCCAGCGGATGTCGATGTCGGGATGGTGGTCGGCGTCCTCGGCGGCGCGGGCGACGTCGTCCACCACCTCGATCCCGGCCGGGAACGAGGGCGCCTTCACCTGCCGGCGGATCTGGTCGCCGTCCCTGCTCCAGGCGGGCAGGTCGCGCAGGCGGTCGGCGACGGCGGTGTCGTCGAGCGTGTCGGCCATCGGGCTCACTCCCTGTTCGTCGGCGAAGATGACCCTCTCCCCGAGTACATCACGCACCGGCCTCCCTCCGGCGGCCCGTGGTGGAGGGCGTCGGGGACGGCGGGGGCCGGACGGCCGACTGCGGAGCCCCGGGCGGGCGGTTCAGGAGGCACGTCCCTCGGGCGGGTCGTCCGCCGGAGCCTCCAGGGTGGCCTGCACGACGGCCTCCACGGCAGCCTCCGCCACGGCCTCCACGGCGGCCTCCGCCGTCGCCTCCGTCGTGGCCTGGGCCCACGCGTCGGCCGTCTCACCGTCCGCCTCGGCGGTGGCCTGGACCACGACGGCCGCGGTCGCGGTGGTGGTGGTGCCGGGCGCGGGGCGGGTCGCGGTGACCCAGGTGGTCTTGGCGACGTCGACGACGACGTCGCGGGACACGTCCAGGATGATGCCGCGCAGGGTGTCCTTCATGGCGAGCTTGAGTGCGTCGCGGAGCAGTTCGCGCAGGACGGCCTCGATCGCGGCGCTGAGGGTGCGGGCGGCGGCGCGCACGGCCAGGTCGCGCGCGGTGCGGGCGAGGGCGCTGCCCGCCGCGGCGGAGACCAGATCCCCGGCGCCGCGGGCGGCGGCGCGGGCGCCGGGGTCGCCGGCGGCGCGTGCGGCCAGGCCGGCGGCCGCGTCGGTGAGGGACGCGAGCTCGGGCGCCGCGGCGGCGCCGCGGGCGCGGTCGCGGACCGCGGCGGCCAGGTCGCGGGCGGCCTGCTCGGCGGTCTCGCGGACGACGCGGGCGACGACGTCGCGGCCGGCGATCATGGCGGCGTCGACGGCGGCCTCGGCGACGGTGTCGATCGCGGCGTCCACGACGGTCCTGGTGGCGGCCTGCACGACCGGCGCGGACACGGTGCGGCCGGCGGCGTCCAGGGCTGCGTCGGCGGCGGCGCGGGCGAGCGGGCTGCCGGCGGCGAAGCGGCGGGCCGCCGCGGCCAGGGGGTGCCGCGCGGCCTGCTGGGCGGCCTGCTCGGCGAGGTTCATCGCCGTGGCGGCGGCCTCGAACGCGCCCGCCGTGGCGGGGTTGGCCGCGGCGGCGTCGCGGGCCTCGGCGACGGCGCGCTCGGCGACGCCGCTGGCGGCCTTGACCGCGGCGTCCCGGGCGGCCTGCTCGATGAACTTCATCGCCGGCGTCCCGGACATCTGCTCCAGGATGCGGGTGGCGGCGACCGCGGCGGCCCCGCGCGCGGCGGCGACGACGGGCTCACCGGCGGACGCGGCGGCCCGCGCGGCGTGCTCTGCGGCCGGGGCCAGCGAGTCCCAGACCTCCTCCAGCCGCTCAGCCGCCGCCCGGTCGGCCCGCTCGGCCCGGTCCGAGAGCCCGGTCCCGGCCTCGGGTCCTGGCTGCTGCTGGTCTCTGTCGTCCACCGGCCACGCCCCTTTGAATCGCGATCCGCCCCCAAATCACCATAACTTCCGAACAGCGCCGCCGGTTCCGGCCGGAGCCCCCGAAGTCAGCGGGAGCAGGACGGGCAGGGGACGCGGGTGCGACGGGCGTAGGCGCGGGCGGCGACGGCCATCCCGGCGCCCCACAGCAGGTAGGCGGGAACGGCGGCCCAGAAGAACGCCTCGGGCAGGTCCAGGCCGCCTGAGGGCGGGAAGGGGTTGCGGCCGTGGAGCCGCTCCCAGAGCATCTGCAGCAGCATCAGCCCGAAGTAGACGGTCAGGCCGCCGGAGATCGCGGCGCCGGGCCACAGCACCAGCCGGCGCGGGACGCGGCGTCCCCCGAGCACGGGGAGCCGGCGCGGCCAGGCGCGCCCGAAGGAGTGGACGAGCGCGAGCGGCAGCAGGCTTCCGCCGAGCACGAACCCGGCCTCGAACAGGATCGCCGAGAGCCCGCCGGTCAGCGGCGACTCCCCGAACCCGACGGCGGCCTGCGCGGCGATCCGGCCGAGGCAGCCCGCGACGGCGAGGTAGGCGGCCCAGTACGCCCAGGCGGGGGTGCGGGCGAGGGCGCCGGGCGCGGTGGCGGGCCGTCCGCATCCGGCGCACCCTCCGCCGGTCCGCCGCCCGTGCGCGAGGGCGGACGCGGCGGTCATGGCGCCGGCGGCGACGCAGGCCGCGCGGCTCAGCGCTCCCAGCGGGTAGAACGCGCTGCCGAGGCCCGGCAGGATCGCGGCGATCACGTCGAGGAGCAGCAGCGCGCCCGAGGCGGCGAGGCAGACCGCGACCGTCCAGGCGGTGAGCAGGACCGCCCGCCTGGGGAGGCGTTCCGCGCGCGGGTGCGCCAGGGCGAGCAGGACGGCGGCGGCCGCGCCGCACAGCGCGGCGCTCCCCCAGCCGGTGAAGGCCACCAGGTCGGTGCCGGCGGGCGACAGGCCGTCCGGCTGGTGGCCGGCCGCCCAGTAGGCGCGCAGCGCGCCGTAGGCGCCGACCCAGGCGAGCGCGATGACCGGCATGCGGCGCCGGAGCGCCTGCAGCCGTGACGCCGCGGCGGGGGCGTGGTCGGTGAGCGTGGTGGCCATGCCCCCCGATCCTGCGGCCGGGGAGGGGAGGGCGCCTCCCCGCCGCGGCCGATCCCGCTCCCCCGCGCGGGGGAGCGCCCCGGGTCGACGGCCGGCGCGGGTCAGCGGGTTAACGG
>NZ_SMKK01000398.1 GCF_004348425.1 Actinomadura sp. 7K507
CCCCCACCACCGCCCCCGACGTGATAGCCGCTCTCCCCGAAGCTTTCGGCACCCTCGCTCGGGGCATCGCCCCCTGAGAGGGCGGCTCGCACCGCGGCCGTGATGCGGTCGACGTCTCCGCGTTCCTCGGGCGGCAGGGGCGCACCCGCGGACTCGCGCAGGGCGGCGGCTTCGCCGAGGAGTCGTGCCGCTTCCGCGGGGGCACCCGTCAGGGCCGCCGCGCCGGCCAGCCCTTCGAGGGCGAGCGCGATCGCCCTGGGATCACCGGTGTCCCGCGCGACCGCGAGGCCCTCACGGTGGAGTTCCGCGGCCGCGGCGGCGTCGCCTCGCTGCTCCGCGGTGAAGCCGAGCTCGGCCAGCCCGAGCGCGATACCCGGCGCGTACCGCACCTCGCGTTCCCAGATGAGAACGTCGCGCATGCGGGCCTCGGCGTCGTCGAGGCGGCCCGCGCGGCGGGCGGTGAGGGCCAGGCCGGTGAGGGCGAAGGCCTCGCCGGGGCGGTAGCCGTGCTCGGCGGCGATGGTCCTGGCCCGCTCGTGGTGCCGGTCCGACTCGGCATGGTCGCCCGCCAGCAGGGCGATCCGCCCGAGACCGGACTGGAGCAGCGAGACCTGCAGCCACAGCCCGAGCTCCTCGGCCAGCCGGAGTCCGTCGCGGCAGAGCTCGGCGGATCTGCGGTGGTCGCCCCGGATCTCCGCGAGCCGGCCGAGCAGGTCGACGGCCCGGGCCCGCCCCCACCGGTCGCCCAGCTCCCCGAATATCGCCAGGCTCTCCTCCCCGGACCTCTCGAGCGTGCCGAGGTCGCCGCGGACGAGGGCGTGGTTGGCCTCGGTCGCCAGGGCCGCGGCGGTGCCCCAGCGGTCGCCGAGCCGCCGGAACACCGGCAGCGCCCGTTCCACCAGGTCCCGGCTGAGGGCCAGATCGCCGGCGCCGAGCAGCACGTCGCCGAGGAACCACTCCGCCCTGGCGCGTTCGCCCGGGTCGGCGATGGTCTCCGGGGGCGTGTGGAAGTCCGCCGCATGCTCGCCCAGCAGATCGAGGCCGGTCCGCCAGGCCTCGGCCCGCGCCCTCGTCGCTGCGGGGGCCCTGGCCCTGATGTCCAGCGCCATCGCGAACGCGCGCCGTCCCTCGCCGATCCTGCCGCGCAGGTACCAGTACCAGGCCAGCGCGTTGACCAGGCGCAGTGCGAGGACGGCGTCGCGCCGCCGCACGGCCCCCTCCAGCGCCCCGCGCAGGTTCGCGTGTTCGGCGTCCAGGCGCCGAAGCCAGCGCCGCTGGTCAGGGCCGTGCAGCCGCGGCTCCGCGCGTTCGGCCAGCTCGGTGTGGAAGGTCAGGTGCCGGAGGCGGACCCGCTCGGTCTCGCCGGCCTCCTCCAGGCGGTCCAGGGCGTAGGCCGCGACCGATTCCAGCAGCCGGTAGCGGGTCCCGCCCGCGCTTCCGGTCCTGGCCACCATCGAACGGTCGACGAGGCGGGCCAGCAGGCCGAGGACGTCCTCGGGCGCCACGTCGCCGCTGTCCGCGCAGATCTCCTCGGCCGCCTCCAGCGCGCACCCGTCCGCGTGCACCGCGAGCCGCCGGAGCACGAGACGCTCGGGCTCGGACAGCAGCTCCCAGCTCCAGTCGATCATCGCGCGTAGGGTCCGCTGCCGTGCCGGGGCGCCGCGGTTTCCCGAGGAGAGCAGCCGGAACCGGTCGTCGAGCCGTTCGGCCAGGTCGTGGACGTCCAGTGCGCGCAGGCGGGTGGCCGCCAGCTCCAGGGCCAGCGGGATGCCGTCCAGCCGGCGGCAGATCGCCGCGACCGCGCGGGCGTTGGCGGCGTCGACCGCGAACCCCGGAACGGCGGCCGCCGCGCGCGCCTCGAACAGCCGGACGGCGCCGAACCTCCGGAGGGCCGCGGGCCCGGTGTCGGCCGGGGACTGGGGCGACTGAAGCGGCGGGACCGGCCAGACGGACTCCCCGGCGAGCCCCAGTGGCTCCTGGCTGGTGGCGAGGACCCGCACTTCGGGCGCCGCCCGCAGAAGCCGCTCGCTCAACGCGGCGACCGCGTCGATCACGTGCTCGCAGTTGTCCAGGACGAGCAGTGCCCGGCGGGTCCGCAGTGCTCCGGCGAGCCGTTCGGCGGGATCGGCGGGTACGCCGGAACGCGGCATGCCCGGCGCGGTGTCGTCGCGTATGTCCAGCACGGCGATGACGGTCTCCGCGAGCCGATCGACCCCCGGCGCCCCGGCGGTCGTCCTGTCGAGGCCTGCCAGCTCGACGAGCCACACGCCGTCCGGATGGCCCGCGGCGGCCCGCGCGGCGGTCTCCAGGGCCAGCCGCGTCTTGCCGACGCCGCCGGGGCCGATGAGGGTGACCAGCCGGGCGGACTCCAGCAGCGCCTGGACCTGGGCCACCGCCTCGTCGCGCCCGACCAGCTCGCTGATCTGTGCGGGGAGGTTCGTCCGCGGAGGCGTCCGGGGCGCGGTGGCCAGGGTGAAGTCCTGCTCCAGGATCCGCCGGTGGAGATCGGCGATCTCCGGGCCGGGGTCCAGGCCCAGCTCCTCACGCAGGCGGGCCCGCAGGCCGGTGTAGGTCTCCAGCGCCTCGCTCTGCCGTCCGGTGCCGTACAGGGCGCGCATGTACGCGGAACGGAGCCGTTCGCGCAGCGGATGGCTATCCACCAGATCGCCCAGCTCCCCCACCAGGGGACCCGGCTCGCCGATCTCCAGGCGCGCCTCCGCCCGTTCCTCGAGGGCCGTGAGCCGCTGCTCCTCCAGGAAGGCGATGGCCGGCCGGGCGAACTCCGCGTCGGCGAAGTCGGCGAGGGCCGGACCGCGCCACAGGTCCAGCGCCTCGGTCAGCAGGCCCGCCCGCGACCGCGGCGCCTCGGCCTCGCGCGCCCGTGCCAGCAGGCCGGTGAACCGCATCGCGTCCACGGCCTCGGGTTCCACCCGGAGCCGGTAACCGAGCGCCTCCGCGAAGGACACCAGGTCCCTGGCGCCGGGCTCGGCCTCGTCCAGGGTCCGGCGCAGCTGCGAGACCTTGACCTGCAGCGCCCCGGCCGGATTGCGCGGCGGCGCGCCGCCCCACAGATCTTCGACCAGCCGGTCCACCGGCACCGGCCGCCCCTCGTGCCCGAGCAGGACGGCCAGCAGCGCGCGGACCTTCGCACCGCGAACCACCACCGGGGCGCCGTCCGCCGTCCAAACCCCCAGCGGCCCGAGCACCCCGAATCGCATGTCTCCACGATATCGGGCGGTTTCTCCCAAGATCAGGCTCGCTTACCCCCCACCGTCGCCGGCGGAAAGTGCGCGGTAAGCGCCCGATAAGCGCCCGTCGACATGCTCGACGCACCGAGCCGCACAGGCACCTCCGAAAGAAGAGCGCGATGACCGTCACCGGACCCCGAACCCCTGTGCGGCATGACCGAAGCCTTGCCCTGAACCTTCTGACCTTCTGAGGAGACCGCGATGAAATCCCCCGGAACGGGGACCGCCGGCGCCAGGTCGCGCTGGGTCCTCGGCCTGCTGGCCTTCTCCAGCCTGATCACTTCGCTCGACTTCACCATCGTGTACGTGGCGCTGCCCGACATCGCACGCGAGGTGGGACTGTCCGGTCACGCCACCCAGTGGGTGGTCAGCGCCTACGCCATCTTCTTCGGCGGCTTCCTGCTGCTGGGCGGCCGCTCGGCCGACCTGCTGGGACGCCGCCGCATGTTCGTCCTGGGGATGCTGGTGTTCGGCGGCGCGTCGCTGCTGGGCGGCCTGGCGACCTCACCCGCGACCCTGATCGCCGCGCGGGCCCTCCAGGGAATCGGCGGTGCCGTCCTGTTCCCCGCCACGCTCTCCCTGGTCACCACCAGATTCACCGAAGGCCCCGCGCGCGTCCGGGCCTTGGCCGTGTGGGCCATGGCCGGCGCGGGCGGGCTGAGCCTGGGCGCTCTGCTCGGCGGGGTCCTGACCCACGCGGTCGGCTGGGAGGCGGTGTTCCTGGTGAACGTGCCGCTGGTCGTGGCGGGAACGGCGGGCGCGTTCGTCCTGCTCGACCGCGACGGCCCGCGCGAGCGGGGACGCGGCTTCGACATCCCCGGCGCCCTGACCGGCACGGCCGGGTCGACCCTCCTCGTGTTCGCCGTCGCCCAGGGCCCCGAGGCCGGCTGGACCGCGCCCTCCGTCGTCGCCTCCGCCGTCCTCGCGGTGGTGCTGCTGACCGCGTTCATCACCATCGAGGCCCGTACCGCGAACCCGCTGATGCCGCTGCGGCTGTTCGCCAACCCGAACCTCCGCGCCGGCCTGCTGGTGATCCTCACCTTCGGCATCACCATGCAGAACCTCGTCTACTTCCTCACCCTCTACTTCCAGGACGTGCTCGGCTACTCGGCGCTGCGGGGCGGGCTGGCCTTCCTGAGCCTCTCGGCGGTCATCGGGATCGCCAACCTCGTCGCCGAGCGCCTGATCATCCGCATCGGCGCCCGCACGACCCTGATCACCGCCCTGCTGCTGGGCTCCGGCGGCGGCGCGCTGATGGCCCTCGGCATGCGCACGGACGGCTCGTACTGGACGATCCTCGCCGGACTGGTCGTCTACGGGTCCGGCATGGGGATGATCTACCCGACCATGTTCGGGGCCTCCGGAACCGGAGTGGCCGACGATGACCAGGGCGCCGCCGGCGGGATGGCCAACACCGCCCTCCAGATCGGGACCAGCGTGGGCCTGGCCATCCTGGTCAGCGTCTCCACCTCCGGGCTCGCCGGCCTGACCGGCGAGACCCTGCGCGCCGCCACCTCCGACGGCCTGCGCAACGCGGTCTACATCGCGGCCGCACTCACCCTCGCGGGCATTTTCGCGGCCCTTACCCTCCCCCGCAGCATCACCC
>NZ_SMKK01000399.1 GCF_004348425.1 Actinomadura sp. 7K507
CCTTCCTGGAAATCGGACCCGACGCCGCGCTGACCGCCACCGCCGACCCCGGCGACGAGGCGGAGTTCATAGCCGTCCAGCGCCGTGACCGCGACCAGCCCCGCCAACTGCTGTCGGCGGTCGGGGAACTGCACACCCGCGGCATCCCGGTCGACTGGGCGGCGCTGTTCCCCGGCGCCCAACGCGTCGACCTGCCCACCTACCCCTTCCAACGCCAGCGGTACTGGCTCGACTCGGTCACCGCCCCGGCCGACCCCGCAGCAGCCGGACAGCAAAACGCCGACCACCCACTGCTGGCCGCCATGGTCGCGCTGCCCGGCACCGACGGCACAGTCCTGACCGGGCGTCTGTCGTTGGACACCCACCCCTGGCTGGCCGACCACACCGTCACCGGCACCACCCTGCTGCCCGGCACCGCCTTCGTCGAACTCGCCCTCCACGCCGGCGACCAGGTCGACTGCCCGTCCCTGGACGAACTCACCCTGCACAACCCCCTACTCCTATCGCCCGACCACGGCACCGCCATCCAGGTCACCGTGACCGGACCCCACGACACCGGCCACCGCACCATAGAAATCCACTCCCGCCCCGACACCACCACCGACTCACCATGGACCCTGCACGCCGCAGGAGCGCTGTCCCGATACCAGGCAGACCCCGCGTTCGATTTGACCGTGTGGCCACCGCCGGGCGCGGTGACGATGGACGTGGCGAGTGCGTACGAACGCCTGGCCGAGCGGGGCTACGACTACGGACCCGCCTTCCAGGGACTCCGAGCGGCCTGGCGGCGCGGCGACGAGATCTTCGCCGAAGTCGTGCTGCCCGACGAGGCCGGCGACGGCGCTGCCTTCGGAGTGCACCCGGCGCTGTTCGACGCGGCGATGCACGCCGATCTCCTGGAGGAGGGTGACGACTCGACCCTGCTGCCATTCGCCTGGAGCGGCGTGTCCCTGTACGCGGCCGGCGCGACCGAGCTGCGGATGTGGATCTCCCGGGTCGACGGCGCCGAGGTTTCGGCGATGAAGCTGGCCGATGGCGCCGGCCTGCCTGTGGCCTCGGTCCAGAGCTTGGTGTCTCGGCCGGTCACTGCGCAGCAGCTCAGCCGCCCCGGCCACCGGCTCCAGGATTCGCTTCACCGTGTCCAGTGGAAACCGGTGACCACCGCCTCCGCACCATCGGGTCCGTGGATCGTCCTGGGCACGGACGACCTCGGCTTGGGTGACGAGATGGCGAGGTACCCGGGCGTCGCGGAGCTTTCGGCCGCCATCGACTCGGGTACGCACGTCCCGGAGCTGGCCGTGTTCCAGGTACCGCGTGCCGACACGGAGCCGGACGTCCCGGCACGGACACGGGCGATCACTCATCAGGTGCTCGCGGTGCTGCGAGACTGGCTGGCCGACGACAACCTCGCCGCCTCCCGGCTCGTCGTGGTTACCCGAGGCGCGGCGGCAACCAGCCCCGGTGAGGATGTCGCCGACCTGGCGCAGTCGGCAGCGTGGGGGCTGGTGCGGGCGGCTGCGGAGGAGAACCCCGGGCGTTTCGCGCTGCGCGACGTGGCCGACGGCGAATCCACCATGCCGGCGCTGGAGTCGGACGAGCCCGAGGCGGCCGTTCGCGGTGGTCGGGTGTACGTCCCGAGGCTCGCCAAAGCAACCGCAGCGGGCGACGAGGCGGCCTGGAGCTCCACGGGCACAGTACTGATCACGGGTGGTACGGGCGGCTTGGGCGGTCTCGTGGCCCGGCACCTGGTGACCGAGCACAAGGTGCGCCACCTGCTGCTGGCCAGCCGCCGCGGCCCCGAAGCCCCGGACGCCGCACGGTTGCGCGCCGAGCTGACCGAACTGGGCGCCGAGGTGACGGTGGCCGCCTGCGACGTCACCGACCGCACGGCGCTGGCGCGGGTGCTGGCCGAGATCCCCGAGGACCGGTCGCTGTCCGCCGTGATCCATGCGGCCGGGGTGGCGGACGGCGGCCTGGTGTCGACGACGACTCCCGAGCAGATCGGTCGGGTGCTGAGCCCGAAGGTGGATGCGGCCTGGCATCTGCACGAGCTGACCCGCGATATGGATCTGACGGCGTTCGTCCTGTTCTCGTCCGCCGGTGGCCTGGTCCTGGCGGCGGGGCAGGCCGACTACGCCGCCGCGAACGTGTTCCTGGACGCCCTGGCGCACCACCGCCGCGCCGAAGGACTTCCCGCGACGTCCCTCGCCTGGGGCCTGTGGGCGGAGAACACAGGGCTCGGTGGCGAGCTGAGCGAGGCCGACCTGCGCCGCGTGAGCCGCCTCGGCCTGCCGGCCTTGGACACCGCGGACGGCCTCGCGCTCATGGACCTGGCCCTGGGCGCCGACGAGGCGCTGCTCGTGCCGATCCGGGTTGATGCCGCGGCTCTACGCGCCCGTACCGACGAGCTTCCGGCTCTACTGCGCGATGCCGCGCATAGCCCGACCCGCCGCAGCGCCACCCGATCGGCCGGTGCCGCCGCTCCGTCCGGCACGGAGGCGGAACGGCTGGCCGGGCTGCCGGCGGCGGACCGCGAACGGGCACTGCTCGAACTCGTACGGGCACAAGTCGCAGCGGTCCTCGGACACGAGAGCGCCGAGGCGGTCGAGCCGACACGGCCGTTCAAGGAACTGGGATTCGACTCGCTGGCGGCGGTGGAGCTGCGCAACGCTTTGCGTAGCGCTACCGGACTGGCGCTTCCCGCCACCATCGTGTTCGACCATCCGAGCTGCGCCGCGGTCGTCGAGTTCCTCACCACCCAGCTCACCGGCGTCCAGGCCCGTCCGGTGGTCGAGCGGCTCCCCAACACTGTGAGCCCCGACGAACCGATCGCGATCGTGGGGATGAGCTGCCGGTATCCGGGCGGTGCGCGCACGCCGGAGGACCTGTGGCGGCTGCTGCTGGCGGAGACCGACGCGATCTCAGGCTTCCCGACCGACCGGGGCTGGAACGATGTGTACGCGCCGGAACCGGGCGACGAGGGCAAGTCGTACACCCGTGAGGGCGGGTTCGTCCACGACGGGGTCCTGTTCGACCCGGACCTGTTCGGGATCAGCCCCCGTGAGGCGCTGGCGATGGACCCGCAGCAGCGGTTGCTGCTGGAGGCGTCCTGGGAAGCATTCGAACGCGCGGGTATCGACCCGACGTCCGTGCGCCGTAGCCAGACCGGCGTGTTCGCCGGGGTGATGTACGACGACTACGGCACCCGACTGGGTCGAGTCCCTGCCGAGGTGGCCGGCTTCCTCGGAAACGGCAGCGCGGCCAGCGTGGTGTCCGGCCGGGTCGCCTACGCGCTCGGGCTGGAAGGCCCCGCGATGTCTGTGGACACTGCGTGTTCGTCGTCCCTGGTGGCGTTGCACCTGGCCAGTCAGGCGCTCCGGCAAGGCGAGTGTTCTCTTGCCCTGGCCGGTGGGGTGACCTTCCTGTCCACCACGGATGTCTTCGTGGAGTTCAGTCGGCAGCGGGCGCTGTCTCCGGATGGCCGGTGCAAGTCGTTTGCGGCGTCGGCCGATGGGGTCGGGTGGTCTGAGGGTGCCGGCGTTGTGCTGCTGGAGCGGTTGTCGGACGCTGAGCGTAATGGTCATCGGGTGCTGGCGGTGGTGCGTGGGTCGGCGGTGAATCAGGACGGTGCTTCCAATGGCTTGACCGCGCCCAACGGGCCGTCGCAGCAGCGGGTGATCGCGCAGGCGCTGGCCGGGGCGGGGCTCAGTCCTGATGACATCGATGCCGTTGAGGCGCACGGCACCGGCACCACTTTGGGCGACCCCATCGAAGCCCAGGCGTTGATCGCCGCCTACGGCGAGGACCGGCCCGAGGATCGGCCGCTGTGGTTGGGGTCGTTGAAGTCGAACATCGGCCATGCTCAGGCGGCTGCCGGGGTGGCGGGCGTCATCAAGATGGCGATGGCCCTTCAGCAGGGTGTCCTTCCCAAAACGTTGCATGTGGATGAGCCCAGTCCGCATGTGGACTGGTCGGCAGGTTCGGTGCGGTTGCTGACCGAGCCGCAGCCCTGGGAGCCCAACGGGAATCCGCGGCGGGCCGGTGTCTCCTCGTTCGGGATCAGCGGCACCAACGCCCACGTGATCTTGGAAGAAGCGCCAGCGGCGCACTCCGCTCCCGAGTCTGAGCCGGGGGTTGAGTTGCCGGTGGTGCCGTGGGTGCTCTCGGCCAAGTCCGAGGCCGGTCTGCGCGCCCAGGCGCGGCGCCTGGCCGGGCATGTGGGGGATCGTGGGCTGGACCCGGCCGATGTGGGGTTCTCGCTGGCCACCGGCCGCGCCCATCTGGAGCACCGTGCGGTGGTGCTGGGCGCCGACCCCGACGAACTCCTGACCGGGCTGGACAGCGTCACGGGTCGTTCGGTTGTTGGTGGGCGGTTGGCGGTGGTGTTCTCCGGTCAGGGCAGCCAGCGCACCGGCATGGGCCGAGACCTGTACGCCGCGTTCCCGGTGTTCGCCGACGCCTTCGATGAGGTGATGGCCCATTTCCCTGAGCCGTTGCGTCAGGTGATGTGGAACGACACCGACGACGGCGGCGGTGGTGGGTTGGGGGATACCGGGTGGGCGCAGCCCGCGCTGTTCGCCATCGAGGTGGCGTTGTTCCGGTTGCTGGAATCATGGGGGGTGCGGCCGGACTACGTGGCCGGGCACTCCATCGGGGAGTTGGCCGCGGCACACGTGGCCGGGGTGTGGTCGCTGGCGGATGCGGCGGTGCTGGTGGCGGCGCGGGGCCGGTTGATGCAGGCCCTGCCCACGGGTGGGGCGATGACGGCGATCCGCGCCACCGAAACCCAGGTTCAGGCCCATC
>NZ_SMKK01000039.1 GCF_004348425.1 Actinomadura sp. 7K507
CCCGACGCGACAGTCGGGCCCCACGGCTGACCCGCCACCGAAAGCCAAGAGTCGGTTGGGTCGCTCCGCGACCCAACCGACCTCACGAAAAATCGAGGTTAACGCGGCCAGGATCACGTCTTGGCTGGTTGTCGGCATGGCCTCATGGTGGCTTGCCTTTCCCGTGGCTTTCGCAATGGGTCTTGCTCTCGTTGGCCGCCCCTCTGCGAACGTCTTCGAAACCTCGACCGGTGTGGCACTGCTATGGGTCGGGATCGGTGGTGCCGGGCTTGCGCCGATCATCGGCTTTGCAACGGCACTGCTGGGACGACGACGCAGGGCGAGCGCCTACTTCGCCGGGATGGGCGCGCTGACCCTCTGCTGCATCGCGTTCCTTCTCTACGCCCTTCACCAAGCATGACCGAATCGCCGCGAAGGCCGTCAACGGGGTCGAGGGCAGGCGGGGCCGGGTCGATGTCGTACTGGGCATCGTCCGCTTCGGTTCGCTGTCCGAGAACAGAGCGGGTGCCCCGGCCGGAAGGGCCGGGCACCCGCGTGTGCGTTGTACCGCGTCTGGCGGGTCAGGCTGTGAGCTGTTCGCGCAGGGTTTCGGCGTCGTGGACGGCCGACATGTGCAGGAACTTCCCGTCGCGGATCCGGTAGATGGCGTACTCGACGATCTCGATCGGCTTGCCGGTGGGAGTGACCCCGAGCCACTCCTTGGTGGGGGGCGCCGGTGTTGATCGCACGGACGGCCACGCCTGCCCAGCGCCCACCTCCTACACCGGGTCGCCGTCACTGCGGGCATGGTCTCGGCGGAACGGTGCGCCACCTTCCAGCCCCGCCGTTGCAAGGCACGCGCGAGCCGGTTCGGCAGCCGCCGCGCGGTCAACGGCCGAGGCAGCGCGACGAGTGCATCCGGGGGGATAAGTACCCGCCGCGCAGCCTCAGCCTCCTCCAGGGCTGCCCCACCCGGCGCAGGAGCGGCCCCAGCCGGTGACGGCGGGGGAGCCCACGCCACCATCACCGGGCCCTTTTCGTTTCTGGACGCCCCGCGCGCTGCTGCTCCTGCACCAGCGCGTCACGCATCGCCACAGAGAGCCGTAGCGGCTCCGTGAACCCGAGCCGTGATCTGCCGTGTCTGGGCGTGAAGTTCATCGAGTTCGGCAGTGATCTCGGCGAGTTCCGCGAGATGGAACTGGCGTTCTTCCTCGCTCAGCCCGCCGACCCGCCCTGTGCCATTGCTGTGCAGACGGCCGGAACCGACACAGCCCTGAACTCGTCCTGCACCCGCCCTATGAGCAGCCCATACCTACTGACACACTGACTGACACACTGAGCCCCATGGCTGAACTCAACGGCGTACCTGTCAGCCCGGATGAGCTCAAAGCGCTAGCTCTGGTGAACTACGGTCATTTCACCTCGATGCGCATGGAAGACCAGCGCATCAGAGGCTTTTCGCACCATCTGGAGCGACTCGTCCGAGATTGCCGCGTACTCTTCGGCCAGGAGTTGGACCGCCAGCAGGTCCGGGAGTACGTCAGACAGGCCACCGCTGGACGAGACGGCGCGTTCGTCGTCCGTGTGACGATCTACGACCCCGACCTAGAGCTAGGCCACCCCGGAGCCCAGGCCGAACCGAAGGTTCTCGTCACAACCCGCCCGTCCGGGGCATGGCCGATGTCCCCGATGCGTGTGCAATCCGTCCCCTACGTGCGAGAGTTGCCCGAACAGAAGCACGTCGGCCTGCTCGGCGCCCTATGGCATCGCCGCAACGCCCAACTCGACGGATTCGACGACTGTGTTTTCACCGACCCGGACCGGTACGTCTCCGAGGGGGCGACATGGAACATCGGCTTCTTCGACGGACAGAAAGTCGTCTGGCCTAACGCCGAAGTTCTCCACGGCGTGACCATGCGCCTACTGCACCAAGTGCACGACGCGACATCCCTTGGTCCTGTCAACCTCTCCGACCTACCGCGCATGGAAGCCGCGTTCGCGACCAACACGGCCATTGGCGTAAGAGCGATTACGGCCATTAATGAAGTGGAATTCCCGGACGCGCACCCGATTTTGGAGACTCTTCGCAAGGAATACGAAGAGATCCCCGCCGAAGCCGTCTGAGCACCGCCCCGCTACAAACGCCGACTACGCCTAGTTCGTCGCAGCGACCGACTACAAGCCCCCGCAGCACTGGGAGAACGACGACGTCCCGAAGGACTCGACACCCACCCGGTCGTGGTCGTCACGTGGCACGGCGCCCACGCGTACGCCCAGCCTCCCCAGCGCCCAGCAATGCGAGAGGGCAGCCCGAGGGGCACGAGTCGAGATCTACCCATGGGGTAACCAGCGGACCCCCGCGAAGGTCAACTCCCGAGAGGGCGGAAAGCGCAACACGACCCCCGTTTGCTGCTATGCCAGTGGCGTCAGCCCGTACGGCGTCTACGACATGTGCGGCAGCATGTGGGACTGGTGCTCGACCGAGACCGAGCCCGGCCGCCACGAGCTGAAGGGGAGCGCGTCCACGAGCCCCTTCCTCCGATGCGCGCCATCCACGTTCAACGACGCCTCAGCAGACATGCTCGACGACGACATAGGTTTCGCTGCGCAACCCCAGTCGAAACCATGCGAGCCCTGCTCAACGTGAGGTCCGCTCAGTAGGGGAGCCCCATGGCAGAAGTCAGAGTCACCTACGACCACCAGGCCGACGCCGCTTACGTCTACTTCGTCGATCCCGCCCAGGTCGACGTCAAGTCGGCGCGCACCTACACCTGCGACGAGGACAGCGTGAACGGAATGATCAACCTCGACTTCGACGGAGACGGGCGCGTCATCGGCGTCGAAATCCTCGACGCCCGCTCCAAGCTGCCGCGATACCTGCTCGACACAGCCGAGCGCCTAGACGTCTGAACGGCCGGCGACAGCGGGGGAAACCCAGGCAGGCGGACAACCGAAGCGCAGACCAGCCCGTATGTCGGTTCTCAGGGGATGTCCGGAGTAACGGTGGTGCTAACAGCAGGATCGGATGACCTTGGACGAGTGTGGACCATCCGGAGGTCGCCGCGCTGGTCAGGAGTCACGTGGGGACATGCCTGGACGGTTCTGAATTTGCATGTAATTGGATGGGTTGGCTTGATGGCACCGAGAAAATTGAGCGTCCCGATCTGGTCACCGTGCCAGACTGACGCCGTGTCCGGTCCCGAGATGAGCGAATCCGAGTATCTGCGAGAAATCGAAGCTCGTAGTCGCGCCGTGGTTAACGCGGCCATCGGCGAGGGGTGGCTTGCCTACGACGACGAGCCCGAGGAGGCGGACTCACTTCGCGGGGCCGTGAACGAGTTGGCCCGAACGCTCCGGCACTACCACTACCAGGGCGACGGCTGTCTCGATGAGAAGGCCGATCGGCCGAGGATGCGCTTGCTAGGGGTCGTCCTGCTGAGGTCGGCGGCCATGCCGTTCGGAATGGACGACGATTACGAGACGGCATGTCAGCGGCTCAACGTGGACCCGCGACCCGAGGGGTGGGCGGTCTGGAACACCTGGGGTGAGGAGGGACAACCGGTGTCGCTCGTGATGACCGACCTCGACGGGACGGAAGGGCTGCTCATCAATTGGGCACAGGGGATCTCCACCTACCCGGTTGCACCCGTTCCGAGTCAGATCGCTCAAGTGCACCAGGGTTGGCTGGCTCCGATGACGGTCTCGCCCAGGGTGCGAAGTCATCTGGGCGTAGATGGTCTGCCCCTGGGGGTGAGTCGGTGCGAGACCTTCGAGCGCTGGCCGGTGACAACCCACGCGAGTTGGATGACTGACTGGAGCTGTACAGCAGCGGATACCGGAACAGAGGCTCACATGGGCTTATGCATGCACACGTCGGCGCACAGTGTGGTTCGCGTGGGCGGTGGTGGTCTGGGTGTGCCGGTGGTTCGCATCGAGGCGGCATCTAAACTGGACGGCATCGACTGGTCGAGGGACCCAGCCCCTCAGTCCCCGCTCGGAGGACACGGGCAAACTGCCCTGTCGTGACGTCTCGCTGTACGTGCGGGAGTACCGTACGGGACGGGCGTAAGTGCTAACGCGCTTGCTAACAACGGGATCGGATGACGTTGGACGGGCGGGGAGCTTGCCGCGCTGGTCAGGGGACCTGTGGGGAGTGCCTGGACAGTCTTGATCTGGTCGGAAATCCCCACCGTGACGTGGGCAGGTGGCGGTGCCCGGCGGGTGGTGTGGCCGGGTCGCGGCGATATGGGCTGTGTGCGGGTGGTCAGGCGGTGGTGGGGACGAGGGTGACTTTCATGCCGGAGTTGAGGCGTTCGAGGTCGCGGATTTTGGTGCGGGTCTGGCGTTGGGGGTTGAGGCGGGTGTAGTAGTCGGCGCCGAGGTCGTGGAAGCGCAGGCTGGGGTCGGCGATCAGTAGGTAGGCGATTTCCAGGATGTTGCGGGCGATGGCGACCATGGCCTTGTTCCTGCCGCGGCGGCGTCGGATCCGCCGGTACCGTTCGCCCAGGAAGGTGTCTTTGGTTTTGGCGCAGGTCATCGCGGCCGTTCCGAGTGCGCCGCGTAGCCACCGGTTGCCGTTGCCGGTCCGGCCGGGTTTGGTGGTGGCGCCGGACTGGTCGGCCAGCGGTACCAGGCGGGCCCAGGCGGCGGCGTGTCCGGCGGTGGGGAACTGGGTGGTGACTGCGGTGCCCAGTTCGGCGATGATGACGTGCGCGCAGGGCAGCCCGACGCCGGTGATCTCATCGAGTCGCTGAGCCAGCGACAGGATCGGCAGGGCCAGGTCCGGGCAGGTCGGGGCGTGCGCTGTCCCGGTGACTCCGCAGCTGGTGCAGACGCCGTGGGCGTCGGGCAGCTCGGTGATCAGTGCGGTGATCTGGGTGTCGAGCTGTTCGACCTTGGCGTGCAGGGTGTCGATCAGTTCCAGCAGCATTTTGATCTCGGTGGCGTGCACGTCGCGGAACCGGCCGGTGAGCGCGGCGGCCAGTTCGGCTCGGCTCGCCCGCACTCGTGGGTGGGCCAGCTCTGCCAGTACCTTCGGCGATCGTTGTCCGGCGACCAGCGCGTTCAGGATCTGGCGGCCGCTGAGCCCGAGCATGTCCGACAGCACTGAGGAGATCTTCAGCAGTGCGTCTTCCAGCACCTTTTCGATCCGGTTGCGGTGCCGGGAGGACTCGGCGACCAGCACTGCCCGCAACCGGGTCAGCTGCCGCAGGTCCCGGATGGCGGCCGGCGGCACGAACGACCGGCGCAGCATGCCCCGCTCGTTCAGCTTGCACAGCCACACCGAATCCAGCTTGTCGGTCTTGGGGCGTCCGGGGACGTTCTTGACGTCGCGGGCATTGACCAGCCACACCTGCAGGCCGGCGGCTTCCAGCAGATAGAACCAGATCCGCCAGTAGTCCGAGGTGCTCTCCACCACGACCCGCTCGATCCCCTGGCAGCGTAGATGGTCGGCGAGCGCGACGACATCGGCGTATCGGGCCGGCGCCGTCCACACCTTCTGCACCTTGCGGCCGGACCGGCTCTCGTGCGGCACCCGGGTGCACACCACCCCGGAATCCTTGGCCACATCGACCGCCGCGACCCGAGCCAGCAACTCGGTCGGCTCCTCCACCTGCTCGGCCTCGCTCACCGCAGCAGACCTCACCTTGGCCACCGGCCCGCACACCCCTTCAGGAACGTTCAGCGACAGGGCGGGGCCAGGCCGGGGAACAGGCAGGGACCGACGAATCTGGTCGGCGTGCTCGCAGCAACAGGATGCAACCCTCGTACCGCTCCCGGCTCCAGACTTGCTAACGCGCTGTGAACGCAAGATCAGACGGGCTCACAACCCGGCCCCGGCCGAAGATCATTTCACGCCGTCGCGGCGTCCCTCAGGTTCCGGGTGACTTGCTACGGATCAGCAGGTCACCGGCGGGAGGGGTTGCCGTAGAGGGAGACTCTGTCGTCGCGTTCGAAAGTGTGTCGTTGTCCGAGGAACATGGTGCTCTGAGGCGCTTCGTGGGCGATGCTGACTGTCCAGTCGCAGTACGTCCAGGACATTGAATAGCCAGAGAATCGGAAGTTGGCCCGGTACCGTGCGCTTTGGCCAGGTGCCAGGGTTCCCAGGTGGACCACCCGTCTGGTCACAGGGTAGGAGGCCCAGACCGGGCGGCGCTCAATGCGGATTGCGCCGCTCGGTTCGCGCTTCAGGCCTAGCCAGGCCACCCCAGAGAGGTTGCTGTGGGTACGGAGTTCTTCGGACGGGACATACCCATCGGCCTCCCGCATCCAGACCTCGTGCACGAGTACTTCCCCGCTGCCGTCACTGTCCGGGAGCGGGAATGCCTTGGGGAGCCGGCCGCGCACGGTCGCCTCAGCCGCGCCTCTGCCACGTCCGGTCCAGACGATGCGAACCCGTTGGATGACCAACACGACACCGATCATGCCCCAGTTGACGCCAAGCGCGCCCCGGCGAGAGTACAGGTCGGCGGGTGGGGCAGCGTGCAAATGGACATGGTGATCAAGGGGCGGTCACGGTCACTCCCGGGTGGACGTCGACGGAACCGGTCGTGACAGTCCGGCGCGTCAGGTGGCTCTGGCTCAGGGGGGCGCGGTGCGGGTGTTCTCGTGGTCCTGGAGTACGCGGCGCAGGACCTTGCCGGAGTGGTTGAACGGCAGGTCGTCTACGAACTCCCAGGTGCGTGGGACCTTGAACCCGGCGAGCGACGCTCGGCACCAGGCCTCCAGCTCGTCTGCGTCCGCCTGAGTGCCCTCGCGCAGCAGCACGTACGCCTTGGGCACCTCACCCCAGGTCGGGTGCGTGATCCGGACGATGCACGCGGCCTGGATCCCTGGGTGCTGGCCGAGTACACGCTCGATCTCGGCCATCGAGACGTTCTCGCCGCCGGACTTGATCACTTCCTTGGCCCGGCCGTGGTAGCCGAGGTACCCGTCGGAGTCGAGCGAACCGAGGTCGCCCGTGTCGAACCATCGTGCCGGGTCCGGTCGCACGGGCTCCAGCGTGCCCCAGTATCCGGGACTGAGTTTGGGACCGCGTGCCTGGACGAAGCCGGTCGTGCCGGCGGGTACCGGTTGCCCCTGCTCATCGACGATTCTGAGCTCGACGTTTCGCACGGCCCGGCCGGTGCGGCCGGCCTTCTCGACCATGTGCGCCTCGTCCAGCAAGGTCAGCGGGCCGGTGGCCTCGGTCATCGCGAAGACTTCGATCAGGCGTTTGCCCGGGAGCATTTCGGTGAACCTGCGCATCAGGGCGGGAGTGACGGCACCGGTGATGATCCAGCGCAATGCTCGCAGGTCCCGGTCGGGTGAGGCGGATAGAACCTCGTCGTAGAGCGGGGGAAGCAGGACGGTCAAGGTGATGCGCTCGCGCTCCAGAACGTCCAGCACCGTACCGGCGTCCCCTCCGTCAAGGAGGACGCAGGTGACGCCGGCGGAGAGAGCGGCGAACACTCCTGGCGCCTCCAGGCCGGACACGTGGAACATGGGGTAGGAGACGAGTAGCCGGTCGCCGGGGCGCAGGTCCGCGTCGGCCGCCATCGCGCGATGGTTCCATGCGCTGCAGCCGTGGGTGTGCAGCGCGCCTTTAGGGCGGCTGGTGGTGCCCGACGTGTAGAGGATGCGGTGGGGATCGTCGAGTTCGACATCGGCGTAGGGGAGCGGGGCTGCGGTGATGGCGGCGGCGCGCGCCGCCAGTGAGTCCCGGCCGGGCGGGGCGTGCAGGTCGAGCGCCGCCGGGGCGCCGGCCGCCCGGGCCGCGCCGGTGCCGGCGAGTTCCGAGTGCTCGGCGTCGATCAGCAGCAGGGCCGGGGTGACGTCGTCGAGTGCGTAGGCGATCTCGTCGGCGGCCCAGCGGACGTTCAGCGGGACGGCGATCGCGCCGAGCTTGGCGAGGGCGAACATGGCGATCACGTAGTGGTCGGAAGTGCCGGCCAGCAGGGCGGCGCGGTCACCGCGGCGGATCCCGGCCTGGCTCAGCGCATGCGCGGTGCGGTCCACGCAGCGTTCCAACTCGGCGAACGTGTACCGGCGGTCCTCGAATACCAGAGCCTCCTGGTCGGGACGAGGACCGAGGTGGTCGTGCAGCATGCGGGCGACGTTGGCGTAGTTCACATTGCGGACATTACAAACCAACTGGTCGGAATACAATGGCTGGCTGCTGTGTCTGAACCGTTGAAGGTGCAGGTCCAGAGGCTTTCGCGCCGATAAGGTTGGCTGCTTGTAGTCGAGGGTCGCCAAGGTGATAGATTCCTACTAGTCGGTATGAAAGGATGGCGGTAATGGATCATGGGAGAGCCGCCGGTGTGGACGCCGAACCGCCGTTCACCGATCTCAACCACGTCCTGACCACCACCCGTGCGGTCAGGCTCCGTCTCGACTACGACAGGCCCGTGCCCATCGAGGTGATCGGCGAGTGCCTCCAACTCGCTCTCCAGGCACCCACGGGAGGGGATGCGGAGGACTGGCGCTGGGTCGTGGTCAGCGACGCCGAACGCAAGGCGCGGCTCGCGGAGCACTACCTGGCGGCCTACGAGGAGTACATTCTCAAGCCGCTCCACAGCGCTGAAGGGACAGGGAGCCGCGAGGTCAAAGGCCGACTCGGCGGAGTCGGCGCGGACGGGCAGGTCGGCGACCGCATCAGGCGCGT
Organism: Actinomadura sp. 7K507; assembly: GCF_004348425.1. Classification (GTDB taxonomy): domain Bacteria; phylum Actinomycetota; class Actinomycetes; order Streptosporangiales; family Streptosporangiaceae; genus Spirillospora. Next base: position 8,627 of record NZ_SMKK01000039.1, read on the forward strand.
CCTCCGCGGGGCCGACCACCTCGCCCGCACGATCGGCCGCGCGCCTCACCTCGTCATACCGTGCGCTACACGCCCGGATCCCGCCAAGGGCGGTCCAGGCACCACCTCGGCGCTCTACGGCTCGATATATCCGGCCGTCTGGCAGTTCAACCTGGCGCTGCGCGCCCGCGGACTCGGAACGGTGATCACCACACCGCACCTGTACCGCGCACGGCAGACGGCCGAGATCCTCGGGATCCCCGACGATGCCCTCCAGATCACCATGCTTCCGGTCGCCTACACGAAGGGCGCAGCTTTCAAGGTCGCGGAGCGCAAGCCCGTGAACCAGGTCGCCTATCTCGACCGGTGGGGACAACCGTTCCCTTATGAAGACAAGCCGTTCGGCCAGGCGGGCCCTGCGTGAGCGTCCGATGAGTTCCGTCGTCATCGAGCGCCGCGGGCCGGCGCTCTGGGCCCGTATCAATCGTCCCGAAGCCGGTAACGCCTGCGGCTCAGAGGTCGTGGCGATGCTCGAAGAGTGGCTCGACCGGGCCGCCGAGCCCGGGATCCGCGTCCTCGGCCTCACCGGCACGGGCAGGAGCTTCTGCGCCGGCGCCGATCTGGCCGAAGGCAGGAGCCTTCTCGGGGATCCGTCCGGGCTGCGGGCGTTCCTCAGCCGTGGGCGCGCTCTCGTCCAGCGGCTTCGAGCGGCGGAGTTGCCCACCATCGCCGCCGTCAACGGAGCTGCGTACGGGGGTGGGCTCGAACTCCTCCTTGCCTGCGACATCGCCATCGCCGCGCAGGCCGCGCGCATCGGCGACCGCCACGTGGCGGTAGGCCAGGTTCCCGGATGGGGGTCCAGCGTCATGCTGCCCTTGGCCGTGGGCCCGGTCCTGGCTCGCAGACTTCTGATCACCGGTGAGACCTGGTCCGCCGGCGAAGCCGCACGCCGTGGCCTCATCAGCGAGGTGGTGCCCGGTTCGCGGCTCGATGACCGCGCCGCCGAGATCGCGGGGGACATCGCGGCTCTCGACGCGTCCGCGGTCGCCCGGATACTGAAGGTCGCCCGGCCCCGCGGCGACGAAACGGCCTGGGCGCGCGAGGACGCCGTGCTCCAGGAACACATCGGCGAGCAGATCGCCGGTCACGACGCTCAGTGAATGCGCTGAAGCGCCGCAGCTCATAGAGTTACATTGCGACCAGTCGGAATGGAGTACCTACCATGCGGACACCCCGGCGAACCAGCGTTCGCGAGCCTCGCGAGCTGCTCGATCTGGTCGGCGAGGAGCTCGGGGCCAGCGAGGCACGGGTGGTGACGCAGGAAGAGGTCGACAGGTTCGCCGACGTCACCAAGGACCACCAGTGGATCCACGTCGATGTCGAGCGGGCCAAGACCGGCCCGTTCGGCGGTACGATCGTCCACGGCTTCTTGACTCTCGCGCTGGTTCCCCGGCTCCTGGAGGACGTGCTCGCGGTCGAAGACTTCTCGATGGGGATCAACTACGGACTCGACCGGGTGCGCTTTGTCAAGCCGCTACCGCCGGGTACCGAGATTCAGGGCGTGGCCACGCTCGCCTCGGCCGAGCGGATCCCCGCGGAGAACGGGCTCGAAGGAGTGCAGGCGAAGGCGTCCGTGGTCGTGGAGTTCGCGCACGACGGCACCACCTGCTGCGTGGCAGAGATCCTTTTCCGCTACTACCCGTGACCAGCACCACAGGGAGCGCGATGGCAGAGCAAGCCGCGGAACCGGCGCTGGAAGAGGGGCCGGACGCGGGCGAGAAGGGGGCGGCCTCCAGGGCTGACGAGGCCGGCTGGCGCTGGTCCGACGGCTATGATCCGCAGCGGACCCGCCGGGAGATCGTCGACAGCGCGCTCGACCTGTTCGAGCGGGAGGGCTTCGACCGCACCACGCTCAAGCAGATCGTCGTAGGCGCCAACCTCACCAAGGGCGCGTTCTACCACCATTTCCAGAGCAAGGAGGACCTGCTCTGGCACATCCAGAGCGAGTACCTCGACACCCAGATCGAGTCGGCTCGCGAGATCCTCGACGAGGACTCCGATCCCGTCGAGCAGCTGCGCGCTCTCATCGGGCTCAGCCTCTCCGGCGTCGCCACCTACCGGGCCCACGTCGCGATCTTCAACCAGGAGCGGCGACACCTCACCGGCGACCGGCTCCGGTCGGTCACCGAGAAGCGGGACCTGCTGGAGACCATGTTCCGCCAGGCCGTCCAGCGCGGCATCGACGCGGGCGCGTTCCGCAGGGAGATGAGCGGCCGCATCATCACCTTCGGCATCGTCGGCATGTGCGCCTCGGCCTTCCAGTGGTTCAATCCCAACGGCAGCCTCGGGATCGACGAGGTCGCGAACCAGTTCTGCGATCTGATCCTCATGGGGCTCCTCACCGAGTGAGGCGGGCACGGTGCCCCTGCGCACGGCACCGCCGACCGCTTCCCCCGTCTGGGCGTCACTCCGCCGTGGTGGCCGGTGTGGTGAAGCGCCCCTGGTAGAACGACAGTGCAGGGGTGTCGGACGGCTTCAGGTGCACGTGGTCCACCGCCACCAGGATGATCGCGTGGTCGCCGCTCGTGATGATCTCCCCGGGATGTCCGGCGAGGACGGCCGGGGTCTCGGGCAGCAGCGGGACGCCGTCGGGACCGGGCGTCCAGCCGACGCCCTCCAGCCTCCTCTCACCTGTCAGGCCCGACGTCGCGAACCGCCGGGCGACATCCTCCTGGTCACGGCTCAGAATGTGGATCGCGATGCGCTCTGCGTCCATCAAGGTCGGAAAGCTCGATGACGAGTTCGCGAGGCAGAACAGCACCTTCGCGGGGTCGAGCGAGACAGAGGTGAAGGAGTTCACCGTGAGCGCCGCCAGCCTCCCGCCGGGGGCCACCGCGGTCACCGCCGTCACGCCGGTGGGGAAATGGCCGCACACACGGCGGAACTGGTCGGAGTCGAACAACGGTTCGGTCATCATCGGTTCACCGCCGAGGGAGACGAGACATGGTCGGGTCGCAGCCCGTCTTGGAGCTGGATGAGGCAGACCGTGTGCCCACCGGGGTCCTTCACCAGGTGCAGGGGACCGTTCGGACTGTCGATCGGCCCGATGGTCGGGGTCCCGCCGAGTTCGGCTGTCCGGGCGACCGCCGCGTCCAGGGCGGTGACGCCGAAGTACGTGATCCATTTCGACGGGACGAGGTTCGGCCAGGCGTTGTCCATTTCCAGCACGCCCGCCACGGGAACGTCGTCGAGGGTCAGGACGCTGTAGGGGCGTCCGGTCGGTGAATCGCTGCGCGACTCGGTGCCGTAGCCGAACAGCGATCGGTAGTACGACACGGACTTGTGGGGCTCTCCCGTGTCCAGCTCGTTCCAGCAGAGTGCTCCGGGGAGGTTGGTCAGCTGAACGCCGGCGCGGGCTTCTCCCTGGTAGAGGCCGAAGGCGGCGCCGAACGGGTCTATCGCCGTCGCGCCGGTCCCCGCCGCCGGAAGGTGCCGCGGCGCCGTCACCAGTTCACCGCCCAGGGCGACGGCCTCGCGCGCCACCCCGTCGATGTCGTCGACGGCGAAGTAGGTGAGCCAGCCGCGCGGTCGTCCGCCGTGCAGTGCGTCGTCGGAGATCCCGGCGACGTCGCGCCCGTCGATGCTGCACATCCGGTATGTGGAGTCGCCGATTCGCTCGTGCCGCACCGACCAGCCGAGCAGCGCGCCGTAGAACTCCTCCGCCGCCTCGGGGGCGGGGGTGCACAGTTCCACCCAGACCGCTTCTCCCGGTCGGAACACGTGATCGTTCACGATCCGCCTCCCTTTCGTCCGGCTCTGACGATGGTTCGCGCGGACGTCTCGTACGCGCGGTCGGGGAGGCCGGTGTCCAGGCTCGACTCGACGACCTGGACGATCGAGCGGAGCGTGTCGCCCGGCACCGCCAGAAGTTCGCCGATCACCTCGTCGACGGCCGCGTCGAGATCCGCGGTGTCTTCGACGACCCGGGATACCAGCCCCCACGAGTGCAGTTCCCGGCCGCTTGCCGTCGTGAGCCCGGCCAGCAGCGCGTAGGCATGCGCGCGCGGCAGGGCCTGGGTCACGATGTGGCCGACGCCGGCCGGTGCGAATCCGAACCTGGCCTCGGGCAGGGACAGCCGGGTCTCCGCGGCGGCCACGGGAAGGTGCACGGCGCTCAGCAGGCCGGCGCCGAACCCGATCACCCGGCCGCGGACGCCCGCCACCACCGGTACGGGCAGTCTCCTGATCCGGTCGACCAGTGCGTCGCCGTCACGGAGGCGGTCGGCCACGGCCTCTTCGGGCTCGTCCGACAGGTCCGCGAACGATGCGGTGTCCCAGCCGCCGCAGAAGTGCCTCCCGGCCATCTCCAAGCGGATCACGGCGTGGGACGTGTCCTCCGCCGCGGCCTCCAGTGCCTCGGTCAGCTCCTGCAGCAGTGGGGTGTCGAAGCAGTTCCCACGCGCGGAGTTGTCGAACCTCACCCTGGCGACGCGCCCCTCGTGCTCGTTCGTCACTGTGATCGGCATGGACAAATCATACATGCCGGTCGGTATGAAATGCTGCTCTTCCAGAGCGCTTTGGGTGCTTGCTGGCCCGGAGCCACCTGGACGGACTCATTGACTTGATACCGGCTGGTCGGTACTTTGTGGCGAGTGTCACGGGTCACTGGCCGGTTGACACCTACTGTCACTTCGACGCTGCGGGCAGTCCGAGCGGTGGAGGATCCAAATGATCAGAAGAGGCTTGACCGTCTGGCGTCTGGCGGCCGTCGCCGTCGGGGCCGCGGTGGCGATCACCGCCGCCGGTTGCGGAGGGGACCCGGGCACCGGTGCGTCAGGCACCAAGATCCGAACGCTGCTCAATGCCCAGCCGGCCACGCTCGACCCGATCGCCGGCCCCCGCTCGGCGCAGGTCGTCTGGGGCACCATGGTCGAGCCGCTCGTCAACACCGACGCGAAGCTCGACCCCGACCGCACCGGCATCATCACCGACTGGAAGCGGTCGTCCCCCACCGAGTGGACCTTCACGATGCGCTCGGGCCTGAAGTTCAGCAACGGTGAGGCGGCGGACGCCTCCGCGGTCGTCAACACGATCGAGCTCACGCGGGACTCGGATACCTCGATCCTCAAGACGTACTTCGCGAACGTCGAGTCCGCTGAGGCCCCGGACGCCACCACGGTCGTGGTGAAGACCAAGCGTCCGCAGTACAACCTGCCGAACCTGCTCACCACCGTGTACCTCGTCCCGCCGAAGTACTACAAGGAGAAGGGCCCCGAGGGCTTCTCCGCCGCGCCCGTCGGCACCGGGCCGTACCTGTTCGAGGGCGCCAAGCCCGGCCGCGAGATCTCGGTCAAGGCGAACCCGGACTACTGGGGCGAGAAGCCGAGCAACACCGGTGTGACCTTCACCTGGGCGACCGAGGCCTCCCAGCGTCTCGCGCTGCTGCAGAGTGAGAGCGTCGACGTCGCGCTGGACCTGCCGCCCTCTCAGGCCGATCAGGCGAAGAAGGCCGGGCATGAGGTCGTCAGCACCGAGTCCGCCCTGAAGATCACCGCGTTCCTCGATTCGACGAGGCCGCCCTTCGACAAGCCCGAGCTGCGTGAGGCCGCCGCGCTCGCGATCAACCGCGACGAGATCGTCCAGGGCATCTTCGACGGCAAGGCCGTCGCCGACGGCGGTCTGCTCAACGTGAAGCCGGGAACCCAGCCCGTGGCCAAGGTCAGCGCCGACCCGGCCAAGGCCAAGCAGCTCGTGGGGTCGTCCGCCCCGCCCGTCAACGTCACCTACCCGGCCGCTCAGTACACCAACATGGAGGAGGTCGCCCAGGCCATCGGCGCGAGCCTCCAGAAGGCCGGATTCAAGGTGAAGTTCCGGCCGACCGACTACGGAACGCTGACCAAGGAGGTCGCCGGCCGCCAGGTCGACGGCCTGTACATGTTCGGCGCGGTCCCGAACGCGGCCGTGCCCGACTTCTACGCGAGCGGATTCATGAAGAAGGAGTCGATCACCGCCAACTGCCCGGACCCGAAGATCGAGGAACTGGTCGGCGAGGCGCTGGAGCAGGACGACACCGATGGGGCGCAGAAGATCTACGACGAGCTCAACACTCTCGGAGTCGTCGAGAAGCACTGCTACGTCCCCCTGTACAAGCAGATCTACAACTACGGTCTCGGCGACGGCGTGGAGGGTGTCCAGTACGGGGCGCTGAACAACTTCGACTTCACGAACGCGACTCGCTGACGATGTCCGAGACGCTGGAAGAGGTCCCGGCCGACGAAGGCCGGGGCCTCCCCGACCCAGAGAACGCGCCGGTCCTGGTCGTCGACGGGCTCGTGGTCGAGCACCACAACCGCACCACGGGTGAGGTCTTCCGGGCCGTCGACGGGGTCTCCCTGCGCATCGGCGCGGGTGAGAGCGCCGCCGTCGTCGGCGAGTCCGGATCCGGCAAGACCACGCTCGCGATGGCCGCGACGGGGCTCGGGCCCCGCAGCGGCGGCGACATCGAGCTCCTGGGGCATTCGCTGGCATCGCTCAGCCGGCGCCGGCTCCGGGAGCTGCGCCCCGAGGTCCAGATCGTGTTCCAGGATCCGCACGGGTCGCTGGACTCGCGCCAGTCCGTGCGCTCGGGGCTCCGGGAGCTTCGCGGGCTCCAGCGGAAGCGCACCTCGTGGATCGACGACGCCGGGCTCCTCGAAAGCGTCCGGCTCTCCCCGGACCTGCTCGACCGCTATCCGCACCAGCTCAGCGGCGGTCAGGCACAGCGGGTCTGTATCGCGCGCGCCCTGCTCATGCGTCCCCGGCTCATCGTCGCCGACGAACCCACGTCCGGGCTGGACGTCTCCGTCCAGGCCGACGTGCTCGGACTCCTCCGGGAGGTACGGGAGACGACCGGAGCCGCCCTGCTCATGATCAGCCATGACCTCGCGGTCGTCCGGTCCGTCTGCGAGACCGTGCACGTCATGCGGCACGGACGGGTCGTGGAGGGCGGTCCCTGCGAGACCGTCTTCACCCGCCCCGCCGACGACTACACGCGCGAGCTCCTCGCCGCGATGCCCGGAGCACGATGGAGGGCCCGCCGATGAAGACCGCTCGTCTCCGGCGTGTCGCCGTCCGCGTCGCGACCCTCTTCGCGTCACTGTTCATCGCCCTGACGATGGCGTTCGCGCTCGGCCGTCTCTCCGGAGACCCGACGGCGAACATCCTCGGGCCCACGGCCCCGCCCGAGCAGCGCGAAGCGCTCCGGCAGCAGCTCGGCCTCGACCGGCCGCTGATCACGCAGTACCTCGACTACATCACGGGCATCGTCACCGGGGATCTGGGCGAGTCGCTGCAGTTCTACCAGGCCAACACCACACTGATCTTCGACCGGCTGCCCTTCACGCTCCAGCTGGTCGGGGCCGGCATGGCGATCGCGGTCCTGATCGGCGTCCCGCTGGGCGTCCTCGCGGCGACCCGCGAGGGCACCTGGTGGGACCGGGCGGCGTCCACCGTCGCGCTTCTCGGCCAGTCCGTCCCGGTCTTCTGGCTCGGCATGATGCTCGTCGTGCTGTTCGCCGTGAAGCTGGGATGGCTTCCCGCCGGCCAGTCCGGGACGCCGCGTCACCTCATCCTGCCGAGCTTGACGATGTCGCTCTATCCGATGGCGCATATCGCGCGGCTGACACGGGCGTCCATGAGCGAGGCGCTCGCCGAGCCGTTCATCGACTCCGCCCGCGCACGCGGGCTCAGCCGCCCGCGCGTCGTGTGGCGGCACGCGTTCAAGAACGCGCTGATGCCGGTGCTGACCATCGTCGTTCTGCAGACCGGCATCCTGCTGTCCGGTGCCGTCGCGATCGAGTACGTCTTCTCGTGGCCGGGTCTCGGGCAGCTCGCCCTCCAGGCGGTCCAGTTCCGTGACTTCCCGCTGGTCCAGGCCATCGTCGTCTTCGGTGCCGTCGCGTTCGTCCTGTTGAACCTGCTTGTCGACGTGATCCACTCCGTCGTCGACCCGAGGGTGAGGTGAGACCGCGATGAGCCGGCTCGAAGTCGACGCACCCGCGTCCAAGGGAGAGGTGCCGGCGGGCCGCGGGGCATGGCGTTCCCGCAGCTCGGTGTTCTGGTTGTCCGTGCCGCTGGTGGCCGTCGCCGCCCTCGTCTTCGTCCTGCCGGTGACCGGCCTGCTGCCCGAGGGCGGGCAGGACCTCACGAAGACGCGGCTGCCCCCGGCGTTCCTGGACGGCGGCACCTGGGGGCATCCCCTCGGCACCGACAAGCGGGGCCAGGACATGCTCACGCAGCTGATGACCAGCGGCCGGCTGACGATCATGATCGGGCTGGTCGGGGCACTGGTCGCGATCGGGCCCGGTGTCCTGATCGGCCTGCTCGGCGGCTACTTCCGCGGCTGGGCCGACAAGGTGATCTCCATCCTCATCGACGCCCAGCTCGCGCTGCCGTTCATCCTCATCGCGCTGGCGATCATCTCCAACCGGGGGAGTTCGCTGCCGGTTCTGTTCCTGGTCCTGGCGCTCACCGGATGGGCGGCCTGCGCGCGCGTGACCCGCGCGACGACCCTGACCATCCGCGAACAGCAGTTCGTGCTCGGCCTGCGCGCCGTCGGCGCCTCGGAGGCCCGGATCATCTTCCGGCACGTGCTGCCGAACCTCGCCGGCACGATCGTCGCACTCGGAACGCTCCAGGTCGGTACCGCGATCCTCGTCGAGAGCGCGCTCAGCTTCCTCGGCCTCGGGGTAGTGCCGCCCAAGTCCAGCTGGGGCTCCATGCTCGCGTCGGGACAGGACGAACTGAGCCAGGCGTGGTGGATCGCGTTCTTCCCGGGGCTCGCCATCACCGTTCTCGTTCTGCTGGTGAACCTCCTCGGCGACGCGCTGCTCACCCACCATGACCCACGAAAGCGGCGCCGATGACCGAGCTCCTTAACGTCGAGGGCCTGTCCATCACGGCCCGTCTCTCCGGTGGTGACCTCCGGCTGCTGGACGACGTCGACCTTGCGATCGGGCGTGGTGAGATCGTCGGGGTCGTCGGTGAGTCCGGCAGCGGCAAGACCACCCTGGCCCGCGCCGTCGTCGGGCTCCTGGACAAGAACGTCCGGGTGGACGGCGGCTCGATCTCCCTCTCGGGCGAACGCATCGTCGCGCCGGACGCCGACCGTACGCACCGGGTCCGCGGCAGCGCCGTCGGAATGGTCTTCCAGGACGCGTCCCGGTCGCTCAACCCGCTCATGAAGGTACGGGCGCACCTCGCGGAGGTCCTTCGCAGGCACGTACGGGACATCGGCAAGGAGGACGTCGAACGGCGCTCCGCAGAGGTGCTGGAGCAGATGCGGATCACCGACGCCCAGCGCGTTCTCGACAGCTACCCGCACCAGCTGTCCGGTGGCCTTCGCCAGCGGGTCGCCATCGGCTTGGCGGTGGTCACGCGGCCGTCGATGGTCATCGCCGACGAATGCACCACGGCGCTCGACGTGACCACCCAGACCAAGGTCGTCGAACTGTTCAGGTCCCTCGTCGGCGAGCTCGGCATCGGACTGCTGTTCGTCACCCACGACCTGATGCTGGCCAGCGACCTGTGCGACCGCATCGCGGTCATGAACGGCGGCCGCGTGGTCGAGCAGGGCCCTGCGATGCAGGTCCTTGACCGGCCTGAGCAGGACTACACCCGGCGCCTGCTCGCGGCCATCCCGAACTGGACCTGAGGAGGCACGACCCTTTCATGCCCGAGCAGAACGGGATCGGCGCGTACGCGGCATACCTGCCCGCGTACGCGCTGACCAGCAACAGCCTTGAGGGCGCCGAGCCGCGTTCCGGCGGGCGGGCACGCAGTGTCGCCGCGTTCGACGAGGACACCGTGACGATGGCGGTCGAGGCGCTACGGGAGATCACAACCGGTTCGCCCGGGGGCGGCCAGCTGCTCCTCGCCACGACCAACGCGCCCTACGACGGCAAGACCTCGGCGGGAATCGTGCACGAGGCCCTGGGCCTGGACCCCGGCGTGGCAGCGGCCGACATGCGCGGCCACCGGTCGGGCGCGACGGTGCTCGACCTGGTCCTTCGGTCGGGCGCGACCGCCGCGCTCAGCGACGTCCGCACGACCCGGCCCCACGCGCCCGACGAGCTGGCACAGGGCGACGCCGCAGTTGCGTTCACCGCCGGTGACGCCGCGGCCGTCCTGCTGTCCCGCGCTGGACGGACCGCCGAGGTGCTGGACCGGTGGCGGCTCCCCGGCGAGCGCCACGATCACGTCTGGGATGAGCGGTTCACCGCCGAGATCCTGGTCGCGAGCGCCAAGGAGGCCGCACACCGCGCCCTGGCCGGCGCCGGACTGGACGCCGTCGACCACGTCGCCGTCGCGTCCTCCAACGCCCGCGCCGCCGCGATGCTCCGCCGCGCCCTCGGCGCCTCCGGTGCGGACGCCGAGATCGAGCGGCTCACCGGCTACACCGGTGCGGCCCACCCGGGCCTTCTCCTCGCCGCGGCCCTGGACACGGCCCAGCCGGGACAGACCATCCTGCTGCTCTCGGCGGCCGAAGGTGCCGACGCCTTCGTCTTCCGTGTCGGAGACAGGGTCCAATCCGTGCGCGGCGGACGTTCGGTACGAGAGCAGCTCGCCGACCGGGAGGCCATCGCCTATGGCCGGTACCTGCGCTGGCGTGGCCTGCTCGATGTCCAGGGTCCGGCACGTCCGGCCGCGCCGGCCCCGGCCGCTCCGCCGATGCATCGCCGGGCCGGCTGGAAGCACCGGCTCGAAGGCGGGCTCTGTGACGCCTGCGGCGGCATCACCACGCCGCCGAGCCGGGTCTGCGCGTCCTGCGGCATCGCCGGGGGCACCGGCGATCCGGGCAAGATCTCGCTGCGCGACCGGGTGGCCACCGTCGTCTCGGTCACCCGGGACCATCTCACGACCATGCCCGAGGACGAAGTCGCGATCGTCATTGCGGACTTCGACGTCGAGGGCACCCGCGGCGGCCGGCTGAACGCCTACGCGGCCGACGTCGCGCCCGAGGCCGTGGCCGTGGGCATGGAGATGCGCCCTACGTTCCGCCGCCTGTGGACCACCGACGCGATCCACAACTACTTCTGGAAGCTCCGTCCGTGGAAGGCCACGACCAGTGACGACTGAACCGAAGACGACCAGGCGCATGGCCCACGACGTCGCCATCGTGGCGATGGGGTGCACGCCTTTCCGTGACCACTGGAACTCCTCGGCCGACGACCTGATCGTCGACGCCGTTGGCGACTGCATGGAATCCCTGCCCGGGGTGTCGCTGAGCGACATCGACGCGTTCTGGGTCGGCACCCAGGGGACGGGCCTTTCCGGCCAGGTCCTGGCCCGCCCGCTGCGCCTGGCCGGAAAGCCCGTGACCCGTGTTGAGAACTACTGCGCGACCGGGTCGGAGTCCTTCCGCAACGCCGTGTTCGGCGTCGCGTCCGGCGCCTACGACATCGTCATGGCCACCGGTGTCGAGAAGCTCAAGGACAGTTCGCAGTCCGGCCTGTCCGCGGTCTTCCCCCCTGCGGACGGGACCGACGTCGACTGGACGGCTCCGGCCGGGTTCTCGCTGCTGGCCCCCGCCTACCAGGCGGCACATGGCGTCGGTGAGGGCGACATGCGCAGCGCGCTGACCCATGTCGCGGTGAAGAACCACGCCAACGGTGCCCTCAACAAGCGCGCCCAGTTCCAGAAGGCCGTCACGGCCGAGGTCGTCGAGAGGTCCCCGCGTGTGGCGGGCCAGCTCGGCGTGATGGACTGTTCCGGTGTGTCCGATGGAGCGGCGGCGGCCGTCATCGTCCGTGCCGAGGACGCCCACAAGTACACGGACAAGCCGGTGTACCTGAGGGGCATGAGCTTCGTCGCCGGATCCGGTGCCGGGCTCGCCGCCACCGGGTACGACTTCACGACGTTCCCCGAGGTCGTCACCGCCGCGGAGCAGGCCTACGAACAGGCGGGCGTGACCGACCCGGCGACGGAGATCTCGCTCGCCGAGGTGCACGACTGCTTCACCCCCACCGAGGTCGTCCTCATGGAGGACCTCGGCTTCTCCGAGCGCGGCAAGGCCTGGCGGGACATCCTCGACGGCAGGTACGACCTCGGCGGCGCCCTACCGGTCAACACCGACGGCGGCCTGAAGTCCTTCGGCCATCCGATCGGCGCCACCGGACTGCGCATGATGTTCGAGTGCTTCACCCAGCTTCGCGGTGAGGCCGGCGAGCGGCAGGTCCCGGACGCCAGGCTCGCCCTCGCGCAGAACCTGGGCGGCCAGCCCGGTTCCTCGGTCGCGTTCGTCGCCGTCTTCGGGAGCGAACTGTGACCGGGGCGGTCGGCTTCGACGGCCGGGTCGTGATCGTCACCGGCGCGGGCAACGGCATCGGACGCGCCCACGCCTTCATGCTGGCCGAGCACGGGGCACAGGTGGTCGTCAACGACCTCGGCGGAGCGGTGGACGGTTCGGGTTCCTCGGGCGCCGCCGAGCAGGTCGCCGCGGAGATCCGCGGGCTGGGCGGCGTCGCCGCCGCGTCCGCGGATTCGGTGGCGACCGTCGAGGGCGGCGCCGCCCTGGTGCGGCGGGCGATGGACGAGTTCGGCCGCGTGGACGCCGTCATCCACAACGCCGGCATCCTGCGGGACCGATCCTTCGGGAAGATGGCCGACGACGACGTCACCGACGTCCTCGACGTCCACCTCGGGGGCGCGTTCAACGTTCTGCGCCCGGCGTGGAAGCACATGGTCGAGCAGCGCTACGGGCGCATCGTGCTGACCACCTCGTCGTCCGGGCTGCTGGGCACCTTCGGCCAGGCCAACTACGCCGCCGCGAAGGCGGGTCTCATCGGCCTGATGAACGTGTTGTCGCTGGAGGGCACCCGCCGCGGAATCCTCGTCAACGCGGTGTCGCCGACCGCGGCCACGCGCATGACCGAGGGGCTCCTGGGTGATCTCGCCGACCGGTTCGACCCGCGGCATGTCGCGGCGGTCGCGACGTATCTGGCGTCCGAACAGTGCGAGCTCAACCGGCAGATCTTCACCGTCGGCGGCGGCCGCGTCGGGCGGATCTTCCTCGGCGTGACGCCCGGCTGGTATTCGGGGCCTGGACCGGCGTCGCCCGGTGACATCCACGAGGCGATCGAGGAGATCGGCTCGCTCGACGACTACATCGTCCCCCGGAGCGGAGAGGACGAGATCGCGCTCATCCAGAAGGTTCTCGGCGCGTAGCCCTTCGCCCCAAGCCCATCCAGGAGAGATCCATGCCCGTCAGCGAAGTCCATCACGTAGCCATGACCGTCTCGGACCTCGACCGTGCCGCGGACTTCTACGAGAAGGCCCTCGGCTACAAGAAGACGTTGCGTACCGACGTCGGCGGGCCGGGGATCGAAGAGTCCCTGGGGCTCCCGGAGGGGACCACCGGCAAGGTGCAGTACCTTCAGGGCCCGAGCCAGATCGGTCAGCTCGAGCTCATCGAGTGGAACGGTACAAAGAAGCGCACCGCGACCGCCGGGCATCTCGAGCTCGGCGTCTTCCTGCTGAGCTTCCAGGTCCCGCGCGACGAGATCGACGAGGTCTACGAGCGGATCTCGGGGCTCGGCGCCGAATGCGTCCGCCCGCCGCACCGGGTGCTCCTGGAGAACTACGGCTACATCACGGCGTTCGCCGCCCGTGACCTCGACGGCAACCTCCTGGAGTTCGTCAGCCTGCCGAGCCGGGAGGAGATCCGGGCATTCCGCGGAGGGGAAGCGACGAACTGATGGCCACGAGCAACTTCAGCGAGACGCTTCGCGTCCAGGCGCTCCGCCGTGCCGGACGCGAGGCGCTCGTCGGCGACGACAGGCGCTGGACGTACGCCGAGCTGGACGCCGACGTCGACCGGCACGCCGCCGCCCTGCTCGCCGCGGGCATCACGGCGGCGGACATGGTCGGCGTCCTCGGGCGCAACACCGCCACCTACGTCATCGAACTGCTGGCGGTCAGCCGCATCGGCGCCGTCGTCGTGCCGCTGAACTGGCGCCTGCACGCCGCCGAGCAGTCGTACGTCGTCGGCCAGGCCGGAATCACCTGCCTGCTGTACGACGACGACTTCCGGGACGACGCCGCCCACCTGAAGGCGAACACGGGGCTGCGGGTCGTCATCGCGAACGGGCAGGACGCCATTCCGGACGCCGCGCGCCTTGGAACGCTCCTCGACGCGCAGCCGCCGGGCGTCCGCGTCGACGACGCCGAGAAGGGCCCGGACGACATCCATCGGCTCCTTTACACGTCAGGCACCACCGCCCGGCCCAAGGGCGTCGTCCACACGTGCGGCAACCTGGTCGCCAACCACCGGGCTCAGATTCTGGAACTGGAGCTCACGCAGGACGACCGGATCCTCATCTCGGCCCCGCTGTTCCACGTCAGCGGCCTGGAGGCACCCGGGCTCGCGATCTTCGTCGCCGGGGCCACGATGGTCCTCACGCCGACGTTCCAGGCCGAGGACATCGCCCGCATCGCCGTCGAAGAGCGCATCACCGGGATGGTTCTGGCCGCCCAGATCCTCTTCGGCATCCTGGACCTCGACCCGCGTCCCGACCTCGGTGCCCTGCGCTACCTGCTCTTCGCCGGCGTGGCGCCGAGCGTGCGCCGCAGGGTGAAGAGCGTCCTCCCGCACGTGCGCACCGTCGACACGTTCGGCATGACCGAGCTCTGCAACGGCGTCTGCTACATGGACGCGGCCCACGAGGAGTCCAAGCTCGGTGCGCTCGGGGCCCCGTTCCCAGGGGTTCACATCCGCATCGTCGACGAGGGCTTCAAGGAGGTGCCGCCCGGCGTCGAAGGCGAGATCATCGTGCGCGGTGACAAGATCTCGCCCGGATACTGGAACGACGACGAGGCCAACGAGCGCTCCCGGCGCGACGGCTGGTTCCTCACCGGAGACGTCGGCCGGATGGACGAGGACGGCTACCTCTGGTTCGTCGACCGCCACGCCGATCTCATCAAGTCCGGCGGGGAGAACATCGCCGGGGCCGAGGTCGAGCGGGTCATCGCCCAGCACCCGCAGGTCGCGGAGGTCGCTGTCATCGGCGTCCCGGACGAGAAGTGGGACGAGGTCCCCAAGGCCTTCGTCATCCTGCACGAGTCCGCGGCGGTGACACCCGAGGACATCCAGCGGCACTGCCTGGACAATCTCGCCAAGTACAAGGTGCCCAAGTACGTCAGCGTCGTCGGCTCCCTTCCCCGCAACGACTCGGGGAAGGTCCTGAAGACGAAGCTGCGTGCACAGGAGGGCGCGTCATGAGCACGGCGAACCTCGCGCGGATACTCGGCGTCAACGCCGTCCGCTTCGCCGACCGGGACGCGCTCGTCTTCGAGGACCGGCGCTGGACGTACCGCGAACTCGACGCCGACGTGAACGCGCTCGCCGCCGGCATCGCGGCGGACGGTGTCGCCCAGGGCGGCCGTGTCGCGGTCGTCGCGAACAACGTCCCGGAATTCCTGATGCTGTCCCTGGCGCTGGCCAAGCTCGGCGCCGTGTGCGTGCCCCTGAACTATCGGCTCGCACCGGGCGAACTGGAGCACTTGATGGAGCGCGCCGAGGTCGAGGCGGTCGCGACCGTCCCCGAGTTCGCGGAGCTGACCGCGCGGGCGGTCGCCCGGCTCCCACTGGTGCGCCGGCTCGCGCTCGAACCCATCGACGGCACCTGGACGGACCTGCGTGCGCTCACCGCGGCCCACCGGGGCGAGAGGGTCCGGGACGTCGAACTGGACGACGCGGCACTCCAGCGCATCGTGTACACGTCCGGGACGACGAGCCTGCCGAAGGGCGTGATGCTCACCCACGGGAACGTGAACGCCAACATGCACGCCCAGATAGTCGAACTGGGTCTTCGACCGACCGACCGGATCCTGAACTTCGCGCCGCTGTACCACGTCGGCGGAACCGACCTTCCCGGATACGCGATCTGGCATGCCGGCGGCTGCATGGTCGTCCAGCGGCGGTTCGAGCCGGCCGGCATCCTGACCGCGATCGAGGCCGAGGGCATCACCGGCATGGTGGTCGCCGCGACCATGCTCGACATGATCCGCCGAGCGGCGGACACGACCGGCGCGGACCTGTCGTCGGTGCGCTGGCTGATCTTCTCCCAGGTCACGTCCGCACTGTTCAAGGTCGCCCGCGGGCTCTTCCCCAACGCGCGCCTGATCGAGGGCTACGGCCTCACCGAGACATGCAGCGGGCTCACGTACCTGGACGAAGCCCACATGGAGAGCAAGCAGGGCTCGGTGGGCCTGCCCGTTCCCTGGGTGGACGTCAGGGTCGTCGACGCCGAAGGGAACGACGCCGGAGTGGGGGAGGACGGCGAAGTGATCGCTCGCGGCCCCAAGGTGAGTCCGGGCTACCTCGACGACCCGGCGGCCACCGCCGAGGCGTTCCGCGGCGGCTGGTTCCACACGGGGGATGTCGGCTGCTTCGACGACGACGGCTACCTCTACATCCGGGACCGCCTGAAGGACATGATCCGCAGCGGCGGCGAGAACATGTCCAGCGCCGAGATCGAGAACGTCCTCGCCGATCACCCGCTGGTCCTGGCGGCCTCGGTGGTGGGGGCTCCGCATCCCCGGTGGGTCGAGGTGCCGGTCGCCTTCGTCGTCGGCAAGCCGGGACTGGTGGCCGACGACCTCATCGAGCATGTGCGCCGGCGGCTCGGGAAGTTCAAGGTGCCCAAAGAGGTCTACGTCGTCGAGGAAC
Source organism: Actinomadura sp. 7K507 (assembly GCF_004348425.1). Classification (GTDB taxonomy): domain Bacteria; phylum Actinomycetota; class Actinomycetes; order Streptosporangiales; family Streptosporangiaceae; genus Spirillospora. Next base: position 25,311 of record NZ_SMKK01000039.1, read on the forward strand.
TCCCCACCAACCCCTCGGGCAAGGTCCTCAAGCGGGCCCTGCGGGAGCTCCGCCCGGCCATGACTCCGGATTGGGCCTATCCGGAGCAGTCCCGGCGCTGGTCACCGGGTGACGCCGAGGATGAGTGACAGCGTATGAATCAGGGCGAAGCGCTTGGTCCCGGTGCCGAGTTCCTCCCACGGCTTGGTCCGCTTGAGGTGCGGCACGATCTCCCACGCGGAGTCGTGAGTCCGCAGGAGCCTCTCCACGGTGTCGAGTTCGGCTTGGTGGAAGGCTTTCAGTTCGTCGGCGCGCGCGGCGATGTCCCGGTACGGGAACTGGTGCGCCGGGCAGGCGATCTCGACCTCGAGGTCCCGTATGCGATCCAGGGACCTGAGCAGGTCGCCGGCGGGATCGTCCCCGGGCAGGCTGGGGATGGCGAGCTGGGTCGGTCCTTCGGCCATCATCGTGTCGCCGGTGAACACGACGCCGCGCGAGGTGTCGACATAGACGGTGTGCCCGTAGGTGTGCCCGGGTGTGTGGAGCCCGAGGATCGTGACGTCGCCGAGAACGTGCTCGCTGTCGCGCTCGGGGGCCAGATCGAGGTCCAGGCTCTCCGAATGCCTGGCGACCCCGATCGCGTCGCCGTACATGCCGTCGATCACTTCACGCGGCGCTCCGGTCTGCTCCAGGGCCCTGCCCAGCTGGACCAGGAACCCACCGCCGCGCACACGGTTCTGATGGGAGAAGTCGTCGTCGCGCCCCATGACGACCCTCGCGCCGGACGCCGCCCGGACCCGGTCGGCGAAGCCCACGTGGTCGGGGTGGTTGTGGGTGAGCAGCACCAGCTGCACGGCCGCGAGGTCGTGCCCGATCTCGGCGACGGACCTGGTGAACGACTCCCAGCAGGAGGGGTGTTCGTAGCCGGCGTCGATGAGGACGAGCCCTTCCGGCGTCTCGATGAGGAAGACGGTGATGAAGCCGAGGGGGCTGCCGCGGAGTGGCACCGGAACGGCCCAGACACCATCCGTGACCTGCAGCGGGGCAGGAACGTCACGGGCCCGGTAAGCCGAGGCATGTCGTGCGTTGACAGGTATGGACATGGTGGTTGATCCCATCTACTCTGACGAAAAAGATACCGAATGGTCGGAATGTAGTTCAAGGAGCGAGATGAGCGAGCAGACGCGGGAACAGGTCGGCTTCCGCCTATGGGCCGTGTCCGACCCGGACCTGTGCGCGATCATCACCGCCGACGACGAGCGCATCGCCTACGGCGAGCTGTTCGCCGAGGTGAACCGGATCTGTCACGGACTGCGCGCCCGCGGGGTGAACGAGGGCGACACGGTCGCCGTGGTCATGAGCAACAGCGCCGCCATGGCGGCGGCGTACCTGGCGGCGATGCAGTCCGGCGTCTACCTCGTCACGATCAACTACCACCTGACCACTCCGGAGATCGCCTACATCCTTGCGGACAGCGACACCAAGGTCGTCCTGTGCTCGGAGCGCGTCGAGGACACGGTGCTCGCGGCGGTTCGTCCCGGTGTCGAGGTCTTCGTCGATGGCAGGGCATCGCGCGCCCGTCCGATGTCGGAACTGACCGGCGGCATGCCGGCGACCGACCCGGAGCAGACCCCGAACGGGTCCCTGATGATGTACACGTCGGGCACCACCGGCCGTCCGAAGGGCGTCAAGCGTCCCCTCAGCGGTGTCAGCGCCGACCAGGGCGCCCTCACGTACGTGTGGCTCTTCAACGAGTTCGGCATGCATCGCGAGGCGTTCGCCTCCTGGCTCGTCTCGGCGCCGATGTACCACTCGGCCAACATCACGCCGGCGATCGGCGCGCTGAACTGGGGCGGCACCCTGGTCCTGATGGACGGCTGGACGCCTGAGGGCTTCCTCCGGCGCGTCCAGGAGCACGGGGTCACCGGCACGAGCATGGTCCCCACGCACTTCCACCGGCTGCTGCGGCTTCCGGGGGAGGTCCGTGACGGCTTCGACGTCTCGTCCCTGCGGTACGTGCTGCACGGCGCGGCGCCGTGCCCGATGGAGGTCAAGCAGCGGATCATGGACTGGTTCGGCCCGGTGGTCTACGAGTACTACGGCTCGACCGAGGTCGGTACCACGGTCGCGCGGCCGCAGGAGTGGCTCGACCACCCCGGCACCGTCGGCAGGCCCGCGTCGATCTCGACCCTGAAGATCCTCGATCGCGAGGGGAACGAGGTCGCGGCCGGCGAGACCGGCATCGTCTACATGCGCCAAGGCGAGGACAAGGTCGAATACCACAACGACCCCGGCAAGACCGACGGCTCGCGGCGCGGCGGCCTGATGACCGTCTGGGACGTCGGGCACGTGGACGAGGACGGCTTCCTCTACATCACCGGCCGTGCCGCCGAACTCATCCTGGTGGGGGGCGTGAACGTGTACCCGGCCGAGATCGAGAGTGCCCTCATCGGGCACGAGTGGGTCGCGGACGCGGGTGTCGTCGGCGTCCCGGATCCCGACTACGGCGAGGTCCCGGCCGCGCACATCGTCCTGAGCGATGCCGCACCGGCTGCCTCGGCCGCCGTGGCGGCCATCCGCGAGCACCTCACCGGCCGGCTGGCCAAGCCCAAGCTCCCCAAGGAGTACTTCGTGCACGCAACGCTGCCGCGCGACCCGAACGGGAAGCTCTACAAGGCCCGGCTGGCCGATGCCGAGGAGGTATCCGCGTGACGGTGCCGGACGGGGTGCGGGCCCAAGAAGACAGCGAGCGGACGGGGGACCATGGACTTCGATGACAACGCCGGCGAGCGGGCGTTCCGCCGGGAGGTCGGCGCCTGGCTCGACGAGGCGCTCAAGGGCGTCCCGGACCAGGAGAGCCTTTCCGAGGAGGAGCGGACCCACTGGTCCCGGGTGTGGCAGGACCGCATCTGCGAGGCGAACTGGGCCGGGCTCTCATGGCCGGTCGAGCACGGCGGCCGTGGCATGGACGCGATCTCGCAGGCCATCTTCAACGAGGAGGCCGAGCTGCGCGGCGCGCCGTACGCCCTCAACGGCGTCGGCATGTACCTCGCCGGGCCGACCATCATCACGCACGGCACCGCCGAGCAGCAGGCCCGCCACCTTCCGGGCATCCTGAACGGCACCGACTACTGGTGCCAGGGGTTCAGCGAGCCCGGTTCCGGCTCGGACCTGGCGAGCCTGCAGACCGCGGCGGTCAAGGTCGACGGCGGCTGGCGCGTCACCGGCTCGAAGATCTGGACGTCGAACGCCCACAACGCGTCCAAGTGCCTCCTGCTGGCGCGCACCGACCCGGACGCGCCCAAGCACGAGGGCATCACCTACCTCCTCGCGCCGATGGACAGGTTCGAGGTTCGGTCGCTCGTCATGATCAACGGCGACACCGAGTTCAACGAGATGTTCCTCGACGACGTGTTCGTGCCCGACGAGGATGTCCTCGGCGGCACGGGGAACGGCTGGCGGGTCGCGCTGACGACCCTGGCTTTCGAGCGCGGAAGCATGGCGCTCAGCCTCTGGGTCTGGGCGCGCCAGGCCGTCGACCGCCTCACCGACCTCGCTCTGGAGAAGGGCATGGCGGACGACTCCGGGTTCCTCGACGCGATCGGCGCGCTGCGCTGCGACGCCGAAGCCGTCCGTATCGGCTCCCTGCGCATGGTCGGGGAGACCCGGGCCGGTGGCGCGCCCGGCGCGGAGACCTCGGCGCTGAAGAGCCTGTGGGCCGGCGTCGTCCAGGACGCGAACCGCCTGGCCGTGCAACTCGACGAGGCCGGCGGAGTGCTGCTCGACGGCGCGGGAGCCGAGGCCCGGATGCGTCACTACCTCCGCTCGCGCGCCCACACCATCGAGGGCGGCACGGAGGAGGTCCAGAAATCGATCCTTGCGGAGCGGGTGCTGAGCCTGCCCCGTTCACGTTGAGCGGAGTGGCGGAATGAAAGCGACGTTCACGCAGGAGCAGCTGGACATCCAGGAGTCCATCCGCTCGATCGCCAAGGAGGAGAAGGTCACCGCCCGCGACGCGCTCGCGGGGGAATGGCGGCCGCCCGGCGGCGACGCCGTCCTGCTCACCGACTTCGGCCTGCTCGGTGTGCCTGAATCGGCGGGCGGTGTGGGGTCGTCCCTGGTCGACCTCCTCGTGGCGGTCGAGGTCCTCGGCGAGCACCTGGTACCAAGCCGGTTCCCGGCACATGCCGCGGCGGTGCAACTGGCCACGGGGCTCGGCGAGCTCCCCGGCGATGTGCTGGCGGGCCGCACGGTCCTCACGCCCGCGGTCGACGTTCCCGGTGCCACCGGATGGCCCGGCGGCGGCGTGGACCCGCTCGTCCGCACGCTGGTGCCGTACGCGGCCCAGGCGGGCGGGGTCGTGGTGCTCGGCACCGGCGGCGCCTGGACGGCGGTCCCGTCGGGCATCACCCTGCGGGAGTCGTTCGATCCGTCGCTCCCGCTGTCCGACGTGACCTTCTCCGCGCCGCGAGACGCCGGGCCGGTCGGCTCGGGCGCGGGGCGCGCCGCGCTCGTCGCCGCCGCGCAATTGTGCGGTGTCGCCGCGGGCGCCATCGGACTCGCGGCCGGGCACGCCCGTACCCGCGAGCAGTTCGGCCGGGTCATCGGCTCGTTCCAGGGCGTGGCGTTCCAGTTGGCGGACGCGGTCAAGTACCGCAAGGCGGCGTGGGATCTGACCCTGTACGCCGCCTGGGCCGTGGACACGGGACGGCCCGAGGCGGAGAGCCTCGTCCACGCCGCGAAGGCGGCGGCGGGCAAGGCCGCGGTCTTCGCCGCGGAACGCTGCGTCCAGGTGCACGGCGGCATGGGCATCACGATGGAGGCCGATCCGCACCTGTTCCTGCGCCGCGCGCACGTGCTCGACGCGTGGCTCGGCCGGGGCTCGTGGCACCGGCGCCGCGTCGGTGAGCTGCAGGTTCAGCGGCGGCGGGGCGCCTAGGGGCGGGCAGGCGCGGAGAAGGCCGGTTCCTTGCCGGCTTTTCACTCGACAGATAACATACCGACTGGTCGGAATATAGGAGCGACAGTGAAGTTCGGGATCATGAACCTGTTCCCCGTGAGCGACGGGGCATCGGACCACCAGGTGCTGAGGGAGACCCTGGAGGAGATCGGGCTCGCCGACGAGCTCGGCTTCGACTCGGTGTGGCTGGCCGAGCACCATTTCTCCAAGTACGGGATCCTCGGCAGCCCGGTGAGCTTCGCCATGGCGATCGCCGAACGCACCAGGTCGATCACTATCGGCACCGCTGTCCTGGTCCTCCCGCTGCACAACCCGCTCCGGCTGGCCGAGGACATCGCGGCTCTCGACGTGCTCTCCGGTGGCCGGGTCACGATCGGTGTCGGTCGCGGCTACCAGCCCGCCGAGTTCGCCGGCTTCGGGATCCCGCTAGAGGAGTCAAAGGTCCGGTACAAGGAGACCCTCGATGTCCTCCGGCTGGCGTTGACGCAGGAGAACTTCAGCTACCACGGTGAAGTGCTGCATTACGACAACGTCACCACGTACCCACGGCCGTTCACGCCGGGTGGGCCGCCGATCCTGCAGGGCACCGTGTCGCCGGAGAGCTTCCGTGATCGCGGTGCGATCGGCGAACCCATCATCACCTCACCGAACTTCACGCCGCTCGGCATCATGCAGAAGAACTTCTCTCTGTACCGAACAGCGATGGAGGAGAACGGGTTCGACATCGCCTCCTACGACCTGCCGTTCATGCAGCAGGTCTGGTGCGGCGACGGCGAGGAAGGCCTCAGGGAGGCTGCTCAGGCCGCGTTGAACTACTACCGGTCCGTGGGGAAGGTCATCCCGGGTTCGGAACAGGCCATGGAGAAGGAGCGGGCCTACTACGAGGCGGTCGCCAAGAACATCAACCTGCTCACCCTTGAGCAGACCCTGACCCACGGCGGCAACTTCGGCTCGGCCCAGCAGGTCATCGACACCATCGAGATGCTGCGCGAACAACTCGGCATCAACCACTACATCGGCTGGCTCCGCATTCCCAGCCTCGACCGCAAGGCCGCCCTGAGGTCGATGGAGGAGTTCGCCGACAAGGTCATCCCGCACTTCCGTGCGCAGGACGCGGCCACATCGTCCGCCAAGGCGGTCGCGGGGTGAAGATCAGCGCCTTCCTGAGCGCCCAGTTCGACCCATCGGCATCGGCGGTCGAAGGGCTGGACGACGTCCTCCGGCAGGCCGTCGCCGCCGAGGAGGCCGGCTTCCACGCCGTCTACCTCGGACACCACTACCTTGCGAAGTCGGCGTTCCTTCAGCCGGTTCCGCTCGCCGGATACCTGGCCGGTGCGACCACGAGGATCCGTATCGGGTTCGGCGTCCTTCTGGCGCCGCTGCTGAACCCGATCGCGCTCTCCGAAGACCTCGCGACCCTCGACGTGATCACGGGCGGCCGCCTGACCGTCGGAATCGGCGCGGGGTACCGCAAGCGCGAGACCGCGGCGTTCGGCGTCGCCTGGGACGACCGCCTGCGGCGCCTGCGCGAGTACGTGCCGGCACTCCGGTCGCTGTGGAGAGGCGAGACCACCGATCTCGCGGGCAGTTGGGGAGAGGTGCCGGGGGCGTCCCTGCCGCTGAGACCGGTCCAGCCGGGTGGCCCGCCGATCTGGATCGGCGCCTTCGCCGAGCCCGCCCTCCGGCGCGCGGCCGGTCTGGACGCACCGTGGCTCATCGGCCCGAAGGGCGACGACGAGGAACTCGCGGCGATGCTGACGATCTACCGAGACACCCTGACCGAACACGGGTTCCCGCTCGAACGCGAGTACCCGATGGCACGCGAGGCGTTCATCGCCGAGACCCGTGCGGCGGCGATCGCGGCGGTGCGGCCTCATATGGAACGCCAGTACGCCGGTTACAAGTCGTGGAAGGACGCCCAGAGCATCGACATCGACCGGTACATGGCCGAGGACTGCCTGATCGGCACCGCGGACGACATCGTCGCCAAGCTGCGCCGCTGGGAGACGGAACTCGGCATCACCGAGGTGTCCCTGCGGCTCCAGTTCGTGGGCGGCGGCCAGGAGGAGACGATGGACCAGATCCGACGGTTCGGCGCCGAGGTCGTCCCGCGATTCGGCGAGCAGGGGGCGGCACCGATGGACGGGGCGTCGCGATGAGCGGCACGAACCTCGCCGGGATCCTCGAAGCGCGCGCCCGCGACCGCGGCCAGAGCATCGGCCTGCACGGCGAGGACGGCCGGTCCTGGACCTTCGACCAGATCGACCTCCTCGCCGGCGGCGTGGCGGAGTCGCTCGCGGCGGAGGGCATCGGCGCGGGCGACCGGATCGCGTTCTACCTGACCAACGGCCCGGAGATCGTGTTCTTCCTGTTCGGCGCGTGGAAGCTCGGCGCCGTTCCGGTCACGATCAGCAGCCTTTACAACGCCTCAGAGCTGGCGGAGTCCGTCGCGAAGACGGATCCGAAGCTCCTCCTGGTCGATGTCCGCCGCGTCGATGTCCTGAACGATTTCGACGCCGCCCAAGTGATCGTCCGGTCGGTGGGGCCGACGGCGGCTCCGGGGACGCCGGTGGCCGGCGTCCGGCCGCTGGAGTGGGGCGGCGAGGCCCGGGTCGGCGCGGTCGAGGTCGAGGGAGACCGCGAGTCGTGCATCCTGTTCACCGGCGGGACCACCGGGCGCCCGAAGGCGGTGAGCGTCACGCACGGCGGGACCCTCGGCTCGCTGCAGCGGCTCACCCGGGTCTCGACCGGCAGTGAGGAGCAAGGGACGGCGGCACCGGACGCCAGGCCCAACCTGATCGCCCTGCCGCTGTTCCACTCCGGTGGCCAGCACTCGCTGCTGTTCGCCTACTTCGTCGGGCGCGGCGCGGTCGTCTGGGAGCGATTCGGGGTGGAGCGCCTCGCCGTCCTCATGGAGCGGTTCGCGTTCGACAACTTCTTCTTCCTGCCCACGATGGTCTTCGACATCCTGCACGCCGAGCGCGACCTCCCGTTCGAGGGGGTGAAGCACATCCTCGTCGCGGGCCAGGCGATCTCGTGGACGGTGCGCCGCGACTTCGAGCTGCGCTACGGCGTCCCGATCCTGATGAACTACGGCTCGACCGAGTCGGGGCACATCGCAGGCTGGAACAGCAGGGACATGAAGGCCGGACTGTGGAAGCCGGGCTCGGCCGGCCGGGTGTACCCGGGCGTGGAGCTGGAGATTCGCAGCGACGAAGGCATCGCCCTCCCGGCCGGATCCGAGGGCGAGATCGTCGTGCGGTCCGAGCTGACGAAGGGCTACGTGGACGATGCGGAGGCGTCGGCCGCGCTGGTCCGCGACGGCTGGGTGCACACCGGCGACATCGGGCACGTCGACGAGGACGGCGTGCTGTGGCTCTCGGGCCGCAAGCGAGACATGATCAAATGTGGCGGCTTCCAGGTGTGGCCGGAGGAGATCGAGGACGTCCTGCGCGAGCACACGCTCGTGCGAGACGTCCGCGTTCTCGGCAGGCCCGACGACCGGCTGGGCGAGATCCCGGTCGCGACCGTCGTCCGCCGGACCGACGCCGAGTTCCCCGACCGCGACCTCGCCGACGCCCTGACCGCGCTCGCGCGTGAGCGGCTCGCCCACTTCAAGACCCCGCGGCTGGTGGAGTTCGTCCCCGAGCTGGAGCGAAGCGCGACCGGCAAGGTCAGCCGCGCGTCAGTGCCCGACCCCGGGAAGGAATCGCACAAATGAAGTTCGGCATCATGGCGTCGCACCAGTACCCGCACGGCGACGACCTCGGAAAGCACCTGAACGACCTGTTCGGGACCGTCGAGCTGGCCGCCGAACTGGGCTACGACTCGGTGTGGACGATCAACCACTTCCAGTCGAACCTGGCCACGCCGCAGCCCATTTCGATGATGGCGAGCCTCATCCCGAGATCCGGCGACATGACGCTCGGGACCGGGATCCTGCTCCTGCCGCTGTTCCATCCGGTGCATGTGGCCGAGGAGTTCGCCACTCTCGACCATCTGTCCGGTGGGCGGGTCGTCCTCGGGGTCGGTGCCGGCTACCGCGAGAACGAGTTCGCCGCGTTCGGCGTCGACCCCGAGACCAGGTTCCGCCGGTTCGACGAGAGCATCCGTCTCGTCCGGACCCTGTGGTCCGGTGAGACGGTCGACCACGAGGGCGAGTTCTACCCGCTCTCTGATGCCTCGATCGGGATCCGCCCGCTGACACCGGGCGGCCCGCCAATCTGGGTGGGCGCCGGTGGCAAGAAGGCGGTGCGGCGGGCCGCGCGCCTGGGCGATGCCTGGTACGCGCCAGGCAACTCGCCCAGCCGCAAGTACCTGCCCGAGCACCTGGGCGTCTACAACGAGGCACTCGCCGAGTTCGGCAAGGACACGGCCTCGATCGAGCGGCCGATCGGCGTGGAGCTGTACTGCGCGCCGAGTGTGGACGAGGCCGTGGAGACGGCGCTGCCCCACGCACGGGTCGAGTACTCGACGTACGCCGAGTATCCCGCGCTGCGATGGCAGCGCGACCGGTTCGACGACCTGGTGCGGAACACGCTGCTGCTGGGGTCCCCGGAGTTCCTCATCGAGCGGATCAGCGCCTTGCGGGACATGGGCTTCAACCACGTCATCTTTCGTCCGGGCTGGCTGGGGATGCCGGCCGAGAAGATCCACGACTCCCTGCGGCTGTTCGCCGCGGAGGTCTTCCCCGCGTTTCGCTGACATCGGCCCAGCGGGCCACCGACCCATCCATGAGCAGTTGAGGAGAGCCGTGAAGAAGACCGAATCAGAGTTGCTGGAGAACCAGTGGGACGTCGCGAACATGGAGGTCGACCCGGAGGTCCTCGCGTCGTACGTGAAGTACCACGTGGACGAGAAGCGCGCGGTCGCCACCATCACCTTCGACCGTCCCGACCGGCTCAACGCCATCCCGGTGGCCGCCTTCGAGCGCGTCGGCGACCTGGTCCGTGAGGCGGAGACCGACGACCGCGTCAAGGTCATCGTCTTCAAGGGCGAGGGCGACCACTTCGGCACCGGCGCGGACGCCGCCGAACTGGGCCACTACATCGGCTACAAGTCGGGAACCGACAAGGCGTCGCGCCGCCGGCCGGCCCAGCGCCAGCGCATCCTCCCGGACCGCAACGTGCTGAGCTCGGGCTTCACCCGCCCGATCATCGAGTCGCTGAAGGCGACGATCTGCCAGGTGCAGGGCTACTGCTACGGCGGTCACTTCCAGATCGCGCTGTCCGCCGACATCGTCATCGCGACCCCGAACGCCCGGTTCACCCACCCGGCGTTCCGGTATCTCGGCCCCGGGCCACAGGACATGTACCACTGGATCGAGAAGGTGGGCCTGACGACCATGAAGGACGTCATGCTCACCATGCGCGCGATCGGCGCCGAGGAGGGCGAGCGCAAGGGCCTGGTCACCAAGGTCGTCGAGCCGGACGAGCTGGAGAGGTGGGTCGACGACTACGCCGACGCGATCGCGGTCATGCCGCTCGACTCGCTGATGATGGGCAAGTCGATGATGCAGATCGTCATGGAGGCCCGCGGCAAGGGACTGGGCGCGATGACCGGCTGGGTCGGACACGGCTGGGCCACCAACGTCAGCTTCGAGGAGGGCGACTGGAACTTCCTCAGGCAGCGGCGTGAGAAGGGGGTCGCGAAGGCCCTGGAGGAGCGCGACAACATGGTCGCGCCGTACTTCCGCCTCAGCGAGAGCCGTTCGTCCCAGTCGGAGGAGGAGTAGGAACCGCCGTGAAGTTTGGAGTCCTCCTCGACCACCAGTACGAGTTCGGCGACGACATCAACCGCCGCACGGGCGAACTGGTGGAGTTCACCCAGCACATCCGGGACCTCGGCTACGACTCGGTGTTCGGTATCCACCACTACCTCTCGTCCCTGAGCACGCCGCAGCCGCTGCCGCTGCTGTCGCGGCTCATCGACCACTCGGGCGACATGCAGATCGGGACGGGCATCCTCATCCTCCCGATGGGGCACCCGGTGCACTGGGCGGAGGAGATCGCGACCATCGACCAGATGTCGGGCGGCAGGTTCGTCCTGGGCATCGGGTCGGGATACCGCGAGGACGAGTTCAACGCGTTCGGTATCGAACGCCGTACGCGAGTCTCGCGGATGAACGAGTCCCTTGAATGCATGCAGAAGCTGTGGACCGGTGAAAAGGTCTCGCACCAGGGCAAGCATTTCGAGTTCCAAGACGTGCGGTGCAGCGTCCTGCCGGCACAGAAACCCGGACCTCCGGTGTGGGTCGGCGCGAACGGCCCGATCGGCATCCAACGCATCGCCCGTCAGGGGCTTCCCTGGATCGCGCCGTCGAACGTCCGCCGCAACTGGGCGGTCGGCAATCTCGCCGACTACCGGGCCGAACGGAAGGCGGCCGGTTACGGCGAGGACGATGCGGTCTTCCCGATTCATCGCGACCTGTGCCTCGCTGACTCGTTCGATGACGCGTATGAGGTCGCCGGCGCCGCTGTCCGTGCCTCCTACGGCGAGTACGTCCAGTACGGCATGGACTACTTCGACACGCAGTGGGACGGCATCAAGCAGAAGGCTCTGTTCTTCGGGTCGCCCGACGACATCACGGCCATGATCCAGGATTTCGCGCAGGCCGGCTACAACCACTTCGTCTTCCGGGCGCAGTGGCTCGGCCTGCCGATCGAGAGGTCCTTCGAAATCGTGGAGAGGTTCGCACGCGAAGTGATGCCGAGGTTCCGCAAATGAAGATCGGTCATGTGATCGTGCCGGCCACCGACCTGGAGGCACAGCTCGGGTTCTACAACTCCCTCGGGCTGACGATGAGGTTCCGCGATGGCGACCGGTACGCCGCCCTTACCGACGGAGAGACCACCATCGGGCTGGCGGATGAGTCGCAGCAGCCCGTCGCGGGCCGGACGGTGATCAGCGTCGAGGTCGACGACCTGGACACGCATGCCGCACGCCTGTCAGCCGGGGAGCCGGTGAGAGGCCCGCACGAACGCCGGGTGGTGGTCGCCGACCCGGGCGGCAACCCCGTGGTCCTCTACGAGCGACTGCCATGAACGACATCGTCCTCAGCATCACGACGCCCGAGCCCGTGATCGCGGCCGCCAAGGGAAGGAATTACGGAAACGGCCGTTTCCTATACTGACAACCATGAGCAACAACGGGAGGCGGGGGCGCCCTCGCGACCCCGCCGTTGACCGGGCGATTCTGCGCGAGACGCTGGCCCTGCTGGACAGTGGCGGCTACGAACGGCTGCGCATGGCCGACGTCGGAAACAGGGCCGGGGTCGGGCTGGGCTCGCTGTACCGGCGCTGGCCGACCAAATACGCCCTGGTCGTCGACGCATTGCGCGCCGCTGCACCCGCCCCCGAGGTGGAGCCCACCGATGACCCGGTCGAAGACCTGGTCTCGTGCCTCATCAGGCTCGCCGAAGAACTCGGCAATCGCGGCGCGCTTCTGGCGGTGTTGCTGACCGACCCGACCTCGGAGGTGGCCGCCGCAGTACGCGAGGCAGAGCTCCACCCCGCTCGTGAGGCCACCCTCGAGCACCTACGCCGGGTGATAGGCCCGGTCCCCGACCTGCGAACCCGGGCTGACAGCGGCCCGGCCCTGATAATCCATCACCTGCTCCTCCAGGGCGTTTCTCCCGAGGAGGCACAAATCCGAGAGCACATCCTCCCCCTCATGACAGCCCTGGACACGAAGTCCCTCCCACCACGTCGCTGACCCGGGAGGGGCCGGTGAGATGCCCGTATGGAGACTCGAAATCTCATCGACGGCGAGTAGCGGGGCCCCGCCATGGGCAGGCGCCCGTTGTGGGCGTCGTCGGTGATGACCTGGTGTCCGCGCAGATCTCGGGCCACCCTCAGGGGCGGCTCGCATGGCGCGTCCCGCTGGACGCCGTGACGGGCTGGGCGTGTCGCTGCGATCGGGTGCGGGTAGGCAGTAGCGCGGCGAAGGCGAGGGCTGCGAAGGCGATGACCGCGGCCGTCGTACGGACGGCATGGGCGATCTGCCAGCGGTCCCGCGTGTCGGCCCAGTCGGCGGGTGGGGACTGGGGGTTCCAGTCGAGCTGATCGGAGTTGATCGGGACGCTGACCACGAGCGTGAGGCCGAAGGTGACGACCAGCAGGGCCAGTGCGGTGACGGTCAGCCATCGCGTGTTCGTTCGGAAGGTCCGGTAGGCCAGCACCGCCGTGGTGATCAACGCGGGCAGGAGGGTGGCGGCGGCGAGCTTGTCGAGGGCGTCGAGCTCGACAAGCCGGACGTGGGTGTAGACCGTGCTGTCGAAACTTCGCAGCGAGAGCTCCAGGACGAGGACTCCGGTGAGGAATCCGGCGAAGAGCCCTGCGAACACCAGGCTGATGAATCGTGCGTACGTCGTCATGAACATGATCCTTTGGTGATCGGTGACCTCGGGTGGCGAAGGTGCGGGGCGGCGTCCGCGCGCGGGCTTCCCGGGCCGGGCGCGGACACTACGGCGTCGGCTCCGCGTACCGCCGAGGCGAGTGGACGCCGGCCGCCGCCCGCTCGACCGGGTGCCGTCCGATGCCGCCGGTGGCGGCCGCGATAGTGAGGTTCATCGGTGTTCTCCCCCGGTGAAGGCGGCGTGGTGGTCGCTCGCCCAGGTGGCGTACGTGCGTGCCGGACGGCCCAGCAACCGCCGTACGTCGTCGGTGGTGGGTCCGGCTTCGCGGGCGTAGTCGGCCAGCGAGCCGAGCAGCCGGTCGGGTACCTCGTCGGCCAGGCCGGCGGCGAGCATGCCCCGGCGGATCTCGTCCGGGGTGGCCTCGACGAACGGCAGGGGCCGGCCGAGCGCTTCGCCGATCGCGGCGACCTTCTCCGGCTGGCTCAGCGACTGCTCGCCGGTGAGCAGGTACGTCCGGGCGGCGTGGTGCGGCCGGGTCAGGGCGAGGGTGGCCACCGCGGCGATGTCGCGCTCGTCGATGGTCGAGGTTCTCGCCCGCGGGTACGCTCCCCGCACGGCCCCGGTCGCCTGGATCTGCCCGGCCCAGGCGAGGGTGTTGGCGGCGAAGTCGGCGCAGCGCAGGATCGTCCAGTCCAGGCCGCAGCCCTTGGCGAGGTCTTCGACCGCCTGGAACTGCCGCCGGAAGCGTGCGTGTCCGGCCGGGTACCGCACCGTCACGGCGGACAGCAGGACGACGCGGCTGGTGCCCGTTGCGCGGGCGCGGGCCAGCAGGTCGGCGGCGGCGGCTCCGGTGGCGCGCGGGCTGAGCAGGATGGCCTCCACGCCGTCGAGGGCGGCGACCTCGGCGGGGTGGACGAGTTGAGTGCCCGCGGGGAGGTCGGCATGCCGGTTGCGGGTGACTGCGGCGGTCTTCGTCCCCGTCTCGGCCAGAAGGCGGACGGTTTCCCTGCCGACGACGCCGGTGGCGCCGGTGATCAGGATCATGACTGGACCCTCTCGGTGTCGTATTATATGAGTTTCAAACTAACAAAGATTTCGAGGACCAAACAATATGAGCTACGTAACATCCGGAAGTCGAAGCAACCGGCGACAGCTGACCGCTCAGGTCAAGGAGAGCCTGCGCGACCTGCACAACCAGCTGTCGACGCTCAACCGGCAGGTCGGTGGCCAGCTGGCCATCAAGGACATCGACATGGACTGCCTCGACCTCATCAGCCGGCACGGACCGCTGAGTCCGAGCGCCTTGTCCCGCCGGGCCCGGTTGCACGCCGCCACCGTGACCGGAATCCTCGACCGGCTGGAACGCGCCGGCTGGGTCGCCCGGGAACGCGACCCCGCGGACCGGCGCGCCGTCACCGTCCGGGCGCTACCCGACCGCGGCAAGGAGGTGTACCGGCTGTTCGCCGGCATGAACTCGGCGATGGAATCGATCTGCGCCGACTACGACGAGCAGCAGCTCACGGTGCTCGCCGACTTCCTCCGGAAGACCACCGACGCCGGACTCGCCGCAACCCTCGACCTCGCGGACGGCAGCGACGGCTGACCGCGTCGGCGGCCAGGAGGGATCTCGGGTGCGCCGGGGCGGCGTTCCCACGCACCGGGGACGCGGGCGGGTCTCCGGGCGCTCCCTCCATCACCTCGGCTGGACCGCGTGTGAGCTTGGCTGACACGGCGGCGTCCAAGACCTGCGATCGTCCGCGCCGCGACTGCAGGCGCCGAGCACCCGCCAACCAGCCCCGGCATCAGACGGGCTGATCAACTGCTCCCATGCCGTCGAGGGCTGCCGTCCCCGCCCTCGTTGTCGAGTGCTGCGTCCGACGTGTACCGCGGCGGCGTTCTGGGGGGCCTCAACGGCCTGGACGTGAAGCTGATGGTGGACGGAAGCGTGGTCGAGGCGGGCTCTACCGCCGCGATTCTGGGAGACCCCCTCGCCGCGCTCGCGGCCGGAGCGCGGCTCGCCGCCAGGTATGGCCGGCCGCTGACCGCAGGCGACCTCGTGCTGGCCGGAGCCGCGACCGCGGCTGTGCCACTGCGAGCGGGAACGCTCGTCGAGGCCCAGGTCGACGGGCTGGGCACGGTGCGGTTCCGAGTGGCCGAGGAGGACGCGGCGTGACGGAACATCGCCCCCCCGGCCTGGTCCAAGGCAAGGCGGCCCCACGCGGACGCTTCCCGCATGTCCGTGTGGTCGGCAACCTGGTGTTCGTCTCCGGCACGAGCAGCCGTCGCCCGGACAACTCCATCGAGGGCGCGGTAGCCGACGAATTCGGCACGACCGAGCTCGACATCCGGGCGCAGACCTACGCCGTGATCGGCAACGTCCGGGACATCCTGCAAGCCGCCGGCGCCGATCTCGCCGACCTGGTGCAGGTGACCACCTACCTGGTCAACATGAACGACTTCGGTGGCTACAACGAGGTATACGGCGAGTACTTCGACGAGACGGGCCCGACCCGCACGACGGTCGCCGTCCATCAACTCCCCCACCCCCACCTCCTTCTGGAAATCCAGGGAATCGCCGCCCTGCCGTAGGTGGGCACCCCCTCCCAGGTACTCGGTTCCCGAACAGAACGGGCGCCCCGGCCGGAGGACCGGGGCACCCGCGTCACGCCCGGTCAGAGTCCGAGTTCTTCGAGCAGCCGCAGCCACACCTCGTTCATCGAGGGGAAGACCGGTACGGCGTGCCAGAGGCGCTGAAGAGGGACTTCGCCGACGATGGCGACCGTGGCGGCGTGCACCATCTCGGCGACGTCCTGGCCGACGAACGTCGCACCGACCAGTACGTCACGTTCGCCGTCCACGACGATCCGTACCCGGCCCGTGTAGCCGTCCGCGTGGAGCGCCGAGCCCGCGACGGCTAGGTCGATCTCCACCTCCCGGTGCTCCGGCCGCCGCGCACCGGTGACTCCGACGGCGGCGACCTCAGGGTCGGTGAACACCACCTGCGGTACGGCATGGTGGTCGGCGGTGGCCGCATACGCGGTCCACGGCCCTGCCGGGACATCGGCGCCCGCCGCGCGGGCGGCGATCACGTCGCCGACCACGCGGGCGGCGTACTTGCCCTGATGGGTCAGCGGTGCGCGCCCGGTGACGTCGCCGGCCGCGTAGAGCCAGCCGCCGGGGACGGCGTGCACCAGCCCGGAATCGTCCACGTCGAGCCGATCGCCGGGACGCAGCCCGAACGTCTCCATCCCGAGCTCGTCGGTGGCGGGCCTGCGCCCGGTGGCCACCAGCAGCTCGTCGGCGACCACGCGCCGCCCGTCCGCCAGGCCGACCCGCACCTCACCGTCCACGCGCGACACTTCCGTGGCGTCCGCTCCCTGATGGACGGTCACCCCGTCGGCCCGCAGCCCGGCGGCGACCGCGTCCCCGGCGAACTCGGGAAAGGCGGGCAGCGGGCGGTCGCCGCGAATGATCAGCTCGACGCGGGAGCCGAGCCGCGCCCACGCCTGTGCCATCTCCACCCCGACCACGCCGCCGCCGAGCACGGCCAGCCGGCCGGGCACCGTGCTCGCGGATGCCGCTTCCCGCGACGTCCAGACGCGCGCGTCCGCCAGCCCCGGCAGTTCGGGCAGCCTGGCCACGCTGCCGGTGCACACCACGACGGCATGCTCGGCCCCCAGCACCCGGTCACCTACCGTGACCACGCCTTTTCCGGTGATGCTGCCGTGCCCCCGCACAGGGTGGATCCCGGTCTCCCGGACCCACCGCTCCTGCTCGCCGTCGTCCCAGTGCGCGGCGAACGAGTCACGCCGCTGGAAAACCGGGCCGGGGTCCAGGCGATCACCGACCGGCACCCCGGGGACCCTGCGGGCCGCGGCGAGCGCGTTGCCCGGTCGCAGCAGAGCCTTGCTCGGCATGCACGCCCAGTACGAGCATTCGCCGCCGTACCGCTCGTGCTCCACCAGAGCCACGCTCAGCCCGCCGCGAACCGCGCGCGCGGCCGCGTTCTCCCCAACCGGGCCACCACCGATGACCACAACATCAAATGTCTCCTGAGTCACGCATTGAGAGCACACCACGGAGCCGCATAACGCAACCTCACGCGCCCGGCGCGGCCCGGCCGGCCTGCGTGCCGGCGCGGCGGCGGCGGCGAGCGGCGGCCACCGCCTTCCGGTCCCAGAGCCCTGTCGAGCCTGGGGTGTGACAGGGCCCCCTCTACCGGCTTCACGGCGATTTAGGCTGGTCGCATGAGCGAGAAGACCAACGCGCTCGGTGCGTACCTGCGCGCTCGGCGCGAGCTGGTGACGCCTGAGCAGGCAGGCATCCCCGATCTCGGCGTGCGGCGTGTGCCCGGTCAACGACACCGACGATCCCCGCTTCGCCGAGCTCGTCGGAGAGCTCGCACTGGCAAGCCGCCTGTTTCGCCGGCTCTGGGCCCGGCATGAAGTACGCGGGCAGCGCGGGACGCCGATCCGGCTCGCTCACCCGCAGGTCGGAGAACTCACCCTCAACAGAGAGCGGCTGAGCGTGGGCGGGGCCGAGAACCTGAAACTCGTCGTCTACCACCCGGACCCCGAATCCGACGACGCGGACAAGCTGGCCCTCCTGGCATCGGCGGACCTGCCCGCACGGACACCGGAGAGGCACCTGTGACAACCATCGGCATCATCGGCGCGGGCGAGGTCGGAAGCCAGATCGCGCGCGCGGCGACAGCGAACGGCTACCGGGTCGTCATCGCCAATTCGCGGGGGCCCGAGACCCTGAAAGACCTCATCGACGAACTCGGCCCGCCGGCGCGTGCCGCCCATGCCGCGGACGCCGCCGCCGCGGGTGATTTCGTGGTCATCGCCGTGCCCCTCAAACTCGTCAACGACATGCCCGTCGAGGAACTCGCGGGCAAGGTCGTGCTGGACACGAACAACTACATGGCCTGGCGCGACGGCCACTTCCCGGTAGTCGACTCCGGCGAGAAGACGGTCCACGAACTTCGCCAGGAACAACTCCCGACGTCGAAGGTCGCCAAAGCCTTCACCCATATCCAGGCCCCGAGCCTGTTCAGCGCCGCCCGCCCGGCAGGCGACCCGAAGCGGCTGGCGCTGTCGGTGTCGAGCGACTACCCCGAGGCCGTGGAAATCGTCACACGGCTGTACGACCAGTTCGGTTTCGACACCGTGGACAACAGCCCGCTGAGCGAATCCTGGCGTACCGCCCCCGGCCAGCCCGCCTGGGTCCGCCACGCGCAGCAGAACCGCGAGGAGTTGGAACTCAACCTGAAACGAGCCAAGCCCATCACCCCGAGGTGAACCCGTCTCAGTGAAGAATAAGGTCGGATTGTGGCAGTCAACAACGTTCAGGCACGCTCAAAGCGGCTGAGGGAACCGGTAGCTCCAAAACTTCCCAAGTCCTTGGCTGCAGCGGGTGACTCGGAGACCGAACTGGCCGATGATGGCGTGTACTTGTCCATGGCGTATGGCGGTCTCGACCTGTCGGAACAAGACGCCGAAGATGTTGAGTTTGAGCGCTGCCGCTTCCAGGAAACGCGGTTTGCCGGGACGACCA
This sequence comes from Actinomadura sp. 7K507, assembly GCF_004348425.1. GTDB lineage: Bacteria > Actinomycetota > Actinomycetes > Streptosporangiales > Streptosporangiaceae > Spirillospora. Next base: position 44,165 of record NZ_SMKK01000039.1, read on the forward strand.
TGCGGCGAGCCAGCCTTACGGACGTCGAGTTCGCATCGTGCGACCTGGCGAACCTCAGGCTCTTTGACTCGCGGGTCTTCAACGCGGTGATCGACGGCAGCCGCATGACCGGTACGACCTTGACCGAGTGCGGGATCCGGGACGTCCTGTTCAGCAATTGCCGCGCGGACCTGTCATCCTTCCGCTTCGCCCGGTTCAAGAGCGTTGTGTTCCGGGACTGCAACCTCACCGATGCGAACTTCCAGGGCGCGGAACTCGGCGGCGTGCGTTTTGAACGCTGCAAGCTCACCGGAGCGCAGTTCAGCAACGCCAACATGAAGGGCACCCGGATTTCCGAGTGTGACCTCTACGGTGTCAACGGCATTCAGAGCTTCCAGGGCGCGATCGTGCCCACCGCCGACGCACAGGGGCTGTTGTTCGCCCTGGCGTCGGCGATGGGCATCACAATCGAGGACTAGCCCGCGATGTCCGTGCGGGCGAACGCCGGCGGGACGGAGGGGCGGCGCCCACGCCGGATCCGCTGACCGTCCCGCGCGCGGGCCGACGGGCCCGTCCTGCCCCGGGCCTTCCTGAACCGGTGCGTGTTGGCCTGTGACCTCGTCCCCGGGCCTGGACCGTGAGAGGTGGGGTTAGTCGCTAACAAATGTTAGTCTGTAACAGTGGGTTTGCGGGAGACGAAGCGCGACCGGACGCGGCAGACGGTTCAGGAGCAGGCGATGCGGTTGTTCCTGGATCGGGGGTTCGACGGGACCACGGTCGCCGAGGTGGCCGAGGCCGCCGACGTCTCCGTCATGACCGTGTTCCGGCACTTCCCCACCAAGGAGCACCTCGTGCTCAAGGACGACTACGACCCGGTGATCGCCGCCCGGGTCCGCGACCGCCCGGCCGGTGAACCGCTCCTGCGCCGGATCGCCCTGAGCATCCTGGACGGGCTGGAGGAACTGCCGCCCGACGCGCGGCTCCTGCTGGCCCGCACCCGGCTGATCCTGCACACCCCCGCTCTGCGGGCCCGGCTGTGGGAGAACAACCACGCGACCCAGCAGGTCATCGTCGAGGCGCTGCCGGACGAAGATCCCTTCGAGGCGCGGGTCGCCGCCGGGGCGTGCCTCGCCGCCGCGACCGTCGCGATGGAGCGCTGGGCCGGGGACGACGGCCGTACCGATCTGCGGGGCGTGATGGCCGAGGCGCTGGAGGTGGTCATCAGATGATGGAGACGCATGGGCTGACCAAACGCTACGGACGCACGACGGCCGTGGAGGCGCTCTCCCTGCGGGTCGATCCCGGCGAGGTGTACGGCTTCCTCGGACTCAATGGCGCGGGCAAGTCCACCGCCATCCGGATGATGCTCGGCATGACCCGTCCCACCGGGGGTTCGGTGCGCCTGCTGGGCCGCGCCGAGCCGGACTGGAGCCGGGTGGGCCATCTCGTCGACGGCGCACACGCCTACCCGGGCCTCACCGTCCGGGAGAACCTGGAGATCAGCCGCCGTCTGCGCCGGGTGCGCGATCGCCACGCGGTCGACGAGGCCATGACCCTGTTCGGTCTGGTCCCCTACCGCGACAAGCGAGCCGGGACGCTGTCCATGGGCAACGCCCAGCGGCTCGGACTGGCCAAGGCCGTCCTGCACCGCCCCGCCCTTCTCGTGCTGGACGAACCGGCCAACGGGCTCGACCCCGCCGGGATCGTGGAACTGCGCGGCATCCTGCGCCGCCTGGCCCACGAGGAGGGGACGGCGATCCTCGTCTCCAGCCACATCCTCGCGGAGGTCGCGCGTACGGCCGACCGCATCGGCGTCATCGACCAGGGCCGCATGCTGACCGAGTTCCCCGCGTCCGACCTGCCCCGCTGCACCTGCGGCGTCGAGGATCTGGAGGACGTGTTCCTGCGCCTGCTGACCGAGCGCCGTCGAGAGGCGGCGGCGTGAACGCCGCGCTCCGGACCGAGGCCGTCAAGTTCCTCCGGTCCCGTGCACCGTTGGCCACGGCTGCGGCCTTCCTGCTGCCCGTCCTGCTGGCCTGCCTCTTCGTGACCTCCGACAGCGCGGCCCTGAGTGACAAGTCCGAGGCGCTCGGGATCTCACCGGACTGGACCGGCTACCGCGCCGCACTCATGCAGGTGGACGCCGCCGGCGGGTTCCTGCTGTTCGGCGTCCTGGTCACCTGGATGTTCGGCCGCGAGTTCAGTGACCGCACCGCTCTGGACCTGCTCGCACTCCCGACCTCCCGGACGGCGATCGTCCTGGCCAAGTTCGCGGTCAGCACGGTCTGGCTGTTCCTGCTCGGCGTCCTCCAGACGGCCGTCTGGCTCGCGGCGGGGACCCTGCTCGATCTGCCCGGTGGCCACGGAGCCACCCCGGCGGCTCTGGCGGACCTGTTCCTGCTGCTGACCCTCAACATCGCCCTCACCCTGCCGGTCGCGATCATCGCGAGCGCGGGGCGCGGCTACCTGCCCGGCGTCGGAGCGACCGTCGCGCTCCTGGTCGCGGGCGTCGGCGTCGCCGCCGTCGGGAGAGCCGGCTGGTTCCCCTGGGCGGTCCCGGCCGCGCTCGGCGGACTCACCGGCACATCGTCCGTGCCCGCCATCGGTCTGACGGTCGTCGCCGCCACGGCCGCGGCGGGCATTGCCGCCACGGCGCTCTGGTGGCGACTGGCCGACCACTAGCCGCGTCATGCCGAGGCGGTCCGAAGCGGCAGGAGTCCGCCGCGCAGCGGCCGGACGGTTTGTCGGTGCAGCCGGTTATCGTGATGATCATGGTGCGGATCCGCTATCTCCGGGGCGACGCGACCTCGCCGCAGGGCAAGGGGCCCAAGGTCGTGGCGCACATCTGCAACAACC
>NZ_SMKK01000003.1 GCF_004348425.1 Actinomadura sp. 7K507
GTCCACCGCAACCACGCAGCAGCCACTGGAGAGCCCGTTGCAGTGAAAGCTGCACGGCGGGTTCGGGAGGAGGCCGTCGGAAAAGGACCAGCCCCACGCTGGCACCTCGCCGACGGCCCACCTCACGATCGAGCCGGTACCCGCGTGAACGAGGGGGTTCTGCTGCTGTTCTTGCGGCGAATCTTTCCGGAGTGGTCGATCGTATTGGACCAGGACGGGACATGGCGGGTGAGTGGTCACGTTCGCGTGTCGGCCTCGTCCGTTGACGGGGTATTGGAGGTGCTCGCCGTGGTCGAACCCGAGGCGGAGGATCGGGTGCGCCAGTTCTTTCGCTGAGTCCTTCTTCTCAGCCCGCGTTCTACCGATGCCGTTGGGGGATGTGGGTCTTCGTTTTGTCGAGGCGTCGGCGGACCATTTCCTTGATGTCCTGGGGTAGGGCTTCGGCGGCCGGGAGGCGGGGCAGCAGGTCCGGCTCTCGGGTCAGGGCACGGAAGGCTAGGGCGACGGTCACCTCATGGTCGGGGCGGTGCACGATCTCGACGGCGTCGCCGGCGCGAATCCGACCTTCTGCGATGACGCGGAAGTAGGCGCCCGGCCTGGCCGCCTCGGTGAACCTCTTGATCCAGCCGGTCTGCTCCAGCCAGCCCTGGAACGTCCCACAGGGAACCCGGAAACCGGAGACCTCCAAGACCACGTCCTGGCCCACGCGCCAGTGTTCGCCGATCACCGCTTCGTTGACCATCAACCCGCTGGTGGTGAGGTTCTCCCCGAAGACGCCGTTGCGCAGCGGCCTGCCCAACTCGGCTTCCCACGCGTCCAGGTCCTCTCGGGCGTAGGCGTAGACGGCCTGGTCGGAGCCGCCGTGGTGCCTGACGTCGTAGACGCGGTCACCGGCGAGACCGACCGCACCGTCGCCTCGGGGACCGGGGGCGGTCACCATCACCGCCCCGTCCACCGGCTGTTTGTCGATTCCCGTCAGAGCGGAGGCCCTCCGAGGGTGGGGCCGCGGCTTTCCGACGTTGACCGAGAGAAGCTTCATGGACGGTCGCCGCCCACTTCGTCCGAGCGGTCATCTGGCATGGCGTGACCGGCGGTCCGGGTGCGTAGGTGTTCGGCTTGTGCGGCGAGGTCGCTGCGTACGTGGGCGAGGGCGGCTATCCGCTCGTCGAGGACGCGGAGCCGCTGCTCGTAGACCTCCAGAGCCGGTGCACACGGTGACGAGCCCAGGTCGGGGCTCGCCAGGCAGGACCCGAACTCCCTGACGTTCTCCACGGACAGGCCGGCGCCGAGCAGGTGGCGCAGATTGTTCACGAGCACGACCGCCTCGTCGCCGTAGCGGCGGTAGCCGTTGCGGTCGCGGCGCGAGGCCAGCAGGCCGCGCTCTTCGTAGTAGCGCAGTGAGCGGGTGCTGACCCCGGTGCGCCGGGCGAGTTCCCCGATGCGCATCTCGTGATCCGCACGGTCATCGGAGTCCATCGCTCCAGTGTGCCGTCTCTGCCGTGCGGTCATCGTCCTGACGAGGGGCGGCAGAAATCGTCGCGCTGCAGGACGACGATCGGTATCGCCCTGCCGGCGGCCGACTCGAACTCGGCGAACGCCGTCATGACGGCGGCCTGGTCGGCCCAGATCCGCTCGCGTTCCGCTCCTTCGGCGAGCCGGGCCCGGACCGGGATGCTCTCCGTGCCGAACTCGATCGCGACCTGCGGATTCGCCATCAGGTTGCGATACCACGCCGGATGATGCGGGCTCCCCCCGTAGGTCGCGAAGACGGCGAAGCCGTCGCCCACCGGCTGGTAGACCAGTGGGGTGATCCGCTCGCGTCCGGTCCTGGCGCCGGTGTGGTGCACCAGGATGATCGGTACGCCCTGGCCCGCGTCGAAGGCCGGGAGCGGGGGCGGGACGGGACGGCCCGCGGCGAGGTCGTCGTCCGTGCTCCAGTCCACGCGACCGGCGTTCGCCCGGAACTCGGCGATGATCTTTTCGTTCCATCCGTTGATGTCAGCGGCCATGCGCGCAAGCTACGACCTTGCCACTGGCGTCAAGGTCAAGCGGGGTGACGGGATTTACTTCGCCAGCAGTTCGAACAGGCTCGAGAAGCCCTGGTCGCCGCGGCCTTCGGCGATCCTGCGGTCCATCAGCTTCTTGACCTCGCGCATTCGCAGGGCTTCCACGCCGGTGGATTCCCGGTGGGAGATCATGTCGTCCATCAGTGCGGCCTGGACGTTGAGCGAACCGAGGTCCGGGCCGTAGTCGCCGCTCTTTACCGCCTTGCCCATCGAGGTCAGCAGTGGTGGGTGGACGGCGATCGAGCCGGCGATGCGCTCAGCGAATTCCGCCACGTCGACGCCTTCCGCCTGAACCAGCCTCAGCGTGTGCAGAAAGCCGATGAGGAGTTCGTAGGAAACCGCGACCTGGGCCAGGAACTCCACGGCGGCCAGGCCCGCGTCTTCGCCGTGGTAGGAAATGGTGCCCAGTTCTCGCAGCGTCGGCTCGTGGGCGTCGAACGCGCCGCGGGACCCGCTGAACGGGAACATGATGTTCGGCGTCCCCACGTACGGCGGATCTCCCATGATCTTGCCGTCAAGGTACTCGGCGCCCTGCTCGTTCGCCCAGCGCTCGTTCACCCTGCCCTGGGCGGGGGAGCCGCTCGTCAGGTTCACCAGGGTCTTGCCCGCGACCGCTCCATCAAGGGAGCCCAGGACCTCGTCGACCGCTGTGCCGTCGAGCAGGCAGACCACGACGAGCGGGCTCGCCGCGACAGCTTCCGCGGCGGTCGGGGCGGCCGTCGCGCCGGCGTCGGCCAGCGGTGCGCTCTTGCTCGCGGTCCGGTTCCAGACCGTCGTGCGGTATCCGCGTTCGACGAACATCCTGGCGATCGCCGATCCCATTTCACCGAGACCGAGCACGGTGACCTGACCGGTGGGGCCGTCGTTTGTCGTCATGGTGCTCCCCTTCCGTACCGGACGAATAGCTGACTGTCCGTCACGCTAGGACCTCAATCGCACTTGAGATCAAGCGCGATCGTCGGTGCTGATGGGCGGGCACCGCAGAAGAGGAGGCCCGCTCGGCGGTGCGAGCGGGCCTCTTCATGGGGGCGTTACGGCGGGTTCTGGTACGGGCCCTGCTGTCCAGGCGGCGGACCTGGCGGGCCAGGCGGCGGACCTGGCGGGCCGGGCGGCGAACCTGGCGGGCCGGGCGGCGGACCGGGCGGGCCGGGCGGAGCCGGTGGGCCGGCGTACGGACCCGGCCCTGGGTACGGGCCGTTCGCCGGGGTTCCGGGCGGTGTGCCTCGCCTGCGGGTTCGCAGGAGCAGGAGGACGGTGCCGACCGCGACCAGGATCAGCAGGGGGCCGCCGCCCCAGACGAGGGGGCCGGAGCCGGAGACCAGCGAGATGATGCCGCCGTCATCCTCTTCGTCCTTCTCGTCGTTCTTGGGGGCGGCTCCGCCCGGGGCTTGCCCCGGGCCCGCGTCGGGCAGCTTGGCGCCGCCCGCGTACTGCGGACCGGGCTCGGGGTTGCCGACCAGGGACACGTCGACCGTCACCGGGTTGTCGATGGGCTCGTCGCCGGTGGTGCCGGCGGACACGGCCATGTAGTACCAGCCGGGCAGCATGTCGGCGGGTTCGCCGCCGCTGTCACGGTTGGCGTAGCGGACCTGCCTGGTCGCGAGCGCCGGGTCGTCTTCCGGGACCTTGAACGCCTCACTGCTCGTCGAGCCGTGGTCCCAGGAGATCTCCTCCCGTAGCGGGCTGTAGAGGCCGATCCTGAAGCCGCGGTACCGGTCCTCGCCCTCCCCGACCCGCAGCCGGTAGGCCAGTCCCTGGCCCCAGCCGACGCGGACCCGGTAGAAGACCGTCTCGTTCGTCCTGATCGTGTCGCTGAAGTAGCCGGCGCCGGGCAGCGCGGTGGCGGAGGAGAACGATCCGGCGCCGATCACGGGCCGCGCCTGCCCGCCGGGCTCGGCGAAGGTGACCTCCTCGCCGGGCTGCGGGCCGGGCGAGCCGGTGACCGGAGGCTCCCGCTGGAAGAGCAGTTCCAGCGGGGCCGGGGCGCGCGCGTCGCTGCGCTCGCCGCGCTCCACCCGGACGCTGAACTTGCCCGGCTGCTCGCAGATCTCGTCGGCTTCGGCCTGTCCCTGCGCCGGCACGTGCCAGTTGCGGACGGCGGTGGAGATCGGGTGGCTGCCGCTCTTGACGTCGTGGGAGTACAGGTCGCCGCAGCGGGTCCCGTCGGAGGCGAAGTGCTGCACCTTGAGGACCTCGACACCGCTGTCGACGCCGAACGACATCACCGCGGAAGCGTAGGCGGTGTGGCCCGCCGGGACGTCGAGCGTGTAGTACTTGGCCTCGCCCGCGTTGAGCTGGTCGAGGTAGGCGCCAGGCTTCACCTCGGGCGCTCCCTGTGCCTGAGGGGTTCCGGTGATCGGGGTTCCGGCGGGCTCGTAGGTGCGCAGGGCGCGCTGCCCCATCCGGCCCAGCTCGCGCTCCAGTTCGTTGGAGTCCGGTGCGTCGGCGTAGGTGCCGCCGGTGGCCTGGGCGATGCAGGTGAGCTGCTGCTTGGTCTTGCCGTCGACGTCGAAGCCGACGGTGTGCACCCGCATGTCGACGCCCTGCTCGGCGAGCTCCTTGGCGACCTCGCACGGCTCGGGTGGGGCGCAGGTGTCCTCGCCGTCCGAGACGAGCACGATCGACCGGGGCCCCTCCTTGGGCAGTGCCCCGGCCGCGGTGCGCAGTGCCTGCCCGATGGGGGTGTAGCCGCGGGGCGTGATCCCGTCGGTGGCGCGCAGCAGGCCGGCGCGGTCGGTTCCGACCGGCTGGGCGACCTTGACGTCCTTGCAGCCGGCCGCCTTTTCCGCGGGGCTGTTGCCGGTTCCGGTGCCGTACGTGGTCAGCCCGAGCTGGGAGCCCTGCGGTGCGCTGTTCACGAGTCCGCGGACCGCGCGTTTGGCGGCGTCCATCTTCACCTCGCCGCCGGACTGCGCGGTCATCGAGCCCGACGCGTCCATGACGAGCATGACCGGGGCGAGCTGCTCCGGCGCCTCCGGCGCCTGCGGCGCCTGCGGCTGGGCGGGTGCGGCAACGGCGGGCGGCGCGAGCACCATGACGAGCGCGAGCGCCAGGGTCCCGCACAGCGCCGCCCGTAGGGCTTTCACGCGCCTCGTCACTCCGTCCACCGTTCCCCCAGGCTTGGCATATGCAAACACCCTCCGTTTTTCTCTAGCAGCTGGCCGAGGATCACCCTAGTTGCGTTCATGTATGCAATCAAGACGTTTGCAAAAGTAAATCTCATGGGCGGTTCGGGGTCTGCGGGGCGGTGGCCGTGGTCGGCCGGATGCCGCCCACGGGCGGCTTGAGCTGCTCGCCGCTGGCCTGGGGTCTGTTTTGTCGTGACTTGACCGGGTAATGCGGCGCCGTACGCGAGTGAGACCACGAGGTGGACAGGACATGAACTTCCGGACGGGACTGGCCGCCGGTGCGGGCGGGGCCCTCGCCGTGCTGTCGGTACGGCGCCTCGGCCGCCGGGCCCTGGGCGGCGTCGTCCAGCGGCTCGAGAAGCGGCTGGAACGCGCCGTCCGGGACCTCACGGCCAAGGCCGAGCAGGGAGGTCCGCTCGTCAAGGCCGCTCTGGCCGGGGCCAAGGCGCTGTCCGAGGGCAAGTCCCCGTTCCGCGCGCTGCTGAGCTTCGGCTGGACGGCCCTGAAGGAGACCCTCGCCCGCATCTTCGGGCGTGGACGAAGGGGGAAGCTGACCAACATCGTCGAACAGACCGACATCGGTGCGCCGCGCCGTCTCGTCTACGACCAGTGGACGCTCTTCCAGGAGTACCCGTCCTTCATGAAGAAGGTGGAGAGCGTCGACCAGGCCGGCGAGACCAAGCTGAACTGGAAGGCGAAGGTCTTCTGGTCCAGCCGGACGTGGGAGTCCACGATCACCGAGCAGGTGCCGGACGAGCACATCGTGTGGCGGTCCAAGGGGCCGAAGGGCCATGTGGACGGGACGGTCAGCTTCCACGAGCTGACCCCGAACCTGACCCGCGTCCTGCTCGTCCTGGAGTACCACCCAGTCGGACTCTTCGAGCGGACCGGCAACCTCTGGCGCGCGCAGGGCCGCCGGGCCCGCCTCGAACTCAAGCACTTCCGCCGTCACGTGATGACGCGGTCGCTCACCCGCCCCGACGAGGTCGAGGGCTGGCGCGGCGAGATCCGTGACGGCGAACTCGTCACACCCCCGAAGTGAGGTACAGCATGAAACGCGGAAACCCGATCGGGCGGTTGCCCGTCGGAGCACTCACCAAACGGCTGCCGGGCGGCCGCAGCAAGCGCATGCCCGGCCTCGGCGGCATCACCAAGAGCCTGCCCGGCGGGCGGGCCATCGGCACGGCCGGCGGTGTCCTGCTCGGCGCGGGCGCGGCCGCCGCGGCCGGCAAGGCGCTCACCGGGCGCAAGGGCGAGCAGGGCTCGGCCGACCCGGAGGAGCCGGAGCAGAACGAGAAGCAGAACGAGAAGCAGAAGAACGCCCCCGAGAAGAGCGAGGCCGAGAGCGCCGAGCAGTCCGGCGAGCAGGCCGCCGAGAAGAACGGCCAGGGCGTGTTCGGGCGCATCAAGGACACCGTCGGCGGCGCCATCCCGGGCGTCGGCAAGGACGAGGGCAAGGACGAGGACGCCGGAAAGGGCGGCGGCAAGGGCGGCGGTGGCAAGAAGGTGAAGGTCACCAACATCGTCGAGCACACCGACATCGGTGCGCCGCGCCGCCTGGTCTACGACCAGTGGACGCAGTTCCAGGACTACCCGTCCTTCATGAAGAAGGTCATCAGCGTCGACCAGGCCGACGAGGCCAAGCTGAACTGGCAGGCCAAGATCTTCTGGTCCAAGCGGACGTGGGAAGCCACGATCATCGAGCAGGTGCCGGACGAGCACATCGTGTGGCGGTCCAAGGGCTCCAAGGGCCACGTGGACGGGACGGTCAGCTTCCACAAGCTGTCGCCGAACCTGACCCGCGTGCTGCTCGTCCTGGAGTACCACCCGCAGGGCCTCTTCGAGCGGACCGGGAACATCTGGCGCGCCCAGGGACGCCGCGTCCGGCTGGAGCTCAAGCACTTCCGCCGGTACGTGATGACGCAGTCGCTCGCCAACCCCGACGAGGTCGAGGGCTGGCGCGGCGAGATCCACGACAGCGAGGTCGTCGTGACGCACGAGGACGCGCTGGCCGAGGAGGAGCGCGACCGCGAGGAGAACGCGCGGGACGCCAAGGGAACCAAGGCGGCCAAGGAATCCAAGGAGACCAAGGGCGCCAAGGAGACCAAGAAGACCGAGCCGGCCGAGGAGGAGTACGAGACCGCCCGCTGACCGGGCCCGGCGGGCGGCCCGGCGGGACCATTCCGGCCGGGCGGCCCGGCGCCGTCAGCGGGGTCGGGCGGGGCCGTCAGCGGATCAGGCGGGCCAGCTCGACGCGCGAGCGGATCCCGAGGCGGGTGAAGACGTTGCGGAGATGGTGGTCGATGGTCCGCGGGCTGAGCAGCAGGCGCGCCGCGATCTCACGGTTGGTGGCGCCTTCGGCGGCCAGGCGGGCGATGTGGGCCTGCTGGGCGGTGAGGTCCCCGAAGCCGTCCGCCGTGCGGGTCGCGGTCGCGGTGCCCGGTCCGCCACCGTCCGCCCCGGACTCGCGTACACCGGCCGGCTGGGCCGGTCCGGAGGCGGGCGGCGGCGCGATCGTCTCGCCGGCGGCGCGCAGTTCCGCGCGGGCCCGGAGGGTCCACGGGACGGCGTCGTACCGCTCGAAGATCCGCAGCGCGGCGCGCAGGTGCTCGCGGGCGGCGCGGGGGCGGCGGCCGCGCCGGAGCCGGTGCCCGAACAGCAGCTCCGTCCGGGCCAGGTCGAACACGGCGCCGGCGGTCTCGTGGAGGCGGAGCGCCCCGGTGAACTGCTCCTCGGCCTCGGCGTCGCAGGCGGCCAGGAGCGCTTGGCAGCGCCGCGCGAGCGCCGCACGGGCCGGGGCGTGCGCCGTCCCGTCCGTCCAGCGGCGGTAGTGCTCGAACGCCTGGACGGCCTGGTCGCGCTCGCCGGCCAGGACCAGCGCCTCGACCAGGTGCGGGACGGCCAGCAGCCGCGCCGGCGGATGGGCGAGCCCGGCGCGGCCGGGCAGGCTGAGGCGCGCGGCCGCGTCGGCGGGACGGTCGGCGGCGAGGTCCAGGCAGGCGGGCGCCCAGGAGCCGAAGGCGGCGGCGCGGGTGAGGCCGCGGCGGCCGGCGGCGCCGCTGAGCGGTTCCAGGTGGCCGTGCGCGGTGTTCTCGTCGCCGTTGAAGGACGCCGTGAGAGCGAGCGTGGCGAGCTGCTCGGCCGCGTGCGCGTGCAGCCGGGTCGCGCGGGCGAGGCGCAGCCCGTCGTGGCAGGCGGCGATGGGGGACGGCGGATGCCCGAGGAGCGCCTCGCAGCGTCCGGCGACCGCCAGCGCGAACGACTCCAGTGGCGCGTTCCCCGCCCGGCGGGCGGACGCGACGGCCCCGGCGGCGAGGGTCCGGGTGGCGGGCGCGTCGCCGAGCACGAACGCCGAGAGCGCGGCCCACGTCTGCGCGGCCGGGTCGGTGACCTCCGCGCCGAGCAGGACGGAGCGTCCGAGCCGCTGCGCCGCCTCCGCGTAGCGGCCGCGGATCGTGGCGGCCATCCCGGCGAGATGGGTGAGCATCAGCTCGGTGCGCGGTCCCGTCCCGTCGCGGGGCAGCGTCGCGGCACGGCCGGCGATCTCCAGGTAGGCGTCGTGGTCGCCGGCCGCGTCGGCGGCCTCGGCGGCCCACATCAGCGCGGTCAGCGCCGTGTCCGCGTCGCGGCCGGCGAGCCGTTCCGCCGCGTCCCGCAGCAGCGGGACCGCCGCGGCGGGGGAGCCCGCCGCCACCTCGATCTCGCCGCGCAGCAGGTCGGCGTGTGCGGCGCTCTCCCCGGCGCACGCGTGCGGCCGGGCCTCCCGCAGCAGCGACCGGGCCCGCCGCGACCGTCCGCTCGCCCACGCGTCGCCCGCCGCGGACAGCAGCCGCCCGCTCCTCGTACCGCGTTCGGCGGTGAGGGCGGCGGCGCGCTGCCAGACCCGCCACGAGTCGGCGTACCGGCCGGCGTCCTGGGACGCCCGCGCCGCCGCGGCCAGCTCGTCCGCGAGCCGGTCGTCGGGTTCGCCGGTGACGGCCGCTCGATGCCAGAGGCGCCGCGGACGCTGCCACTCCTGCACGAGGACCTCGGCGAGCAGCGCGTGCGCGCCCTGCCGTTCCTCGCGCGACGCGTCCGCCCACAGCGAGGACCGGACGAGGCGGTTCCGCACCGTCACCGCCTCGCCCTCGAACCGCAGCAGCCCGGACGCGCGGGCCGCCTCGACGTCGCGCGGGCCGATCCCGCCGGTCCGCGTGCCGTCGGTCTGCGTGCCGTCGGTCCGCGCGCCGTCGGTCCGCATGGCGCGTGCCACGGTCGCGCTGCTGAGCCACTCGTCCGCCACCGCCATCAGCACGAGCCGCTGGGCGCCGGCGGGGAGCCGCAGGCAGCGGCGGCGATGCAGGGCGCGCAGCGCACTGTCGGCGGGAAGCGAGCGGGGCGGCGGCGCGGTCCCGGAGAGCTGCCCCGCGGTGAGCGCGGCGGCGAGATCGCGGATCGCGAGGGGCACGCCGCAGGCGAGATCGACGACCTCGTCGGCGAGATCGCCGCCTACCGTGCCGCCTCCGAGGGCGTCCTGTAACACCTGGAGGCTCGCGTCCTCGTCGAGGGGCGCGAGGTGGAGCCGGCGGATTCCGGCGAGGCCGTCCGGGGCGCGTCCCTCGCCGCGCGCGGCGAACAGCACGGCGACGGGCTCGTCCTGGACGCGGCGCGCGGCGAAGGCCAGCGCCTCCAGCGACACCCGGTCGAGCCATTGGACGTCGTCCGCCCAGCACAGCACGGGCCCGCCCCGGGCAGCCCGGCTCAGCAGCTCGCACACCGCCGCGTACAGGACGAACGGCGTGTCGTGGCGCGGGCCGCCGGAGATCGCGCCGAGCGCGTCGCGGTGCGCGGACGGCAGCTCCGCGATCAGCCCGGACAGCGGCCGGAGCAGCCGGTGCAGCCCCGCGTAGGGGACGGCCGACTCGCGGGGGACGCCCGTGGTGCCGAGGATCCGGAAGCGGGGTGCGGCCGTGGCCGCCGACGCCTCCAGCAGCGCCGTCGCGCCCATGCCCGCGTCCGCGACGATCGCCAGCGCGCCGCCGTGTCCGTCGCGGGCGCGGTCGAGCATCGCCCCGATGACGCCGAGTTCACGCTCACGTCCATGGATTCGCTGGGGTGGGGGTGGGAGTTCCTTTGCCATGGCGGTCCTCCTGCGGGGCACGACCTCGACCCGGCGAGGTCTCGACTAGAACAGATCTCTAGAACGAGCCTCTACAATGGACTGCTATTGGACGAGGTCTTCAAAGGGAGCGGGCCCATAGGTCAACACGCGTCCCCCGGACGGGTCCAGAGCGCCGTTCCGTTTCGGGGACGCGGCGCAATCCGGGCGGGCCCCGATTGGGCACCGGCACAGTCTGGCCGCCCGGCGATGGCCCGCGGATGCCCCTGATGACACGATGATGCACCCGCGTTGTGCTGGAGGTGGCCCACCATGACGGGAGGACGGCTCGGGACGGCCGGCGAGCTGAACGCCGACCGCGATGCCGACCGCGATGCCGACCGCGGCGCCGACCGCAGTGCCGGGCGCGCCGATCGGGAGATCATGCGCAAGGCGGTGCTGCGCCTCAGCGACCGCCTGCCCGATCTCGCCGACCGGCTCACCGCCGAGATCCTGTCCGGCGACGGGGGCAGCGACCGCGACGAGGAGTTCTCCCGCGACGTGTGGGAGATGTGCCATACCGGGCTCGGGCACGGCTTCGAGACGATCCTCGAACCCGGCCGCGGCCGCGCCGACCTCGAATGGGCGCAGCGGCTCGGGCAGCGCCGCGCCCACCAGGGCCAGCCGCTCGACCAGCTGCTCCGCTCCTACCGGCTCGCCGGAAAGGTGTTCTGGGAGGCCGTGGTCGAGGTCGTCGACCGGCACGACCCGGACAGCGTCTCGACCCTGATCCGGCAGGCGACCCGCACGTGGGACACGATCGACCAGCAGTCCGGCGCCGCGGCAGCCTCCTACCACCGCACCGAGCTGGCGCTCGCGCGCCGCAGCGAGGAGCGCATCCAGGCGATCGTGGACGCGCTGCTGGAAGGCCAGGGAGCCGACGGCGGCCTGCTGTCCACCGCCACGTCCGTCCTCGGGCTGCCCGCCACCGGCCGCTACGCCGTCGTCATGCTCGGCGCCGAGAGCGGGTTCGGGGACGGCGTCGAGCGGCGCCCCGGCGACACGGCCGGGATGCGGTTCATCTGGCGGCTGCGCACCGACGCGCAGGTGGCGCTCGTCGCGCTCGGCACCGCCGAACTCGACGACCTGGTCGACGCCGTCCGCCCCTACGCGCGCTCGCACGCCGGCGTCAGCCCCGTCGTCGACTCCCTCGCCGAGCTGGGCACCGCCCGCTGGTTCGCCGAACTGGCCCTGCGCACCTGCCGGGGACCCGGCAACCAGATCGCCCGCCTCGACCGCCGCCTCCCCGACGCCCTCGTGCTGTCCCAGCCGCGCCTGGCCGGGCGGCTCGGGCACGTCGCGCTCGGCGGCCTCGCGGACGTGGAACCCGCCTTCCGCGACGTCCTGCTGACGACGCTCGGCGCCTGGCTGGCGTGCGACGGGTCCGCCGCCCGCGCCGCCGACCGGCTGTTCTGCCACCGCAACACCGTCCTCAACCGGCTCCGCAAGATCGAGCAGCTCACCGGCCGGACACTGGCGAGCCCCCGAGACATGGTGGAGCTGGTCCTCGCGCTGAGCGCGCTGCGCCTGCACGGCATCGCCCCAGGGAACGGCGCCGGCCCCAGGAACAACGAAGGGCCGCCCGCGCGCAGAGGCGGCGGGCGGCCCGGCCGGTGAGACCCGGGAGCGGTGGGCTCTACTAGTGGGGGCAGGTGTCGCGGTACTCGGAGATGTCCGAGTCAGTGCGGGGCGGGGGGCACAGGAACTGGTCGTAGCGGGTGTCGTCGTCGACCCACCGCTTGAGCCAGGAGATGCTGAACTTCGCGATCGTCGTGTCCGAGGTGTTCGGCGCGAAGTGGCTGGCGTTGTTCAGCTCCAGGTACGCCTTCTCCGTCGCCGCCGGGATGCTCTCGTAGAACGGCTCGGCGTGCGAGCGCACCGACGCGACCGAGTCGTTCTCCGCCCCGATGATCAGGGTCGGGACGCGGACGTTCCGGAAGTTCTTGTTCGTGTTCCACGGGGTCAGCGGGATCGCCGCCTGCAGTTCCGGCCGGTCGAGGGACGCCTCCAGCGATCCGCCGCCGCCCATCGAGTGCCCCATCACGGCGAGCCGGGACGCGTCGATCCGGTTGCGCACGCTGCTGCGCTCGGTCAGGTAGTCGAGCGCGGACTCCAGCTGCCGGCCGCGGCTGGCGGGCTGGTCGAAGCGGGAGTTGGTGTCGATCGTGAAGACGACGAAGCCCTGCGAGGCCAGCCGCGGCCCGTACCAGGACATGGTGGACTGGCTCGCGGTGAACCCGGGCGCGATCGCGACCGCGCCGAACGTGCCCTCGTCGGTCTCCCTCGGGTAGTAGATCGTCCCGCCGCCGAAGCCGGAGACGACCAGCGACGAGACGCTGTCCTCCGACACCGAGAACGGGCCGCGCGGGGCCTCGACGCTCGACTCCGACGGATCGGGGCCGCGCTCGTACGGGTTGTCGGCCGCCTGCGCGGCCTGCGGGACGGCGGCGACGGTTCCCGCGGTCAGCGCCGCGGCGAACAGCATCTTCGCCGCGTGCCTGGGGGTGGATAGCACGTCGATTCGCTCCTGTTCGGGGGGAGGGAGCCGGTGCCCGGCTCCGGGGACGCCGCCATTCTCAGCAGGCGCCCCGCCCCCGGACATCGGCGAAATCGCCGGTCCATCGACCCTTTCTCCGTCCCCGCGGG
This sequence comes from Actinomadura sp. 7K507, assembly GCF_004348425.1. Classification (GTDB taxonomy): domain Bacteria; phylum Actinomycetota; class Actinomycetes; order Streptosporangiales; family Streptosporangiaceae; genus Spirillospora. The sequence continues at coordinate 12,978 of NZ_SMKK01000003.1, forward strand.
CGGCCACCGGTCCGCGCCGCCGCCATCTCCCGAGCCCGCGCGGTCGGGCGCGTGGTTGGGTGGTGCGGGGCGGCTCTCGGCGGGGGAGTGGAGGTTCGTTGGCTGAGGCGGTTCCGGGGCCGCGGGGCGCACGGCTGATCGTCGGGCTGGTGATGGCGTCGTTCGCCGGGGTCTACGTGCTGGCGGCGCCGTCGCGGACGGACGGGGCCGCGCAGGTCGGGGCGGCGGCCGTCCTCGCGGTGCTGGTCTTCGTGCTGCAGCTCGCGTGGGTCGTTCCCCGGTTCGGGCGATGGCGCGCCGGATGGGTCGTGCTCGGGCAGGCGCTCTCCGCGTACGCGTGCGTGCTGGCCTTCGGGACGTCGGTGGGACTGCTCGGGTTCGTCGCCGGGTCGCTGCTGCTCGCGGGAGCGTGGGCCCTTGCCGTCCCGGTCGTGGGGAGCGCGGCCGTCATCGACGGTGTGCGGGGCGGCGCGACCGCCGACGTCACGATCACGTGCCTGCTCGTCGGGCTGGTGGTGTACGGGCTGGTGCGGCTGGCCGACCGGGTGGACGACGCGGCGGCGGCGCGGCTGCCGCTCGCCGTGGCGGCGGTCGAGCGGGAGCGGCTGCGGATCGCGGCGGAGCTGAACCGGGGCCTCGGGGACGGGCTCGCGGCGATCTCGCAGGGGAGCCGCCGCGCGCTCGGGCTGCCCCCGTCCGGTTCCGGGGCGATCGGGGACGTGCTGGCGGTGGCGCGGCGGTCGCTGAACGACGCGCGGGCCGCGGCGTCGGACTTCCGGAGCATGTCGCTGGCACCGGAGGCGGCGGCCGCACGGGCCCTGCTGGAGGCGGCGGGCGTCGAGGCGGAGGTGCGCAGCGGGCACCGCGAGCCCCTCGGCCCGGCGGGGTCGCTGCTGGCGCTGGTGCTGCGGGAGGCCGTCACGGACGTGGTCCGCGAGGGGTCGGCGCGTACCTGCCTGATCGAGACGTCCGAGAGCGGAGGCGTCGTGCGGCTGCGCGTGGTCAACGACGGCGTCCGGACGGCCGCGCGGGGCGAGGACGAACTGGAGAGGGCGGCGGAGCGGGTTCGAGACGCGGGCGGGTCCTTCTCCACACGGCTGGAGGATGACGGCCGGTTCGTGGTGGAGGCGGGCGTGGACGCCGGGGAGCGGGTCGTGAGCCTGCCCGACCGGACGGCGTACCGGCTGTCGCTCACCTTGCTGGCGGCGGTGCTGGCGGGGTTCTCCGTGAAGGGGCTGCTGCTGCTTCCGTGGGGGCCGCTATGGGCGGGCGCCGCCGCCGGATTGGCGGCGATCTCGGTGGTCCAGCTGATCTGGGCGGGCACCGGCCGCCCCCGATGGTGGCCGCCGGTCCTCGCGGTGGTGTGCGTCGCCTCCGTAGCGGTGTTCGGGAAGGCGTCGCTGGGCCTCTCCGGCTTCCTCGCCGGGACTTTCCTGGTCGGGCTGCCGAAGCGGATCGCTTTTCCGCTGGTGGCGGCGACGATGGCCGGGGTCGGCGTCGCCGCCGGGATCCTGGGCCTGGGACCGGCGGACCTCGTCAACCATGTGGTCAGCACGCTGGTGACGGGGCTCGTCGTGTACGGGCTCGTCCGGCTGGCGAGGCTGGTGCGGGACCTGCAGCTGGCGGGTGAGGAACTGGCGCGGGCGGCGACCGTCCAGGAGCGGCTGCGGGCGGCGCGGGACCTGCACGACCTGCTCGGGCACAGCCTCGCGGCGATCCTGCTGAAATGCGAGTTGGCGCGGCGGCTCGCGGACGCCGACCCGGGACGCGCCCGCAGGGAGCTTGAGGAGGTCGTCGACATGGCGGAGCAGGCCCGCCGGGACCTGCGGACCGCGACCGGTGGCGACGCCGAGCTGTCGCTGGACGGCGAGGTGGCATCCGCCCGGTCGGTGCTCACGGCGGCGGGCGTCGAAGTCGAAACCGAACTGGGCCACGCGGTCGGGGACGACGCGGTTCTGGACGAGCGTGTGTCGGCGGTACTCGGCATCGTGGTGCGCGAGGCGGTCACGAACGTGCTCCGGCACAGTGCCGCGACCGGCTGCACCATCCGGACCTGGCGGGACGGTGACGCCGTGTGGCTGGTCGTGGAGAACGACGGGCTCGACCCGCAGGCGCCCCCCACACCTCCCGGCTCGGGAATCGGGAACCTGACGACGCGGCTCGCCGCGTTCGGGGGAACCCTCACCGCCCGCGCCGACGGCGAGGGGCGGTTCCGGCTGGAGGCGAGGGTCGGTTAGAGCCAGCCGGCTTCGCGGGCGATGCGGGCGGCGTCGGTGCGGTTGCGGGCGTTGAGCTTGGTGACGACGGCGGTCAGGTAGTTGCGCACCGTCCCGGCGGACAGGTGCAGGCGCTCGGCGATCTCCGGTGCCTCCGCCCCCTCGGCGGCGACGCGCAGCACGTCGGTCTCGCGCGGGGTGAGCGGGTTGTCGGCGTGGTCCCACGCGGTGAGGGCGAGGTTGGGATCGAGGACGCGCTCACCCGCGGCGACCTTGCCGATGGCGGTGGCCAGTTCCTCCGGAGGCGCGGTCTTCAGCAGGAAGCCCCGGACGCCGGCCGTCAGAGCGCGGCGCAGATGTCCGGGCTTGCCGTGGCCGGTGAGGATCAGCGTCGCGACGTCCGGCATGGCGTCGTGGAGCGCGGCGGCCGCGGCGAGCCCGTCCAGGCCGGGCATGTCGATGTCGAGGACGGCGACGTCGGGACGGGCCGTCCGGGCGGCGGGCAGCACCTGGTCACCGCGATCCACCTCGGCGACCACGGTCAGGCCGGGTTCCAGGTTCAGCAGGGCGGCGAGGGCGCCGCGGACGACGTGGTGGTCGTCGGCCAGGAGAACCTTGAGCACCCCTTATGTCTACCAGCGGCGGCGCGCCGCCGGGACCCCGTCACGGCCGCACCCATGACGAGATCACATATGACCGGTGATCACGTCTCTGGTCCGTGAACGCCCAGTTCAGAAGACTTGCAGGCATGAACAGCACAGACATCGACATGATCGGCGCCGGTGTGGACGACGCCGTGCGCATGGAGAAGGTCAGCAAGGTCTACGGACGGGGCAGGGGGGCGGTCGCCGCGTTGCGGGAGGTGACGACGGCGGTCCGGCGGGGGCGTTTCACGGCCGTCATGGGGCCGTCCGGTTCGGGTAAGAGCACGTTCCTGCACTGCGCCGCCGGGCTGGACACGCCGACGTCCGGCAAGGTGCGGCTGGGCGACACGGACCTGTCCTCGATGAACGAGACGAAGCTGACCGAACTGCGCAGGGAGCGGGTCGGGTTCGTTTTCCAGGCGTTCAACCTGGTGTCGTCGCTGACGGTGGAGCAGAACATCACGCTGCCGCTGCGGCTCTCGCGAACCGGCGTGGACAAGGCGTGGCTGGCGGAGGTGATCGCCCGTGTCGGGCTGGCCGACCGTGCCGGTCACCGGCCGGCGCAGCTGTCCGGGGGACAGCAGCAGCGGGTCGCGATCGCCCGCGCGCTGGTGACGCGCCCGGAGGTGGTGTTCGGGGACGAGCCGACCGGTGCGCTCGACACGATGACGGCCCGCGACGTCCTCGCCCTCCTGCGGGAGGCGGTCGACGCCATGGGCCAGACGGTCGTGATGGTCACGCACGACCCGGTCGCCGCCTCGTACGCCGACACGGTGCTGTTCCTCGCCGACGGACGCATCGTCGACCGGATGAACGCGCCGTCCAGCGACAAGGTCGCCGCCCGCATGACCCGGTTGGGAGCGTGGAAATGATGCTCTGGCTCGTTCTCAGCACGCTGCGGCACCGCAAGGCCGGTTTCGCGGGCGCGTTCGTCGCGCTGCTGTGCGCGGCGGCGCTGGTCTGCGCCTGCGGCGTCCTGCTCGACACGGGACTGCGCGGGTCGGTCGCGCCCGAACGGTACGCGGGCGCCCCGGTCGTGGTCACCGGCGACCAGTTCGTCCACAAGACGATCGAGAAGAAGGAGGGGAAGCAGAAGCACAAGGCGAAGGCGATCGCTGAGCGCGCGTGGCTGCCGGCGTCCGTCGCGGACGAGGTCCGGAACGCGGACGGCGTGCGGAACGTGATCACCGAGGTTTCCTTCCCCGCAGAGATCGGCGGCTCGGGCGGCGGCGGCCGCGAGTCGTGGGGCCACGGGTGGGAGTCCGCCGCCCTCACGCCTTTCACCATCCACCAGGGACGTGCCCCGACCGCGTCCGACGAGATCGTCATCGACGCCGCGACGGCCCGCGCCAACGGCCTCCGTCCGGGGTCGGCGGTGAAGGTCACCTCCGCCGCCCCCGGCACCTACCGCGTCGCAGGCGTCACCAAGCAGTCCCTTGAGCACCAGACCGCCGTGTTCTTCTCCACCGCCGAGGCCGAGCGGCTGTCCGGACGGGCCGGCATGGTCACCGCCATCGGCGCGCACGGCCCGGTGAAGGCGGTCGAGGACGCCGTGGGCGGCACGAAGGCCACCGTCCACACCGGCGAGGACCGGGGCAAGGCGGAGTTCCTCGGCGCGGAGAAGTCCCGGATCAAGCTGATCAGCATGGGCGGCGCGCTCGGCGGGACGGCGCTGCTGGTCGCGATCCTCGTCGTGTCCGGGACGTTCGCGCTGTCGGTGCAGCAGCGGGAGCGGGAGATCGCGCTGCTGCGGGCCGTCGCCGCCACACCGCGCCAGGTCCGCCGGATGATCGGGCGGGAGGCCCTGCTGGTCGGGTTCGTGGCGGGGCCGCTCGGCGCGGCGGCCGGGCTGCCGCTGGCCTTCTGGCTGCGGGACCGGTTCCGCGGCCTCGGGGCGCTGCCGCCGAACCTGGACCTGGTCGCCGGCCCGTTCCCGCCGCTGGCCGCCACGCTCGCCGCCGTCGTCGCCGCGTTCGCCGCCGCCCGGATCACCGCGCGGCGCACCGCCCGGATCCGTCCCGTCGAGGCGCTCGGCGACGCGGCCCCGGGCCGGGGCGGTGGGCGCGGCGTCGTGCGGGTCCTGGCCGGTCTCGCGGTCACCGCCGGCGCGGTCGTCCTGACGATCGTGCTGTCGGGCCTGAGCACCGAGGCGGCGTCCAGCCCGGTCACGATGCTGACCGCGATCGTCTGGACGGTCGCGGTGGCGCTGCTCGGCCCGGTCATCGCCCGCGCCGCGGTCGCCGTGCTGTCCGTGCCGCTGCGGCTCTCCCGCGTCGGCGGGCATCTCGCCGCCGCGAACCTCGGCACCGGCGCCCGTCGTGTCGCGGCGATCGTCACGCCGCTGACGCTGATGATGGGCCTGACCGCGACCATCCTGTTCGTGCAGACGACCATGGGCCACGCCGCGACGAGCCAGGCGAGCGAGGGCACGATCGCCGGGCACGTCATGGGCCCCAAGGTCCCGCACGGCACGGCCGAGGAGATCCGCCGGGCGCCGGGCGTGACCGCCGCGACCGAGGTTCTGCGGAGCACCGTCCGCGTGGACCTGGAGAACTACGGCATCCAGGGCGTCACGCGCGACGGCCTGAACCGCACCATGGACCTGGACGTCCGCGACGGCTCGCTCAAGGACCTCGGCTCCTCCACCATCGCCGTGAGCACCACCGCCGCAGATCGACTGGACGTCCGGCCGGGCGACACGCTGAGCCTCGCCCTCGGCGACGGCACCCCGATCGAGCCCAAGGTGATCGCCGTCTACGAGCGCGGGCTCGGCTTCGGAGACCTCACCGTCTCCCGTGACCTGCTCGCCGCCCACGTCGACGACCCGCGCGGCACCCTGCTGATCGCGGGCACGCCTCCCGAGGGCCTGCCCACGACCGACGCGGCCACGCTCGCCGAGGACCGGGCGACCACGAACGCCGAGGTCAACTACGTCGCCATGGGACTGATCATCGCCTTCACCGCGATCGCCGTCGTGAACACCCTCGCGATGTCGACCTCCGGCCGCGCCAGCGAGCTCGCGCTGCTGCGCCTCGTCGGGACGACCCGCCGCCAGGTCATGCGGATGCTCGGCTGGGAGACCCTCGCCATCGTGGGCGTCGCCGCCGCCCTCGGCACCGCGATCGCCCTGATCACGCTCACCGCGTTCAGCAGCGGGATGACCGGCGGCGCACCGCATGTCCCGCCGCTCGGCCACCTGGGCGTCCTCGCCCTGGGCGGCGTCCTCGCCGCGGTGGCGACGGCCCTGCCCGCCCGCCTCGCCATGGCCGCCCGCCCCGCCGACACCATAAACACCCGCGAATAGCACGCGGGGCCGGGCTGCCGGTCAGTCCGCGTCGGTGGCGGCGAGGATTGCGACCGTCCGGCCGTCGGGGCGCAGGACGGCTATGCCCACGTCCAGCGGAGGGACGATCTGGAAATGCCAGTCCGAGGTGAAGAAGAGCCAGGTGCACTGGGCGGCCGCCTCCTCGGTGGCCGGGATGTCGCCGTCCCCCGTCCCGGTCAGGGCGGCCAGCGCCTCCCAGGCCGCATTGCGTCCGTAGGCGGCCTTCATGCCGGCGCCGTAGGCGCTGCCGCCGGACGCGCCGCCGAGGAGCTTTCGCAGGACGGCGCGTGCCTTCACCCTGTGCGGCCCGTCCAGGGTGCCGCCGACGCTCTCCGCGGGGAGGGCGGCCAGCACCGAGGCGCCGAAGTCGGCGGGCGGGATCGGCCGGTCCAGCAGGAAGAGCCTGGCCTCCGTGCACTCGCTGTCGGCCATGACCCAGGCGCGGTGCGCGCTCAGCGCCCGCCTGGCGTCCGGCCAGTCGAGCTCCGTCGCCGTCACACCGGCGTCGCGTGGCCCCGGCACCGGAGGCCCGCCCTTGTCGGGAGCGGGCCAGTCGGGCTTCGGGAGGCCGGGATACCAGGGCATCCCGAGCTTCTGCTCGGAGGGGGCGCGCCGGAGCGGCAGGTTGCCGAGGGGATGCCCGGCGGCGCGGAGCCGTTCGGCGAACCCGGCCGCCGCGGGAGCGTCGTGGCGCAGCACGGTCTCGTGCAGCAGGCAGGCGGCGAGCTCGTCCGACGCCTCCGCGGTCTTGAACACCGCGAGGAGGTGGCCGAGGGGCTGCGCGCTCGCCAGCCACTCGGCGACGTCGGCGGGTTCGTAGCGGACATCGGTCCACCGGCGGCCCTCCTCGGCGATCAGGCGGACGGTCGTGACCCGGTCCGCGTCGCCGGGCGCGGTCGCCAGCCGCTGGAGCGCGACCTGGAAGGCGTAGCGCATCGGGTAGGTCGGCCGCTCCGCGCGCAGCAGCGCGAAGAGCAGTTCTTCGAGCCACCCGGGGTCCGCCTTCTGGACGACCCGGTCGGTCACCTTGACCGCCGTGCTCCATTGCGGGTCCCGGTAGTCGTCCGCCAGCCCCATCCGCCGGACCGCCTCCTCGACCTTCATGGGCGAAGTGTTCCAGGTCCGGCAGATGGCTCCCGTCAATTGCCGGAGGGCTGCTTCGTCTCGCCGAAGGCGGGGCCGATCCGGTGCCGGGCGTAGCCGAGGTAGAGGGCCGCGCCGGCGAGGCCCACGGCCGTGAGCGTGATGACCATGCTCCACTCGATGTACCAGGCGTCGCCGGTGTCGCGCGGCCAGATGATGTTGATCGTCTGGACGGCCAGCCACACCGCCGCGACGTAGGTCACCGGGGCGCTGAAGCGGCCGAGGCTGAACGATCCGGGGCGCCATCCGCCGCGCAGGTGCAGGAGCGCGGCGCCCCACACCGGCAGCCCGAACGCGATGTAGAAGCCGATCGTCGTGAAGTTGACCAGCACCGAGTACAGCGTCGAGCCGGACAGCAGGACGAAGAAGGCGGCGCCGGCGGCGGTCAGCAGGATCGCGGGGACGGGCAGCCGCTCCGCCCCGGCCAGCCGCCCGAGGACGCCCGAGCCGGGCAGCGCCCGGTCCCGTGCCGACGCCCAGATCACCCGGGACACCGCGGCCTGGACGGCGAGGAAGCTCGCCAGGAAGCCGATCACGAAGATCACCAGCAGCGGCCGCCCGATCGACGAGCCGAAGTGGAACACCAGCGTGCTGCTCACCGGGTCCGCGATGCTCCCCGACATGGCCTGCGGCAGGTCGGGGATCGCGAGGATCAGCCCGGCCGCCGAGTACATCACGACGATCCCGACGGCCAGCAGCGAGAAGATCAGCGCCTTGGGCACGTCCCGCTCGGGGTTCTCGACCTCCTCGGCGATGGAGCCCGCCGACTCGAAGCCCACGAACGACCAGCCGACGAACGCCGCGGCGGCGAGCATCGGGCCGGCGAGCCACGCCCCGCCGGAGACCGCCCCGGCGCCCTCGAACAGGACGCCGAACGACTGCTCCCGGTAGAAGAGCAGGAGGACGGTGCCGAGCCCCACGGACGCGACCACCTCGCAGATCAGGCTCGCCATGACGAGGATCTTCAGCGTCCGGCGGCCGACGATGTTGGCGAGGCTCCCGAGCGCGAGGATCGCCAGCGCCGTGCCCATCGTGGCGGCCTCGCCGGGGGCGTCCACCCCGGCCGCCTGGAGCAGGAAGCCCGCCGCGCCGTACGACAGCGTCGACAGCGCGATCGTGAGGCCCCACATGTAGGCCCACGCGGCGAACCAGCCCGCGCCCGGACCGCGGACGTGCCGGGCCCACTGGTAGACGCTGCCCTCGTACGGCCAGCGGGACGCCAGCTCGCCGAACACGCAGGCGACCAGCAGCTGCCCGCCGAGGACGATCGGGAACGCCCACCAGAACGCGGGCCCGGCCGCGAGCAGGCCCAGCGTGAAGATCGCGTACAGCGCGACGATGGGGGAGACGTCGGCGAACGCGAGCGCGGTCGCCGAACGCAGGTTGAAGCCCTTGCGAAGCGTGTGCGGGTGTTCGGAGGGCGCCGGCGCCTTGCCGGTACCCGTGCTGGACGAGGTCATCGCGTGTCTTCGCTTTCGTTGTCCCGGGGGTCGGACGAGGCGTGCGGCGGGAGGCGATGCGGGCCGGGGAGAACCTCGGGGCGCGGGATCGCGCGGGGCGGCAGGCCCAGCGAGCGGACATGCCGGGCGATCTCGCCGAGCGGGGCCAGCCACACGTCCGGACGGGACGCGACGTGCTCGATCAGCCCGTCCAGCGCGGCGGCGCGTCCGGGACGTCCCGAAAGGAACGGGTGCGCGGTCAGGACGAAGCAGCCGTGGTCGTCGCGCATCGCCTCGAACTCGGCCCGCCACATCTCCACGGCCTTGAACGGGTTCTCGATCAGGCCGGTCCCGGAGATGTCCGGCAGGTAGCAGTACTGCTCCCAGTCGTCCAGGCCCCAGTGGACGGGGATCTCGACGATGGACGTGCCCGTCCCGGTGTCCAGCTCGTAGGGGACGTCGGCGTCCATCAGGCTGGAGTCGTACAGGAAACCGCGCTCGGCCAGCAGCCGCGGCGAGGCGTGGGTCAGCTCCCACATCGGCGCCCGGTACCCGTCCGGGCGGACGCCGGCGACCTCCTCCAGGGCGGCCAGGCCCCGGTCGAGGATCTCCGCCTCCGTCCGCTCGTCGACGGCACCGTCCGGCCCGGCCAGCGGCTCGTGCAGGTAGCCGTGGTGCGCGATCTCGTGGCCGCCGTCGACGATCGCGCGGACGGCGTCCGGATGGCGGTGCGCGGTGTGGCCGGGGACGAAGAACGTCGACCGGACGCCGTGCCGGGCGAGGATCCGCAGCAGGCGCGGCAGCCCGGTGAGCGGCCCGTACACCTGGTGGCTCAGCACGCTCAACCGCTCCGCCGCCCGCGGCTGGACGCTCAGGACGGCCGACTCCCCGTCCACGTCGAAGCAGAACGCCGCCGCCGACGTCGCCGTGCCCGGCCAGCGGACCGGATCGGCGGGGCGCATCGCGCCCGTCACGCCCGGCCCTTCGCCAGCAGCCCCAGGATCTCGTAGATCACCGTGGCGGCGGCGATGGAGGTGATCTCGGCGTGGTCGTAGGCGGGCGCGACCTCCACCACGTCCGCGCCGACGATGTTCAGCCCGGCCAGCCCGCGCAGGGTGCCGAGGAGCTCCCGGCTGGTCATGCCGCCGCTGTCGGGCGTCCCGGTGCCCGGCGCGTACGCGGGGTCGAGGACGTCGATGTCGACCGACAGGTAGACCGGCGCGTCCTGGACCCTGGCCCGCACCCGCTCGGCGACGCCCCGCGCGCCGATGCCGTCGAGTTCGGCGCAGTGCACGATGGTGAATCCGAACCTGGCGTCGTCCACGAGGTCCATCGGGTCGTAGAGCGGGCCGCGGATGCCGACGTGCGCGCTCGCGTCCCGCATCAGCAGCCCCTCCTCGGCGGCGCGGCGGAACGGGGTGCCGTGCGTGTACGGCTCGCCGAAGTAGGTGTCCCAGGTGTCGAGGTGCGCGTCGAAGTGGACGAGGGCGATCGGGCCGTGCAGCGCGTGCGCGGCCCGCAGCGCGGGGAGCGCGATCGTGTGGTCGCCGCCGATCGTGACGGCCCGGCCGCCGTCCCCGGTCAGCTCCCGCAGCCCCGCCTCGACCTGCCTGATCGCCGTGCCGATGTCGAACGGGTTGCAGGCGAGGTCCCCGGCGTCCACCACCTGCTGTGACGCGAACGGCAGCACGTCCAGCGCCGGGTTGTAGGGCTTGAGGAGCCGCGACCCCTGCCGCACCGCCGCCGGCCCGAACCGCGCCCCCGGACGGTACGAGACGCCGCTGTCGAACGGGACTCCGACCACGGCGACGTCGTAGCCGGGCACGTCGGCGCGGCGGGGGAGGCGGGCGAACGTCGTCGGACCGGCGAACCGCGGTATCTCCAGCGCGTTCACCTGCCCGACCGGCCCTTGCCCGGTCGGCCCCTGTCCGGTCGGCCCCTGTCCGACCGGCTCCTGCCCGACCGGCCCCTGTGCGGCCGGGCCCGGCGCCGCCGGGTCGTGCTCTACCGGGCCCCGCTCTCCCGGGTCGTGGTCGACCGGCTCCATCGGGTTCCTTTCCGGGGAGTTCACGCGCGGGACCTCGTGGTACCGCCGTTGACGTGCAGGATCTGGCCGATGAGCGTGGGGAGCCGGGGATCGGCGAGGAACGCGACCGACTCGGCGACCTCCTCGGCCGAGGCGATGCGGCCGAACGGCACCCGCTCGGCGTACCGGTCGCGGATCTCCTCGACGGTGACCCCGGCGGCCTTCGCGTCCACTTCCAGCTGGGGGGTGTCGATCACGCTCGGCGCGACGGCGTTCACCGCGATGCCGAGCGGCCCCAGCTCCCGGCCCAGCGACTTGGTGAGCGCGATCATCCCGGCCTTGGACGCCGAGTAGGCGGTCGCGTCCGGCCACCCGATCAGCCCCCACTCGGACGAGACCAGCACCATCCGGCCGCCGCCGCGCTCGACCATCCCGGGCAGCACGGTCTGCGCGCACGCGAACGTCCCGCCGAGGTTGACGTCGACGATCCGCCACCAGTCGTCCAGGTCGTGCTCGGCGAACGGCGACATCGTCATGTACGCGGCCCCGGCGACGAGGATCCCGACATGCTCGCCGGTATGCCGCTCGATGCCGGTGACCATCGACTCGACGGCCTCGGGGTCGGAGACGTCCGCCGGCGCCGCGACCCCGCCGAGCTCGGCGGCGAGGCCGGTCACGTCCCGGTCCGGGTGGTCGTTGAGGGCGACGAGGTGGCCGCCCGCCGCGAGCCGCCGCGCGATCGCGGTGCCCAGGCCGCCGCCGGCCCCGGTGATCAGCGCGACCGTCACCTAGATCACCGCCCCGGCGTTGGGGGACAGGATCTCGCCGGCGCAGAACGTCGCGTCCTCGACCAGGAAGGCGGCGGCGAGCGCGACCTCCTCGGGGGCCGTCAGCCGCCCGGCCGGGAGGCCTTGGAGGTAGGCGGTCCTGCGCCAGGGCGAGTCGGCCGGCAGCAGCGGCGTGTCGGTCGGTCCGGGCGCCACCGCGTTCACCCGCACGCCGGACGGCGCCAGCTCGGCCGCCAGCGACCGGACGAACCCGATCACCGCGCCCTTGGCCGCCGCGTAGTGGGCCTCGGCGTTCCCGCCGCCGATCGCCAGCTCCGAGGTGACCGCGACGACGCTGCCGCGGCCGCGTTCCACCATCCCCGGCGTGACGGCCTTGCACACGTTCACCACCCCGCCGAGGTGCACGCGCAGCATCCGCTGCCAGTCCGGCCAGGCGATGTCGGACACCGGGACGATCGTGTAGTGCCCGGCCGCGCACAGCGCCGCCTCGATCGGCCCCAGCTCGCGCTCGATCCGCCGGACCGCCGCCCGCACCTGCGCCGGATCGGATACGTCCACCCCCACCGAGTGGGAGGCGTCCTCGGCCGGGCTGAGGTCCAGGGCGGCCGTCGTCCAGCCGCGCCCCGCCAGCTCGCGCACCATCGCGGCGCCGATCCCGCTCGCCGCGCCGGTGACGAGGGCGACTCGTTCCCGCATCGAACCTCCGAACAGGTCGCGGAACAGGCCTTCAGGCAAACCCGGCATAACCCCAGGTGACAAGGGTCATGGCGATTTCTTGGCCAAATGCACCGCGGCACGCCCGGTCTGTCGTGCTCTTCTCCAAAATCACGGTCACGATCATGGGCCGACCGCCTCCCGGGGTGAGAGGCTGAGGCCGTGACCAGCGATCCCGCGGTGCTGCGCCTCACCGTCCGGCAGCTCCTCGAGGTGCCGCGCTTCCGGCTGCGCCTGGTCGCCGGGGAGGACGGGCTGGAGCGGCCGATCCGCTGGGCCCACTCCACGGAGCTGCTCGACCCCGGCCCCTACCTGCGAGGCCATGAGGTCGTCCTGACGGTCGGCGCGTCGCTGCGGGACCCGGAGGCGTGCACCGCGTTCGCCGGGTCGGTCAAGGCCAGCCGCGCCAGCGCGATCGGCTACGGCGTCGGGGACGTGACGGACGAGGCGCCCGACGCCCTGTGCCAGGTCTGCGACCGCCTCGGCCTGCCGCTGATGGAGGTCCCGCCCGAGGTCCCGTTCCTGAGCTTCACCGAGTGGTTCGCCGAACGGCTCGCCTCCTCCCGGGACGAGCGGCACGAGCGCGAGGAGACCGGGCGGCTGCTGCGGATGGTCCGGGAGGGGCTCGCGTCCGCCGAGGTGCTCCGCCCCTGGATCGACGAGACCGGGCTCGACCACGCGTCGCTGCTGGCGATCGCGATGGACGTCCCCGAGGGCGACCTTCCGGGCCTGCTCGGGGTGGACGGCGACACGGGCATCCTGATCAGCAACGACGCCCACGCGTGGGCCGAGCCGGCCGGCATCGGCAGCCCCGGCGCCCTGGACCACCTGCCGCTGTCGCTGAGCGAGAGCCTGGCCGCGCTGGACGTCGCGCGCCGCACCGGCGGCGTCGTCCACGCCTCCGACCTGGCGACCTTCCCGGCCCTGCTCGGCCGCCTCACGCAGGAGCAGCTCGCGCCGTTCGCCGACCAGATCGCCCGCCCGCTGAGCGAGTACGACAGCGCGCACGGGACGCGCCTCACCGAGACGCTCCGCACGTTCCTCGACATGGGAGGCGCGGTCGGCGCCACGTCCCGCGCGCTGTTCCTGCATCCGAACACGCTCCGCCACCGGCTGGCCCGGATCGAGAGGCTCACGGGCCGCAACCCGCTCCAGTTCGAGGACCGGGTGGCGCTCGCGATCGCGGTGTGGGCCGCCCGCTGACCCCGTGCGCGCTCGGTAGGCAATTGCGAAAGATGTCGGAATTATTCCGACGGGAATCACCTGGCCGGTGAGGTGTGAAGGCAGTGCGGACCGGTGATGGCATCCTGGCGCGTCCGTAAGTGATCGTTCCATTCCGGCCCGCCGCCGGCCCGCGCCGCGGCATCCGGGACTTTCCCCGGACTCCCCCTGGTCACGGTCGTCACGCCAACCTCGGAGTCATGCCCACGCTGCGTATTCGTCAATGTCCTCAAAGGAAATGCGGTCATGGCCGAATTCCGTGTTTCTGGCCGCCCCCGGAGGTGCGGCGCTAAGTTTGCCCGTAGAGACGAGCCGTCCCCCGAAAGGAGCGTCAGACCGATGACGGATGCCCCCCCCGGCCCGGAGGCAGGGTCGGAGACGAAGATCAATACTGACGTTCCGCAATCGGCCCGGATCTGGAATTACTGGCTCGGCGGCACCGACAACTACGAGATCGACCGGATGGCCGGTGACCAGTACAAATCGCTGTACTCCGGCATCGTGCCGCTCGCCCGCGCCGGCCGCTACTTCATGGACCGCGCGATCAGGTTCCTGATCCACGAACGCGGTATCCGCCAGTTCATGGACTGCGGGACCGGCCTGCCCACCGTGGACAACACGCATGAGATCGCCCAGCGCGCCGCCCCCGACGCGAAGGTCGTCTACGTCGACAACGACCCCCTCGTCCTCGCGCACGCGCGCGCACTGCTGACCAGCACCCCCGAGGGGCGCACCGCCTACATCGACTGCGACCTGCACGATCCCAAGACGATCCTGGACAAGGCGGCCGAGACCCTCGACCTCTCGCAGCCCGTCGCGCTGCTCCTGGTCAACGTGATGGGGCACATCGTCGATCCCGACGAGGCGATGCGGGTCGCGCACGGGCTGGTGGCCGGCCTCCCGTCCGGCAGCTACCTCATCCTGGACGACTGCACCGACAACGACGAGGACTTCAACGCCGCGCAGCGCGCCTACGACGCCACCGGCGCCATCCCGTTCCGGCTGCGCACCCGCGAGTTCATCAGCGGCTACTTCGACGGCCTGGAAGTGGAGGAGCCGGGGCTCGTGACCGCCAATGCGTGGCGCCCGGAGGCCGGTGACGTCGAGGTGCTGCCGACGCTCTGCGGGGTGGCCCGTAAACCCTGACTCAGAGCCACTCCTTCCGGAGAAGGACTGACGGGCCCCGGCGGTGGCGAAGCCGGGGCCGACCGAACGTTGCTCACCGTTCGGCGCCCGACGCGTTGTGTAAAGGTATAGTGAGCCGTTCGTCCACGCCTGTCCCGATGAGGAGCCCCTGTTGGCCTCCATCACGACCACCGGCAGAAGACATTCCATAGACGCGCAGGGTGACCCGCTCGTCCCCCGCATGCTGCTGGCCCGGCGGCTCCGGGCGCTGCGCGAGGCCGCCCGGGTCGGCCGGCCGGAGGCGGCCCGGACGATCGGCTCGTCCACGTCCAAGATCTCCAGGCTGGAGCTGGGACGCTCGGGATGCAGGCCCGGCGACATCGGCGCGCTCCTCACCCTCTACGGCGTGGACGACGGCGAGCGCGCGACCCTGCTCGCCCTCGCCGGGCAGACGACCGGGCGGCCGTGGTGGTACGGCGACGGCGACATCGTCCCGCCGTGGGTGCGGCCCTACCTCAGCGCGGAGCAGTCGGCCAAGCTGGTCCGCACGTTCGAGGCCCAGTTCGTCCCCGGCCTGCTGCAGTGCGAGGACTACGCCCGCGCGCTGATCCGCCGCATCTACCCGGCACCGGAGATCGAGCGGCGCGTCGAGTTCCGGATGCGGCGCCAGCGGGTCCTGCGCCGCCGCCCGCGTCCGCTGAACCTGTGGGTGGTGCTCGACGAGGCGGCGCTGTGGCGCCCGATCGGCGAACCGGAGACGATGCGGGCCCAGATCCGGCACATCGTCGAGTTGTGCAGGCGCCCGAACGTCACCGTGCAGATCGCGCCGTTCGGGATCTGCGGGCGGGTCGCCGGCGACGGGCCCCTCACCCTCGTCCGGTTCCCGCAGCAGGGCCTGTCCGACATGGTGTACCTGGAGCGGGCCAACAGCGCCGTTTACCCGAGCCGCAGGCCGGAGATCGAACGGCACTGGCACGTCTTCAACACGCTGGTGACCGAGGCCGCGCCGCCCGAGCACACC
This sequence comes from Actinomadura sp. 7K507, assembly GCF_004348425.1. GTDB lineage: Bacteria > Actinomycetota > Actinomycetes > Streptosporangiales > Streptosporangiaceae > Spirillospora. Next base: position 28,640 of record NZ_SMKK01000003.1, read on the forward strand.
CCGCAGATCCTCGCCGGGATCCTCGGCACGTACTGACCCTTCCCCGGCCGTTCCCTGACCGTTCCGGATGCCGCGGCGATCATATATTCCTGGCTGACCACTTCCGGCCTAACCGGATAAATGCCGGTAATTCTGGAGGGTTCGCCCGGTGGTGCGGGGACGTACGCCACAGAGGGCTCCCGCGGCGCCCATGTTTACCGGTCGATCTTCCGGTTACCGGGCACCCTTGACGCCTCACGCCGCCGTTCTCGAAGGAACGCCATGTCCGTCAGCGAGCGTTTGCACAACGAGGCCGAGGAACGCCGGTCCAGGGACGAACTCCAGGCCCGGGAGAACTTCCCCGTCGCCACCCGGCTGCTCCCGGCGCGGCACCGCGCGAACCTGCTGAACGTGTACGGCTACGCCCGGCTCGTCGACGACATCGGCGACGAGGCCCCGCCCGGCGAGCGGGCGGCGCTGCTCGACCTCGTCGAACGCGATCTCGGCCGGATCTACGCGGGCACGGAGCCGGAGCTTCCGGCGATGCGCAACCTGGCCCGGACGGTCACCGGCTGCGCGATCCCGGCGGAGCCGTTCCACCGCCTCCTGCGGGCCAACCGGCAGGACCAGGCCGTCTCCCGCTACGGCACGTTCGACGAGCTGCTCGACTACTGCGCGCTGTCCGCCGACCCGGTCGGGCACATCGTCCTGCACGTGTTCGGCGCGGCCACCCCGGACCGGATCGGGCTGTCCGACCGGGTGTGCACCGCGCTCCAGATCATCGAGCACTGCCAGGACGCCGGCGAGGACTACCGCAACGGCCGGATCTACCTCCCGGGCGACGACCTGCGCCGGTTCGGCTGCGAGGAGAGCGATCTGGAGGCCGCCCGCACCCCGACCCGGCTGCGGGGCGTCCTCGCCCTCCAGGCGCGGCGGGCCCGCCGGCTGCTCGACGACGGCTCCGCCCTCACCGGGCGGCTCCAGGGATTCGCGCGGGTCGCCGTGGCCGGATACGTCGCCGGCGGCCTCGCCACCCTGTCGGCGCTGGAACGCGGAGCCTACGACGTCCTGGGCGCACCGTCACGACCGAGGAAAGCGCGGCTGCTGGCCGAGTGGTCGCGGACTCTGGGAAGGAGATGACGAGATGGACGAGGCCGGCGTGGGTACGGCCGGTGCCTACCGGCACTGCGAGGACGTCGTCCGGTCGCAGGCGCGCAACTTCGCCTACGGGATCCGGCTGCTGCCCGCGCCGAAACGGCGGGCGCTGAGCGCCGTCTACGCCTTCGCCCGGCGCATCGACGACATCGGCGACGACCACGAGGCCCCCGCCCCGGAGCGGCTCGCGAAGCTGGCGGACGAGCGGGCGCGGCTCGCCGACCCCGGCGCCCACCCGTCCGACCCCGTGCTGGTGGCACTGGCGGACGCCGCACGCCGCCGCCCGATCCCGCTCGACGCCTTCGGGGAGCTCATCGACGGCTGCGAGGCCGACGTCCGCGGCGCGGGCTACGACACCTTCGACGACCTGCTCTGGTACTGCCGGTGCGTCGCGGGCACCGTCGGCCGCCTGTCCCTCGGCGTGTTCGGGACGTCCGACCCGGGCACGGCGGCGCCGCGCGCCGACGCGCTCGGCGTCGCGTTACAGCTGACGAACATCCTGCGGGACGTCAAGGAGGACGGGGCGAACGGCCGCGTCTACCTCCCGGCCAAGGACCTCGCGCGCTTCGGGTGCACGCTGCACCGGGACGACTCGGGCCGGCTGACCGACCCGCCCGAACGGCTGGTCTCGCTCGTCCGGTTCGAGGCGACCCGGGCCGAGGAGTGGTACGGCACCGGCCTGAAGCTGCTGCCCATGCTCGACCGCCGCAGCGCCGCCTGCACCGGGGCCATGGCGGGCATCTACCGGCGCCTGCTGAAGCGCATCACGGCCGACCCCCTCGCCGCGCTGGAGACGCGCACCTCCCTGCCGGCCTGGGAGAAGGCCGCCGTCTCCGCGAAGGCGATGGCGGGGATGCACCGGTGAGCGCCGCCCGGCCCGGTGAAGGCCACGGTGAAGGGCATCGGCACGGCGAAGGGCAGGTCGCCGTCGTCGGTGGCGGCCTCGCGGGGATCACGGCGGCGCTGGCGCTCCAGGAGACCGGCGTGCGGACCACGATTTACGAGGCGCGTCCCCGCCTCGGCGGCGCGACGCACTCGTTCGAACGCGACGGCTTGACCGTCGACAACGGCCAGCACATCTTCCTGAACTGCTGCACGGCGTACCGGGGGCTGCTGGAGAGACTGGACGCGCTGGACCGGGTCAGCGTCCAGGACCGCTTCGACGTCCGCGTCCTGAACCCGGACGGCCCGGACGGACGGCTCCGCCGCGCCAAAGCGCCCGGCCCGCTGCACTTCCTGCCCGCCCTCGCCCGCTACACGCTGCTCCCACCCGCCGACCGGCTGCGCGCCGTCCGCGCCTCGCTGGCGCTCGACCGCCTCGACCCGGACGACCCGTCCCTCGACGGCCTCGCCATGGGCGCCTGGCTCGCCGGCCGCGGCCAGGGGCCACGCGCCCGGGAGGCGCTCTGGGAGCTGTTCGTCACGGCGGCGCTCAACATCGGGCTGGACGACGCCGCGCTCGGTCCCGCCGCGATGGTGTGCCAGACGGCGCTGCTCGGCCGGTCCGACGCCGCCGACATCGGCGTCGCGTCCGTCCCGCTCGGCGACCTGCACGGCACGATCGCGGCGGCGAAGATCGAACGCGACGGCGGCCGGATCCGTCTCGGGGCGAAGGTGTCGGCGGTCGAGGCCGGGCCGAAGCTCCTGGTCAACGGCTCCCCGGCCGCCGCGGACGCCGTCGTCGTCGCGGTGCCGCACCGGGCGGCGGCCTCGCTCGTCCCGCTGGAGGCGTGCCCGGACCGGTCGCGGTGGGCGGGCCTCGGGGCCAGCCCCATCGTCAACGTCCACGTCGTCTACGACCGGCCCGTCATGGCCGAGCCGTTCGTCGCGGCGGTCGGCTCGCCCGTCCAGTGGGTGTTCGACCGGACCGGGGTGAGTGGCCTGACCGGCGGCCAGTACCTCGCCGTCTCGGTCTCGGCGGCGGACCGCTGGATCGACACGCCGACCGCGGAGCTGCGGGAGGTGTACCTCGCCGCGCTGGAGCGGCTGTTCCCGGCCGCCCGCCGCGCCCGCGTCACCGACTTCTTCGTGACGCGGGAACGGCACGCCACTTTCCGCCAGAGCCCCGGCAGCGGCGCGCTGCGTCCCGGGTCCGCGACCCGGCTGCCGTGGCTGTTCCTCGCCGGCGCGTGGACCGACACGGGCTGGCCCGACACGATGGAGGGAGCCGTGCGCAGTGGCCTCACCGCCGCCCGCCTCGTCCGGCGGCACCTGCACGAGACCGGCCCGCAAGTGACCGGCCCGCAATCGACCGGCCCGCAATCGACCGGCCCGCACGAGACCAGCACGGATACGGATGAGGTGAGCCGATGACCGCCGTCCCGACGCCGATCACCGACGGGCGCGCACTGGTCGACCGGGCGATGCGCGCCTCCGCCGACCGGCTCGACCCCTGGACCCGCCGCGTCGTCGCCTACCACCTCGGCTGGACCGACCAGGACGGCCGGCCCGCCGCCGCGGGCGGGAAGGCGCTGCGGCCCGCGCTGGCGCTGCTGTCGGCCCGCGCCGCCGGCACGCCCTACGAGACGGCGCTGCCCGGCGCGGTCGCCGTCGAGTTCGTGCACGCGTTCTCGCTGCTGCACGACGACATCATGGACGGCGACCGGACGCGCAGGCACCGTCCCGCCGCGTGGACGGTGTTCGGCCCGTCCGCCGCCATCCTCGGCGGGGACGCGCTGCTGGCGCTGTCGGAGAACCTGCTGCTGGACGAGCACACGCGGGGCGCGCACTGGGCGGCGCGGGCGCTGACCGCCGCCACGCAGCGGCTCATCACCGGGCAGGCGCTCGACCTCGGGTTCGAGCAGCGCGACGACGTGACCCTCGACGAGTGCCTGGCCATGGCGGCGGACAAGACCGGCGCGCTGCTCGCCTGCGCCTGCTCGATCGGGGCGATGCTCGGCGAGGGACCCGCGCGGCTCGTCACCGGGCTGACGGGGTTCGGGTCCGAAATGGGGCTGGCGTTCCAGCTCGTGGACGACCTGCTCGGCATCTGGGGGAGCCCGGACACCACCGGCAAACCGGTCCTGTCGGACCTGCGGGCCCGCAAGAAGTCCCTCCCGGTGGTGTTCGCGCTGAACGCCGGAACCGCTGAGTCCGCGCGTCTCGCCGAGCTGTACGCGCGCCCGGAACAGCCGTCCGAGGACGCCCTGGAAGAGACGGCGCGCCTGGTCGAGGCGGCCGGCGGGCGGGACTGGGCCGCGGCCGAGGCGGACCGCCGCATCGCGGCGGCCGAGCGGTACCTCGCCGACGCGGGGATGGACGACCACGTCCGCGCCGAGTTCCGCGACATCGCGCTCTTCGTCACCTCCCGGGACCACTGAGCCCCGCCGGCCCCTCCACGGGCCGGCCTTCCACGAACCCTCTCCACCGGCCCTCTTCAAACGCGGACGAGAAGGAGCGCGAATGACCACGACCGAAGTTTCCGGACTCACCGGTGCGGCCGCCGCAGCCGTCGAGGCGGCCCGCGACCACCTGCTCGGTCTGCAGTCACCCGAGGGCTGGTGGAAGGCGGAGCTGGAGACGAACGTGACGATGGACGCCGAGGACCTCCTGCTCAGGGAGTTCCTCGGCATCCGCGCGGACGGCGACACGCGGGAGGCGGCGCGCTGGATCCGGTCGCGGCAGCGCGCCGACGGGACGTGGGCGAACTTCTTCGGCGGCCCGCCCGACCCGTCCACGACGATCGAGGCGTACGTCGCGCTGCGGCTGGCCGGAGACGCCGCCGACGCCGGCCACATGCGGCGCGCCGCCGGGTACGCGCGGGCGGCGGGCGGCATCGAGGGCAGCCGGGTGTTCACCCGGATCTGGCTGGCGCTGTTCGGGCAGTGGTCCTGGGACGACCTGCCCGTCATGCCGCCCGAGCTGATGTTCCTGCCGAGCCGCGTCCCGCTGAACGTCTACGACTGGGCGTGCTGGGCGCGGCAGACGATCGTCCCGCTGACGGTGCTCGGGTCGCTGCGCCCCGTCCGCGGTCTGCCGTTCGACCTGCCGGAACTGCGTGCCGGCGTCCGCCCGGCGCAGGACGAGAAGGGATGGGGGCGGGTGTTCAGCACGCTCGACCGCGCCCTGCACGTGTACGAGCGGCGGCCGGTGCGCCCGATGCGGACCGCCGCGCTGCGCCGGGCGGCCGAGTGGATCATCGCCCGGCAGGAGGCCGACGGCTGCTGGGGCGGGATCCAGCCGCCGTGGGTGTACTCGCTGATGGCCCTGCACGAGCTCGGCTACGGCCTCGACCACCCGGTCATGGCGCGCGGCCTCGCCGGGCTCGACCGTTTCACGATCCGGGACGCGAAGGGGCGCCGCCTGGAGGCGTGCCAGTCGCCGGTGTGGGACACGGTCCTTGCCATGAACGCTCTCGCCGACGTGGGGCTGCCCGGCGACGACCCCGCGATGGCGCGCGCCGCCCGATGGGTCGTCGGTGAGGAGATCCGGGGGCCGGGGGACTGGTCGGTGCGGCGGCCGGGCCTCCCGCCGGGCGGCTGGGCCTTCGAGTTCGACAACGACAACTATCCCGACACCGACGACACCGCCGAGGCGGTCCTGGCCCTGCGCAAGTCCGGCTTCCCCGGCGCGGAGGAGCCGATCGGGCGCGCGGTCGGCTGGCTGGCGGGCATGGCCTCGCGTGACGGCGGCTTCGGCGCGTTCGACGCCGACAACACCCGCGAACTGTGCACCAAGCTGCCCTTCTGCGACTTCGGCGCGGTCATCGACCCGCCGTCCGCGGACGTCACCGCCCATGTCGTGGAAGCGCTCTCCCAGGAGGGGCTCGCGGAGACGACCGTGGTCAAGCGGGCCGTGGTGTGGCTGCTGAAGGCCCAGGAGGCGGACGGCTCGTGGTTCGGGCGCTGGGGAGCCAACCACGTCTACGGGACGGGAAGCGTGGTGCCCGCGCTGATCGCCGCCGGTGTCCGTCCGGGCAAGCCCGCGATCCGCCGCGCCGTGGCGTGGCTGGAGGGGCACCAGAACGACGACGGCGGCTGGGGCGAGGACCTGCGCTCCTACGACGACGCGTCCTGGATCGGGCGGGGCGCGTCCACACCGTCCCAGACCGCCTGGGCGCTGCTGGCGCTGCTCGCCGCCGGTGAGCGCTCCGCGGCCGTGGACGGCGGCGTCCGGTGGCTCGTCGACCGGCAGCGCCCGGACGGGAACTGGGATGAGGAGCATTTCACCGGCACCGGATTCCCCGGCGACTTCTACATCAATTACCACCTCTACCGGCTGGTGTTCCCGATCAGCGCGCTGGGCCGCTATCTGGGAGGGGCGAAGGAGGTTCGGAAATCATGAGCATGCCGCTGCGCCAGAGCGCCCGCATCGGGGGCTACATCCTCCGCAACAAGCTGCGCGGCAGGACGAAGTTCCCGCTGATCGTCGAGCTGGAGCCGCTGTTCGCCTGCAATCTGGCGTGCGCCGGCTGCGGCAAGATCCAGCATCCCGCCGACGTTCTGAAGAAACGCATGCCCGTCGAGCAGGCCATCGCCGCCATCGAGGAATGCGGCGCGCCCATGGTGTCCATCGCGGGCGGTGAACCGCTGATGCACCCGCAGATCGACGAGATCGTGAGCGAGCTCGTCAAGCGCCGGAAGTTCGTCTTCCTGTGCACGAACGCGCTGCTGATCCCGAAGAAGCTCGACAGGTTCAAGCCGTCGCCCTACTTCGCGTGGTCGGTGCACATCGACGGCCTCCAGGAACGCCACGACGAGTCCGTCTGCAAGGAGGGCGTCTTCGAGGACGCGGTCGCCGCCGTCCGCGAATGCCAGCGCCGCGGGTTCCGCGTCACCACCAACACGACGTTCTTCAACACCGACACTCCGCAGACCGTCATCGAGGTCCTCGACTACCTCAACGACGACCTCAAGGTCAACGAAATGATGATCTCACCGGGCTACGCCTACGAGAAGGCGCCCGACCAGGAGCATTTCCTCGGCGTGCGGGAGACGCGGGAACTGTTCCGGAAGGCGTTCTCCGGCGGAAACCGGGAACGGTGGCGGCTCAACCACTCGCCGCTCTTCCTGGACTTCCTGGAGGGAAAGGTCGACTTCCCCTGCACGGCCTGGGCGATCCCGTCGTACTCGCTCTTCGGATGGCAGCGTCCCTGCTATCTGATGTCGGACGGCTACGCGCAGACCTACCAGGAACTCCTCGACGAGACCGACTGGGAGTCCTACGGCCGGGGCCGCGACCCGCGCTGCGCCAACTGCATGGCCCACTGCGGCTACGAGCCCACGGCCGTCTTCGGCACGGTGAGTTCCCTGAAGGAGTCGCTGAGGGCACTCCGCACCACCTAGAACTCAATTACCATGATCCGGGTATCGGACTACGACCTGGACAAGGTGACCATGGCGGACGAAACCCCGGAGTGGCCTCCGGCCGAGCTGGACTTCAACAAGCCCACCATCGCCCGCGCGTACGACGCGCTGCTCGGGGGCAAGGACAACTTCGCCGTGGACCGCGCCCTGGCCGACCAGACGAGCGAGTTCATCCCCGGGCTGCGGGAGTCGGCGGTCGAGAACCGCAAGGTCCTCGTCCGGGGCATCCGGTACCTGACGCGGGACGCGGGGATGGACCAGTTCCTCGATCTCGGCAGCGGGCTGCCCACGGTCGAGAACACCCACGAGGTCGCCCAGCGGGAGAACCCGGACGCTCGCGTCGTCTACGTCGACATCGACCCCCTGGTGTCGGTGCACGGGCGCGCCCTGCTGGCCAGCAACCAGGTCACCAGGGTGATGACCGGCGACGTCCGCGACCCGCAGGCGATCCTGTCCGCGCCCGAGGTGAAGGGCTTCCTCGACTTCTCCCGCCCCGCGGTGATCATGCTGGTCGGGATGCTGCACTACCTGTCCCCGGACGTGGTCGACGACGTGGTCGGCGCTTACCGCGACGTCCTCGTCCCCGGCAGCCACCTGTTCATGACGTCCCTGGTCGACACCGGCCTCCCGCAGCAGCAGGAACTCGCCCGCATCACCCGCGAGAACCTGGAAGAGGGCTGGGCCCGCACGCCCGCGGAGATCGAGGCCCAGTTCCGCGGCTTCGAACTCGTCGAACCCGGCGTCACCTACACGGCCCTGTGGCGCCCCGACGGGCCCGTCGACCCGGACGGCCTCACCCCCGGCGAACAGCTCGGCATGGCGGGCATAGCCATCAAGCTGCGCTGACACCTCCCGGTCCCGCGCACCCCACGTGAGCACCGCGCCACGTGGGGTTTTCGGCTGCGATCATGTCTTGTTGACGGTGTGACACACGATGTATAAGTGTCAAACGCGCAGGTCGCCTCCTCGCGTTCAGCCGTCCAAGGGGGCCGTGAATGAAGATGCGTTCCAGGCTGCTGGCGGTCGCCCTGCTGCCGGTCATCGTGCTGCCCCTGACGGCGTCGACCGCGCAGGCGAACGTGCTGGACACCCTGTCGCCCGGCTCCCTCACGCTCGCGCCCGGCGTGCCGGGAACGACCTCCGCGGGCGCGTTCCGCGTGACCGTGGGACGCCAGGACGGCCGCGCCCGCCTGGCGGTGACCTCGGGCGGACGGACCGTGTGGGCCGGGGCGCCCGGACGCGCCTTCGCCGTCGCCGGCCTCGGCCACCTGTCCTGGCGGGAGCGGACCGGCATGTTCAAGCCGAACGAGCTGGTCACCTGGCGGCTCACCGATCAGCGCATCGAGCGCGTCGCCCGGTCGGGCGGTGACGTGGTGGTCAGCGGGACGCTGCGCGGCGGCCCGCTGACGGCGCCGTACGAGTGGCGGCTCTCGGCGTCCGGCGGGAACCGCGCCGCCGTGGACCTGAAGGTCGGCACGGTGACCGGCGCCGGCGTCGACCGCCCGCCGGACGCGGTGGCGCTGGCCTCACAGCGCGGGCGGGGCGAGCGGTTCCACGGGTTCGGCGAGCAGTTCGCCCCCTTCGACCTGGCCGGACGCCGGGTCCCGATCGTGGTCCGCGAACAGGGCATCGGGCGCGGCCGGCAGCCGCTGACCACCATGGTCGACCTGGTCTCGGGCCAAGGCGGCGCGTGGGACACCACCTACGCGCCGATGCCGTTCTACGTCACCAGCGCCGACCGGGGATTCGCGCTCTCCGGCAGCCGCTACTCGGTCTTCGACCTGTCGCAGCGCGGGCTGGCCGTCGTCCAGACGTGGGGGGCGCGGCAGCGGGCCGAGCTGTACACGGGCCGCGATCCCGCCGAGATCCTCGCCGCGCACACCGCCGCGACCGGGCGGATGGGCGCGCTGCCCGCCTGGACGCGCGACGGCGCCGTCCTCGGTCTCCAGGGCGGCACCGCGAAGGTGCGCCGGACCGTCGAGCGGATGGCCGCCGCCGGCACGAAGATCTCGGCGGTGTGGCTCCAGGACTGGAGCGGGCAGCGCACCACGTCGTTCGGCGACCGGCTCTGGTGGACGTGGCAGCTCGACCGCGAGCGCTACCCCGGCTGGGAAGGCCTCGTGGACGACCTGCACCGGCGCGGGATCAAGGTGCTGACCTACGTCAACCCGTTCCTGGTGGACCCGTCGGAGAAGCCCGGCGGGGTGGCCCGCAACCTGTTCGCCGAGGCCCGTGACCGCGGTTATCTGGTCGCCGAGGCGGACGGGTCGCCGTACATGCTCGACCAGAGCGAGTTCTCCGCCGCGATGGTCGACTTCACGAATCCCGCCGCCCGCGAGTGGTACGCACGGGCCATCGCGACCGAGGTCGCCGGGGCCGGCGCGGACGGCTGGATGGCCGACTTCGGCGAGGCCCTCCCCTTCGACGCCAGGCTCCACGCCGGGTCCCCGGCCGAGCTGCACAACCGCTGGCCGGTCGAGTGGGCGAAGGTCAACCGCCGCGCCTGCGCGCTGGCCGGGCAACCCGACTGCCTGTACTTCATGCGCGCCGCCTACACCGGCTCGCCCGCGCAGGCGCCGCTGTTCTGGGCCGGTGACCAGCTCGTCGGCTGGGACGCCCAGGACGGCCTGGCGTCCGCGCTCCACGGGATGCTGTCGGCGGGCGTCTCCGGCATGACGCTCAACCACACCGACATCGGCGGCTACACCGCCGTCGACACCCCGCTGGGCAACCACCACCGTTCCGCCGAACTGCTGAAGCGGTGGGCCGAACTGTCGGCCTTCGGGGTGTTCTTCCGTACGCACGAGGGCAACAAGCCGTCCGACAACGCCCAGGTCTACGACTCCCCGGACAGCCGGGCCGCCTTCGCCCGGACGAGCCGCGTCTACGCCGCGCTCTCCGGCTACCGCGCGACCGTCGAGGCCGAAGCCGCGCGGGGGCTGCCCGCCCTCCGCCACACCTGGCTCGTGCACCCGGACAGCCCGGCCGCGACGGCCGGCGACCAGTTCTTCTTCGGCTCGTCCCTGCTGGTCGCCCCGGTGCTGGAGCCGGGCGCTTCCAGCGTGGCGGTGCACCTGCCCGCCGGCCGCTGGATCAACGTCTTCACCGGCCGCGCCTACGGCGACCGCACCCGCGACGTCCGCCTGACCGTCCCCGCGCCGCTCGGCACCCCGGCCGCCTTCGTGCGCGCCGGCGACCCCGAGGGCGCGAAGATCCGCGCCGCGCTGCGCCGGGCGGGCCTCACCCAGTCTTGACGTGTTTGTCCCGAATACCACCGAAATGTCAGGGAAGGGCGGTCCAGAGCGAAGCCAGTAGCAGGGGGGACGATATGCAGCACGATGAGATGATCGGGCAGGTCCAGGCGCGTGCGCGGCTGCCCAGTCGGGGCGACGCCGAGACCGCCTGCCGCGCCACGCTCGAAACGCTCGGCGAGCGGCTGCCGGAAGGCCTGGCGGACAACCTCGCCGCCCAGCTCCCGCGCGAGATCGGCGAGAACCTGAGGCGGACCGAGGTGTTCGGCGGCGCGGGAACCGGCGAGCGGTTCGACCGCCACGACTTCATCGAGCGCGTCGCGATCCGCGCGCACGCCGACGACTCCCAGGCCACCTACATCGCCCGGGTGGTCCTGGAGGTCGTGGGGGAGGCCACCCAGGGCGGCATGATGACCAAGGTCAAGGACGCCCTTCCCGACGACATCCGCGAGCTCGTGACCGCCGGCAGCACCGGCTGACGGTACTGTCGGCGGAGCTCCCCGTGAATCCGGGTCACACGCCCGCGACCTTGAGCAGGTCGGCCATGGTGAAGTGGCCCGACTTCGTGGCCGGCGTCCATGGGTGCGCCGGATCATGTTCGTTGTGGTACAGGAAGGACGTGGGGTCCGCGCGAAGCAGGCCGAAGATGACTTCGCCGACGATGACACTGCCCACGACGCCAAGCGTGGTGCCCTTCTCGGCTCCGGTCGCTCCCTCGCGCATGATGTAGTACCAGAGTGGAGCCGTGTCGCCGAACGTACCGGCGTCGAGACCCAGGTCCTTGTTCGAGCGAGGGGTCTCTCGGAGGCCGTACGCTTCGATCACCTTTTTCGCCACGGCCTGTCCGGACGGGAGGCCGAACGCCTTCCCGCGCAGCAGGTTCCGCACCGCGATCGAACGGAGCGGGACGAACTCCTCAGGTGGATTGGACCCGGGAATCGTCATCGACTCGGTGAGGTTCTCCAGCCACTCGATCGGCGTGTCGATGGGGCCGGGCATGTTGAGGAACGTGTGGACGACCTTGCCGTCGAACTTCTTGGAGTACTGCGGCTTCCTGGTGTCCTTGGTGTGGAAGAAGTACGACCAGTCGATCCTTTCGTCCTCCGCGAGCTTGGAGAACGGCTTCCGGAAGTGAAAGAGCTGGCCTTCCTTGGTGCCGTTGAGCCGGTACCGTTCCTGGACCAGGGAGTGCAGCCGGTAGCCGGCGACCGTGAACTCCACCGGAAGCGTCACCGGCCCCGGGTCCGGCGTGAAGAACTTCGCTTTGCGGGCCAGGAGGGCGTCGAAGACGTCCTTTCGGATGATCTTGCTCAGCCAGTCGTGGAGCACCAGCCACTGGTAATGCCACACCACCGTCTGCTTGGCGGTGGCGAACAGTTCCTTCTCATGTTTGTCCTTGGCCTTCACGATGTCCACAACGGCGTTGTGGAACTTCATGAACGCCAGGTGCAACTGAATGGTGATGACGGTGTTGTCGTTGCGGGGGTCGGCGATGATCGGAACGTCTTCCTTGTTCCGCGGAACGTCGTAGGTCCGGGCCGGGTCGATCCAGAATTTTCCGACCTTGTCGTTGTCGTAGTACTGGAACGACTGCGTCTGGGGCCCGAGCCCGTACACGTGTTCCAGGCTGATGCGCCCGCTGCGGTAGTTGGGGCTCTTCGCCGGGTCGAGGCCCGGATCGAAGGTCGCGTCGGCCTGGAAGGTGATGTTGTGGTCCAGGAACTGGCCGAAGTAGGTGTAGCCGGCGGGCACCGTCTCCAGGTCCGCGCCCTGGAGCGGGGCGCCCGGCGAAAGGCAGGGCGTCCCGCCCGCCTTGCCCGCGCCGGCGGAAGCCTCCGGAGCCTTGGGAGGATTGGCGTCCATCGGGCCGCAGGGAGCGCCCAGATGAATGAGGTCCCGGTCCTTGTGGTCGTCCGGGGGCAGCTTGAACAGACGGGTGTAGTAGCCGGTGTCCGCCACCACCGGTGTCCGGCCGTCGTGCCCGTCGGTCGGGCTGGTCTGCAGCACGGGTGTCATGCCGTGGTAGGAGACGGCGGGATTCGGCTGCGGAGCCGTCCACTGCGGCATGAGGTCCCGGGCGAGCTGGTCCTGCAGCCTCTCCGCGATCTCCTGGCGGAGCCTCGCGGTGACGTCGCCGTCCGGCCCGCCCGCTTCGGTCGCCGGAGCGGTGCCGGTGATGCCGGTCCTGGTGTCCTCCGTCATGATCCGGCCTCCGAATGGTCCAGTGGTTCGATTCCCTGGCCGTAACGAAAGATCCGATGCGGGTCGTTGCGGGTCTTGATCTTCCTCAACCTGCCGTAGTTGCTCCCGTAGTAGGCGGTCTGCCAGTCGGTGAGATCCGGGTCGGGAAAGTTCACGTAGGCCGCGTTGGTTTTCAGGACCTCGCTGAGGCGGCCATGAATGCCGCGCGTCTGGGCCAGCAGGCGCTGCACCTCGTCGTGCGTGGTCCCGTCGGTCCAGGAGGTGCCGACGTCGATGACGAACTTGCCGTCGCGGTGCGGGAACGCCGTGGCGTCCGCGCTGGGCGCACCGGCCTTGCCGCCCATCGCGAAGAGGGTGACGTAACCGCTGTTGCCCCTGCGGTACGGCTTCCACTTGAGAGTCCAGTCCACGATCTCCTTCACCGTCGTGGACGGCAGCCAGGTGTGGGGCACGAGCGACTTGGAGGCCACGGTCTCGTGCTCGGACACCATCGACAGCTTCTCCTGCGCCGTCCAGAACCCGAGCTGTTCGATGCTCTGCTCGGCGGGCCGCAGCCTGAGAAGCGGATCCAGCCGGCGGCGCACGGCCGAGTCGCCGCCGAGGTACTGGCCGAGGACGGCGACGTTGACGTCATGGGGCCCGGTGCCCGGATTCTCGAACTCGATCCGGATGTCCAGGTCGTTCCCGCGGTCGTCGGCGAGCATCTCCTGGACGATCTTCATGATCTCTTCTCCGGAGCCGGGACCGAAGGTGAAGTGGAAGACCGTGGCGGTCCTCCGGGACACGTCGACGGCGTCGAAGAGGAACGAGGTGTTGATGCCGAAGTTGCCGCCCGCGCCGCCCCGGCAGGCCCAGAACAGGTCGGCCTCCGTGTCGCGGTTCGCGCGAACGATGCTGCCGTCGGCCAGGACGATCTCGGTCTCCACCAGGTTGTCGCACGTCAGGCCCCATTTGCGGTCGTTGAAGCCCAGGCCGCCGCCGAGCGTCAGGCCCGCGATGCCGACCCCGACGCAGCGCCCGCCGGGGACGTACAGATTCGTCCCCCCGGCCCCGGCCCCGGCCTTGGCGACGTCGCCGTTGGTGGCGCCGCCGCCGATTCTGAGCCGGTTGCCGTCCAGCGCGGTCACCTGGCTCATCGGGCGCACGCTGATCAGCAGGCCCGTCGTCGTCGAGTAACCGGCGTAGTTGTGGCCGCCGGCGCGGGGTGCCAGCGGCATTCCGTTCTCTTTCGCCCACAGCAGGGCCGTGCGCACGTCCTGCGCGCTGGCGCAGGACACGATGCCCATCGGCTTCCTGTCCTCGTACCGCAGATTCCACGGCCGCGCCAGTGCCGGGAAATTCTGCGCCTTCGGCAGATACAGTTTGCTGCCGGATTGGAGCGCCTTCTCCAGTTGCTGCCAATTCGGATTCACCGCCGGCTGCGGAGTGGGCGCGGAAGGGCCGTGCGGCGCCGCCCCCGCGTTGTCATGTCCGGTCAGCGCCGTGACCAGGCCGGCGGCGGACGCGTACGCGCCCGCTCGTAGTACCCCGCGTCGATCGAGCATTGTTCCCCTGACTCAATGGGCGAGCGTCGCCCGGACTTCTCCCGCCTTCCGCAGAGAACTCAATCACGCACCCAAGTAAAGAGCGGCACTATCCACCTCCAAAAGACCGTACCGGTGTCGCTCGCGTCAGCGGAGAGGGTGCGGACAGAAGCATTGGCCGGCCGTTGGGCGAAACAAGCGAGAACTTTGCTGGAGTCGCGTGGTAGGACGCGATCGGCCCAGGGGAGGAAGTCCAGCGACCACTCGCGGGCACGAGGCCGCGGCCGGGGCGATCGGGAAAGTAGAACGAATTCCCGTACGGCGGAGAGGATTTGCTGTGACGCAGCACGGTAATGGCGACGGGCAAGGGGCGGCGGAAGTCGCCCAATTCGTGGTCGGCGGGGAGCAGGGGGCGCAGCGGCGCCACGGCGCGCACGAGGCGCGAACGGCGATCCTGCCGCACTCGGCCGGCGACCCGAACGACTTCTGGCCCGACCCCAGGCTGGGGCGCCCGCTGGAACTGCACGTGTGCATGGGCCTGAACTCCTGCTGCGGCCACGGCCGGGACGGGACCGGGGAGATGGCGGGCATGGGGCAATGCGCCACCGTGTCCCACGTCTGCCACGGCGCCAACGAATGCCGGGGGCAGGGCGGCTGCGGATACAGCGGGGGCGACGCCGAACAGGCCATGCCGGGGGCTCAGGAGTGCCGTTCCTCCGGCAGTTGCGCCAGCCCCATCAACGAGAGCCGCGTCCACGCCGCCGGTCCCTACCGGGGCACGAGCGTGTGGAAGCGGGCCCGCAAGGTCTTCGAGCAGCGCATGTTCGAGGCCGGCGTCCCGTTCGGCCCGGCCCCGGGAGAGGGAGCCCCCGACGATCTGGTGCCGCCCTACGAAGGCAAGCGGCGCTACGACCCGTGCCAGGCGTCCGGCCATGGGCAGTGACGCCGCACCGTCCGGTGAACGCCCCGGGCCCGACCCGGGGAGGCGCACCGATCGCGGTCTGGGATTCGGCGTGGGCCTTCGCGCGCAACACATGGCGCAGGTCCTGGCGGAGCGCCCGCCGGTCGACTGGTTCGAGATCATCTCGGAGAACTTCATGGACTCCGGCGGCCGTCCGCGGCAAGACCTGCGCCGGATCGCCGAGCGGTACCCCGTGGCGATGCACGGCGTCTCCATGTCGATCGGCGCCGCCGAGCCGCTCGACATCGGCTACCTGCGCCGGCTGCGGCGGCTGGCGGACGAGATCGGCGCCCGCTGGGTCTCCGACCATGTCTGCTGGACGGGCGTGGCCGGCCTGAACACCCACGAACTGCTGCCGATGCCGTTCACCGAGGAGGCCCTGCGGCACACGGCCGGCAGGGTCAGGATCGTCCAGGAGATGCTGGAGCGCCCGCTGGTGCTGGAGAACCCCAGCACGTACGCGACCTTCCGGCAGTCCACGATGCCCGAATGGGAGTTCGTGGCGCGGCTCTGCGAGGAGACGGGGTGCCGGCTCCTCCTGGACGTCAACAACGTCTACGTCTCGGCGGTCAACCACGGCTTCGACCCGGACGACTACCTTCGGGGCGTGCCGCACGACCGGGTGGTGGAGCTGCACCTGGCCGGGCACGCCGACCACGGCGGCCACCTGATCGACACGCACGACCGTCCGGTGGCCGAGCCGGTGTGGGAGCTGTACCGGACGGCCCGCGCGCTCACCGGCCCGGTGCCCACCCTGCTGGAGTGGGACGACCGCGTCCCGCCGCTGCCGGACCTGCTGGCCGAGCTGGACAAGGCGCGACTCGCCGCCGCGGACCGGCCGCCCGTCCCGGACCGCGTCGCTCGTCATGGCTGAGCGCCGCACCGGACCACCGGACGCGACCGCGCTGACCGCGCTCCAGACGTGGATGCAGCACGCCATCGTGTCACCGCGGCACCCCGTCACGCCGGCGGCGGACGTCCTGGCCGGAACGGCCGGGCTCAGCGCGGAGCACCGGCTCGGCATCTACCGCCACGGCTACCGGCGGCGGCTGCTGGAGGCCATGCACGCCCTGTACCCGGTGCTCGGCTCGCTGCTGGGCGCGGAGGTGTTCGAAGAGCTGGCGCTGGGACATGTGGAGGCCCGCCCGTCCCGCTCGCCCAACCTGTCCCACCTCGGTGCCGGCTTCGCCGACCACCTGGCCGCGCACCGGCCCGACCCGGAGGAACCGCCGGAACCGTGGGTGCGGATCATCATCGACCTCGCGCGCTACGAGAACGCCTTCGCCGAGGTCTACGACGGCCCGGGAACCGAGGAGGACGACGGCGGACGTCCGGGGGAGCCGGGCGGACCGTAGGACCCGGAACTCACCGTCACGAAAGAGTCACATGCTGTTATGGTGCGGGTGTGAAGCTGGTGGTCCAGGTCAAACTGCTCCCCGACGCCGCCGATGCGGAGGCGTTGCGGGAGACGCTGAAGCTGTGCAACCGGGCCGCCGGTCACGCCTCCCGCCGGGCGCACGCCAGCGGCGTGCACGGTAAGACGGCTTTGCAGCGGCTGGTGTACGGCGAGTTGAAGGCGATGGGCCTGTCCGCGCAGCCGGCGATCCACTGCGTCCGCAAGGTAGCGGGGGCCTACGCGACGCTGGCGCAGAACCTGAAGGCGGGCAACCACGGCCCGGAAGGTTCACGGCGCCGCGCCGCGGTGGAGAACATGCCGGTCCGGTTCCGCAAGGACGCTGCCCAGCCGTTCGACGACCGGTCGCTGTCGTGGCGGATCCAGGAACGGACCGTGAGCATCTGGACGGTGCGCGGCAGGCTCAAAGACCTGGCCTTCGCGTGTTCGGCCGAGCAGGCGGCGATGCTGGCCGCGTACCGGTGCGGCGAGTCGGACCTGGTGTGGCGCGGCGGCTGCTTCTACCTGTACGCCACCTGCGAGGTCCCCCCAGCCCCCGAGTACCTTCCGGACGGGTTCGTGGGGGTGGACCTGGGCATCGCCAACATCGCCACTACCTGCGACGGCACCGTCCACTCCGGCAAGCACGTCAACCAGGTGCGGCACCGCAACCGCCGACTCCGCAAACGGCTGCAGCGCAAGGGCACCAAGTCCGCCAAGCGGCTGCTGCGCCATCTGTCGGGCCGCGAGGCGCGTTTCGCGGCCGACACCAACCACCGCATCTCCAAGCAGATCGTGACCGAGGCTCAACGCACCACACGCGGAATCGCCCTGGAAGACCTGGGCGGCATCCGCGCGCGGGTCCGGCTACGCAAGCCCCAGCGGGTCACACTGCACACCTGGAGTTTCGCCCAACTCGGCGCGTTCATCACCTACAAGGCCGAACGCAACGGGGTCCCGGTGGTACATGTGGACCCGCGGCACACCTCGCAAGGGTGCTCGGCGTGCGGCCACATCGACAAGAACAACCGCCCCGACCAAGCCACCTTCCGATGCACGTCGTGCGGCTTCGCTGAGCACGCCGACGTCAACGCAGCCCGCAACATCGCCGCACGCGGCGCCACGGGCTGGGCAGTGAGTCACGCTGCCGACGACGCGGCCTGACCCGTACCCACCAGGTACACCGGTTAGAGCTGCAAGCTCGGCCCTTCAGCTTCAGGGCCGAGAAGCTGACCGCCGCCTACTGCTACACCCTGCACCTGCTCGACACGATCTACGGGGAGTCGCGGGCGGAGGTGGCGCCCGGTGTCCGCAGCGACCGCCATGGCCGACTTTCCCCAGCTCGGCGGCGACAACGGTGTGCGCTGGCTCCTGGGCAAGATGCCGGACGTGTGACCGCGTCCCTGGGGTGCGCCGGGCCGGCCGGCACCCCGAGGTCACGCCCGGTCTGCAGATCAGCGGCGTTCCGGTACCGCGGTCGTCGGCACCGTGAATGGTACGGCGGGCCGGCGCCGGGGACCATCCGCATGACCGTCTGGTGCCCCCGCCGCCGGCCGGTTCAGGGCGCTCCCGCCCCGGGTGAGAGCGCGGTGAGCGCCGTGTGAGCCGGGGGTGAGGAGCCGCCCCGAGGATGCGGGGGATCCACAGGAATCGGGAGAGACGATGGCGACAGAAGAGATCACAGAGCGCCTGATGGCGGACGCCGTGACGGCGATGGAGATGCTCAGCATCACGCTGGGCATCCGCCTGGGGCTGTACGAGGCGCTCGCGGCGGGGCCCGCCGACGCCCGCGGTCTGGCCAAGGCCACCGGCGTCCACCCGCGGTACGCGCGGGAATGGCTCGAACAGCAGGCCGCGAGCGGCGTGCTGACCGTCACCGGCGACACCGCCGGCAAGGACGCGGACCCGTACGCGCGCACCTTCGCGCTGCCCGCGGACGCCGCCGAGGCGCTGCTGGACGCCGACAGCCCGTTCTACGCCGGGGCGCTGCCCGGCTTCGTGGCGTCCATCGCCGAGGTCCTGCCACAGGTCGCGGTGGCGTACGGCTCCGGCGGCGGCGTCCCGTACGCCGCCTACGGAGAGGGCACCCGGCACGGCATCGGCGGGCTCAACCGGGCGGCCTTCCGCAGCGGCGTGGCCGGCTGGATCGCGACGCTGCCGGACGTCGAGGCCCGGCTGTCCGGCGGCTCGGCACGCGTCCTCGACCTCGGATGCGGCACCGGCTGGTCGGCCATCACGATCGCCGAGGCGTTCCCGGCCGTCCGCGTGCACGGCGTCGACCTCGACGAGGCATCGATCGCGGAGGCGTCCGGGCACGCCGCCGAGCAGGGGCTGGCCGATCGGGTGACGTTCGCGCTGGGGGACGCGGCCAAGCCCGCGGCGGGCGGGCCCTACGACCTGGTCTGCGTGTTCGAGGCGCTGCACGACATGGCGGATCCGGTCGCGGCGCTGCGGGCGGCGCGGGACGCCCTCGCCCCCGGCGGCGCGGTCCTGGTCGGCGACGAGAAGGTCGCCGAGCACTTCTCCGCGGAGGCCGGCCTGGTGGAGCGGCTGAACTACGCGTTCAGCGTCCTGCACTGCCTGCCCGCCACGCGTGCCGAGGGCACCGCGGTGGAGGCCGGGACCGTACTGCGGCCCGGCACCATGCGAACCTACGCCGCGGAGGCGGGCTACCGGAACTGCGCCGACCTGCCCATCGACCACGACATGTGGAGGTTCTACCGGCTCGACCCGGCCTGACCGGCGGCCCGCGCGGCCGTGTCGGCGGCCCGCGCGGCGGTGTCGATGGTCCGCGCGGCGGTGTCGATGGTCCGCGCGGCGGTGTCGATGGTCCGCGCGGCGGTGTCGATGGTCCGCGCGGCGGTGTCGTTGGTCCGCGCGGCGGTGTCGTTGGTCCGCGCGGCGGTGTCGATCGCGGTGAGGGCGAGCGCGGCCATATCGTCGACCGCTCGCCCGGACCCGCGTCCGGCGGCCAGGCGAGCGGCGTCCTCACCGAGCCGCTCCCGGACGGGCTCCAGCGCCTCGCGCAGCAGGGCGGCCTCGGGCACGTCGGACGGAAAGCGCACGGGGGCGCTCTCCAGCGCACCGTCCAGTTCGCACGCCGCCTCGTCCAGGCCCGCGCCGGCCAGCAACGGGATCAGATTGCGCAGGGTGACCCACTGCTGGGTGCGGTTGCCGACCCGCCGCCAGTGCTCGATCGCGTCCCGGTAGGCCCGCAGGGCGGCGGCGGGGTCGGTGTCGATCCGCCCCCGGAGCGTCACGACCGAAACCGTGGCGATGCCCTCGATGAACAGCGCCCCCAGGGCACCCGCCGACCGGCGCGACTCCTCCAGCAGCTCCAGAGCGCGCACCGGATCGCTGTGCAACCGTGCTTCGCCGGAGTAGTACAGCGCCAGAGCTTTCAACACCGGTTCCCCGGTCCCGGCGGCCATCGCGAGGCACTCGTCCGCGACCCGCAGGGCGTCGGACGGGTCGCCCCGGTAGGCCAGGGCTATCGCCTTGCTGCCGAGGGCCTCGCAAAGGACGCCGAAGTCATCGGGAGCCGCCCGCCGCACGGCCTCGTCGTAATGCTCGACGGCCTCGTCGAACCGTCCCTCCAGCATCGCGACGTCCCCGAGGACCGCCAGCGCGCCCGCCGCGTCCGGGGAGCCGTCCGGCGCGGCGGCCAGGGCGCGCCGCGCCAGCTCGGTGGCCCGGCCGAAGTCGCCGCGCGCCCACGCCCCGCACGCCGCGGACGCCAGCGCGGCGGGCCGCCGGGGATGGGCCGCCGCGCCGGGCAGGTCCGCCGCCGTCTCGGCCCGCTCCTGGAACTCGAAGCGCATGTGGAACACCGCGTACGGGGCGAGCGCCGCCGCCAGCTCGACCGCCGCTTCCGCGTCCTCGGCGCAGGCCCAGCGGAGCGCGGCGCGCACTTCGTCGACCGGCAGCGGGCCGTACGGGTGGCGTCGCGCCAGGACGATCTGATGCCGGGCGTGCGCGGCGGGGATCCGCTGGTCCTCGCCGTGGCGGGCCAGCAGCTCGGCGGCGTACGCGCGGACCGTGTCCAGCAGCCGGTACCGGTCCCCTTCCGGGCCCGCCGGGATCGATCCGCCCGCCGGTGCCGACGTGTCGGCCAGCATCGATTTGTCGGCCAGCCCGGCCAGCGCCACCGCGACGCGTCCGGCCGGCAGCAGGCCGTCGCCGCACACCGCCTCGGCGTCGGCCAGCCGGAACGGGCCGGAGAAGACCGCCAGCCTGCGCAGCAGCACCTGCTCGGGCGGGTCGAGCAGGGCGAACGACCAGTCCAGCACCGCCCGCAGGCTCCGGTCCCGGGGGCGGCTCGTCCGCCATCCGCCGCTGAGGACGTCCAGGGCCGGACGGTCGGCGACCGCGGCCAGGCCGAGCCCCCGGACCCGTGCCGCGGCCAGTTCGATCGCCAGCGGCAGCCCGTCCAGCCGCGCGCACAGGTCGGCCGCCACCGGAACGTCCCCGGGCCGCAGCTCGGGGCCGCCGGACGCGCGGAGCCTCTCGGCGAACAACGCCACCGCCTGGGCCGGCTCCCGCAGCGGAGGCAGGGCCAGGACCTCCTCACCCGGCACGGCCAGCAGCTCGCGGCTGGTCGCCAGCACCGTCACAGCCGGGCAGTGCTGGACGATCCGCTCGATCAGCACCGCCACGTCCGGCAGGACATGCTCGCAGTTGTCGGCCACCAGCAGTGTGCGAGCCGGATGCAGCGCCTCGACCAGGGCCTCTTCGACCCGGCCGTTCACCGGTTCGGGCAGGCCGAGCGCGTCGGCGAACACCCGCGGCACATCGGCCGGGTCGCCGGCGGCCGCCAGGTCGATCCAGCTCGCCGCCCGCGGTCCGGCGGCTTCACGGGCGAGCCTGGTCTTCCCCACTCCGCCGGGTCCGACCAGGGTGACGATGCGCGCACCGTCCAGCAGTCGGGTGAGCCGGGCCAGCTCGTCCGCCCGTCCCACCAGCGCGGTCAGCGGCGCTCGCCGGATCGGTGCCGGGCCGGGGCGCGGCGCCGGCCCGGACACCTGATGCGGCGCCGGCCCGGACACCTGATGACGCAGGATCCGGCCGTGCAGCTCGCCGAGCTCAGGGGAGGGCTCCAGCCCGAGTTCCTCGCGAAGCCTGATGCTCAGCGAGCGGTAGATCTCCAATCCCTCAGCCTGCCGCCCGGCCAGATAGAGGGCCCGCATCAGCAGCCCGTGCGGCCTTTCGCGCAGGGGATGGGCGGCCGTGAGTTCGCGCAGCGCCCCGAGCGCCCGGTCGATCCTGCCGAGAGTGAGCCACACCTCGCAGCGGCTCTCCTCGGCGGCGACCCGTAACTCTCCCAGCCGCACCGAGGCACCTTGCGCGAAACCGTCGGCGAACTCGGCGTACGCCGGCCCGCGCCACCGCGCCAGCGCCGTCTCCAGCTTCTCCGCCGCGGCGCCCGCGTCCCGGGCGAGCAGCGCACCCGGCCCGGGGCCCACCGCTTCCCGGACCTCCCGCTCGAACCGGGTGGCGTCGATGGAGGGGAGGTCCACGGCCAGCAGGTATCCGGGCGACCTGGTCACCAGTACGTCGGCGCCGATCCTGCCGCGCAGCCGCGAGACGCTGGTGTGCAGCGCGTGCCGGGCCCCTTCCGGCGGGTCGCCGTCCCAGAGGGCGGCGGTGAGTTCCTCGGCGCTCACGACGTGCCCGGGGACGAGCAGTAACCGCGACAGGAGCGCGCGCTGCGCCCGGCTGGGCATCGCCAGCCGCTCGCCGCCCCGCCGCACTTCCAGTGCGCCGAGCACCCCGAACTCCAACGCACCGCTCATGACGTCCGCCCCCGTTCAGGAGCCTTCGGGCACCGCACCCACCCGGATTGTGGCACGTCGGCGGTGCCGTAACGGCGCTGTCCACCTCCGGACAGCGGCGATCACCGGAGCCCGCGAGCAGCCGCTTCGGCGCATGTCCCGGCCGGGCCCGCGAAGCTCACATGGAAATGCCGGCCCCGCTCGACGACGGGTGACGCGTGGGGGAGGTCAAGGAGCCTGGGCACGGTCCAAAAGGATTAATGTGGCGAATGCCTTGATCATGATGACACTTCTCAATTTGGACAATTTACAGGAAGAGAGGTGGGTGAGTTCGGCCAAGTAAGCCACGTTGCTCCCCTGTCTTGGCGCATCATGGATTGCGCCCTAGTTTGGGTTCGCACGTGTTGCTGTCCGCATCCGGTCGAACCCCACCGTTCGCCGGGCTCGCGCACGTCCGCACATCGCACCACCAGCCCCCCGCTCAAAGGACAGGACGGATGCCGGTACACGCAAGCCGATCCCGCATCGAGCGCGCCGCGCTGGAGCGCGCACTCCTGGTCTGGCTCATCGTGGCGATCATCGGTGGCAGCGCCTGGCTGGCCGCCCTCTTCGTCGCCGGCCCGCAGGCGCGCGTCCCGGTCGCCGCGGGCGGCGGCGGCGCGGTCCTCGCGCTCAGCGTCGCCATCTCCGTCGCCGTCTACTTCGCCGCGCACAACAAGTGGCTCAAGCAGCGGCTCGACCAGGTCACCGTCCAGGACGACCGGCTGGAGAGACGCCTGACGGAACTGGTCGACGGGCCCCTGCCCGCGCTGGTCGCCCGGCTTCGCGAAGGCGCCCCGCCCGAGGAGGTGCTGGCAGGCTTCCCACCGGTGAACGACCGCGTCCTCGGACGCCTGCTGCGCATCGTCGTCGACGGCGTCGCGGCCGGTGAGCACGCGGCGGCGCAGGTGCGGGCGGAAGCGGCCGCCCTCGAACGGGAGGCGGCCTGGCTCGCCGACACCGCCGTGCCCGCCCTGGCCACCCGGATCAGGCGCGACCGCGCGAGCGCCCCGGCCGTCCTGGCCGAACTCGTGGAGCCCACCCACGACACCACGCGGCGCGTCCTGCACCGCGTCGCCGAGGACCTCGCCGCGGGCGAGCGGACCAACGCCGCCGCGCTGGCCGCCTGCGCGAGCGCCGCCGCGCGGATCCAGGCGCAGACGACCCGGATGCTCGGCGAGCTGCGCGACCTCGAGGACCGCTACGGCGACGACAAGGTCTTCGGCGACCTGCTCGGCCTCGACCACGACGTCTCCCAGCTGGGGCGGCTGGCCGACAGCATCGCGCTGCTCAGCGGCGGCCGGTCGGGGCGGCGCTGGACCAAGCCGATCATGATGGAGAGCGTCCTGCGCGGCGCCATGGGCCGCATCGGCGCGTACCAGCGCGTCCAGTACCACTCGACCAGCACCGCCGCCGTCGCCGGCTTCGCCGCCGAGGGCGTGATCCACGCGCTGGCGGAGCTGATGGACAACGCCGCCAACTTCTCCCCGCAGGGCAGCGCCGTGCACGTGTACGTCGAGGAGGAGGACGCGGGGATCGTGGTCACGATCGAGGACGGCGGCCTCGGCATGCGGCAGCGCGAGCGGCAGCGCGCCGAACGGCTCGTCTCCGAGGCCGCCGACCTCGGCTCGCTGCCCGGCACCAGGCTCGGCCTCGCCGTCGTCGGACGGCTCGCCCGCAAGCACGACCTGCGGGTCAGCTTCCGCCCGTCCTCGCGCGGCGGCATCGGCGTGATCGTGCTGATCCCCGCCAAGCTCGTCATCTACACCCCGCTGCCCGAGCCCGCGCCCGCCCGGCGTGAGGCCGTCCCCGCCTCGCGCCGCCCGGCCGAGCCGCGGCGCGAGGCCCCGGCGCCCCAGGCGGACGGCGCGGACCTCGACGACCTGGTCCTGCCCAAACGCAGGCGCGGCGCCGCCCTCGCGAGCGCGCCCGCCGGGCGGCCCGCGGAGCGGGAATCCCGTCCCCGCGACACCGGGACCCGGTTCGCCGCGTTCCGCCAGTCCGCGGCCGGGCATCCGCCCGCGTCCGCGACCGGCCCGGCCGCCGCCGGGACGGAGGGAGGCGGGACCGGGGAACCCGGCGCCGGGGAGACCGGGTCCGCCGCGGACGACTGAGACCGCGACAGGCCCCGTGAGCACGACGTACAGCAGGACTCACAGATGGGAGGAGGGGCGTCCCCGGACCACCGGCCGCCCCGGGAACCGATGAGCACCGATCAGCGTGATCTCGACTGGCTACTCGCGGGCCTCGTGGACCGTGCGCCGGGTGTCCGGCACGTCCTGGTGCTGTCCAGCGACGGCCTCAAGATCTGCTACACGGCCGGGCTCGACGAGGACAGGGCGGACCAGCTCGCCGCCGTCGCGTCCGGCATCCAGAGCCTGTCGCTGAGCGCGTCCGGCGAGTTCGGCGAAGGCCTCGGCGCGGGCCAGGCGATGGTGGAGTTCGCCGGCGGCGTGCTGCTCATCGTCCCGGCGGGCGCGGGCGCGCACCTGGCCGTCGTCGCGGACGAACTCGCCGACGTCGGCCTGGTCGGGCACTGCATGAACGAGCTGGTCGAGCAGATCGGCGGGTATCTCACGGCCGCGCCACGCAGACTCGAGCACGACGTCCGCCCATGAACCCCCGCCCTCTCGACCGGGAGGACCCGGACCGGCTCTACACCGTGACCCAGGGCCGCTCCGAGGCCGACGACGACTCGCTCGACCTCGTGGCACTGATCGTCGCCGAGGACGAGGCGGCCCCCGGCATGCAGTCCGAGCACGCCGCGATCCTGCGGCTCTGCCATGGCAACCCGGTCGCGGTCGTCGAGCTGTCCTCCCGGTTGCGGCTGCCGGTGAGCGTGGTGAAGATCCTCCTCCTCGACCTGCGCGACATGGGCCGCATCACCGTCCGCCACCCGTCCTCGGCCGCCGCCCCAGCCGCGTACGCGGCCGACCTGGAAACGCTGAAGCAGGTGCTCGTTGGACTCGAAAGCCTTTGACCCCGCGCCAGGCGCACACCCCGGCGCACAGCCCGCCGCGCACCCCGGCGACCAAATCGCCGGGACGCCGCTGCGCCGCACCGCCCGGGACGCCCTGAAGATCGTGATCGTCGGCGGTTTCGGCGTGGGCAAGACCACCATGGTCGGCTCGGTCAGCGAGATCCGGCCGCTCAGCACCGAGGAGACCATGACGCGGGCCGGGATCGGGATCGACGACCCCGGCCGCGTCGAGACCAAGCGCACCACCACGGTCGCGTTCGATTTCGGCCGCATCTCACTGGACGAGCAGCGCGTCCTTTATCTGTTCGGAGCACCGGGCCAGGAACGGTTCTGGTTCCTGTGGGACCAGTTGTTCTCCGGAAGCCTCGGCGCCATCGTCCTGGTGGACGCGCGCCGCCTTGAGGAGTGCTTCTACAGCGTCGACCGCCTCGAGGCGCACGCGATGCCGTTCGTGGTCGCCGTCAACCGGTTCGACGGCCCGCGCCCGACGCTCGACCGGGTCCGGGACGCGCTCTCCCTCGACGACGGCATCCCCCTGATCGAATGCGACGCCCGCGCCCGGGACTCGTCCAAGTCCGTGCTCATCACGCTCGTCCGGCACCTCACCCATCTCCGCGAACCATCCGCCGCCCAGGAGGTCACACCGTGACCGAACCGTCCACACCGCCGCCCGCACCGGCCGGGAACGCCCCGGACGACACCGCCCCGGACGACACCGCCGTCCGGCTGTACGGGGCCGCCATCGCCCGCGACCCCGACGTGTTCTACCGCGACCTGCGCCGCGAGCACGGCCCCGTGGTCCCGGTCCTGCTGGACGGCGACGTCCCCGCGTGGTTCGTCGTCGGCTACCGGGAGGTCAACCACATCACCAGCAACCCCATGCTGTTCGCCCGCGACTGCCGCCGCTGGAACGCCTGGGACCGGGTCCCCGACGACTGGCCGCTCATGCCCTACGTCGGGTGGACGCCGTCGGTGATGTTCGCCGAGGGGGAGGAGCACCAGCGGCGGGCCGGCGCGATCGGCGACGCGCTCGACGCCTTCGACCGCACCGAACTCGCCGGCATCTGCGAGGAACTCGCCGACGGGCTCATCGACGGGTTCGCCGGGAACGGGGAGGCCGACCTCGTCGCGCAGTACTCGCACAGCATCCCGCTGCTGGTCATCGCCCGGCTGTTCGGGCTGCCCGACTCCGATGTGCCCACCCTCGTCCAGGACGTCGCCGAGTCGCTCGACGCCGACGAGAAGGCCGTCGAGGCGCACCAGCGCATCCAGCAGCGGATGGCGCGGCTGGTCGCCGAGCGGCGGATGCGCCCCGGGCCGGACGTCCCGTCCCGGCTGCTGGCGCACCCGGCCGGGCTCACCGCCGAAGAGGTGACCATCGACCTGCTGGTCGTGATGGCCGCCGCGCAGCAGCCCACCGGCAACTGGATCGGCAACGCCCTGCGGCTGATGCTGGTGGACGACCACTTCTCCATGACGTTCCAGGGCGGCAGGAGCAGCGTCGACCAGGCCCTGACCCAGGTGCTCTGGGAGGACACCCCCACCCAGAACTTCATCGGCCGCTGGGCGGTGCACTCCTGCCGGCTCGGGGGCCGCGACATCCGCTCCGGCGACCTGCTGGTCATGGGCCTCGCCGCGGCCAACGGCGACCCCCAGGTGCGGCCGGCGGACCGCTCCGACCCGGGCAACCGCGCCCACCTGTCGTTCGGGCACGGCGAGCACGGCTGCCCGTTCCCCGCGCCGGAGCACGCCGAGGTCATCGCGCGGACGGCCATCGAGGTGCTGCTCGACCGGCTGCCGGACATCGAACTCGCCGTCCCGCCGGACGACCTGGAGTGGCGGCCGTCCCTCTGGATGCGGGGCCTGCACACGCTCCCCGTCACCTTCAGTCCGGCCGCCCACGGGCACGGTCCCGTGCCGTTCAACCAGGTGCCGTTCAGCCCGCAGGCGTGAACTCCAGCGGCAGCGACGCGGGCCCACGGGTGAACACCCCGTGCTCGACGGGATCGGCCCCTTCGGCCAGCCGGACGTCCGGCATGGCGTCCAGCAGCATGTTCGCCCCGACCTCGATCTCGGTCTTGGCCAGCAGCGCGCCGACGCAGAAGTGCCGTCCCAGCGCGAACGCCAGATGGTCGGCCGCGGCGGAGAACGCGCTCTTGGTGGCCAGATCGTCCCGGAAGATGTCGAAACGGCCGGGGTCCCGGTAGCGCTCGGGGTCCCGGTTGGCCGCGCCGATCAGGCAGGTGACCGTGCTGCCCGCGGGGACCGTCCCGCCGCCCAGCTCCACGTCCTCGGCCGGCTGCCGCATGATCATGTGGACGGGCGGCGAGAAGCGCAGCGTCTCGGCGAACGCCTGCGGGATCAGATCGCGGTCCCGCCGCACCGCCGCGAGCTGGTCCGGATGCGCGAGCAGGTTCGCGAACAGCGCGGAGACGGCCTTGTCGGTCGTCTCACCGCCCGCGGCCAGGAGCAGGCTGACGAACGCCTTGATGTCCTCGTCGCTCATCCGCGTCCCGTCGATCTCCGCCAGGCACAGCTTCGACAGCAGATCGTCCCCGGGGTTCTCGCGGCGGCGCGCGATGATCGGCAGCATGTAGGCGGCCAGTTCCTCCCGCGTCCGCAGCCCGGCCTCCGCCACGTCCGGATCCTGGGCGAGGTTGCCCAGGAACGCGATGATCGAGGTGTACCACCGCTGGAACCGCGCGTGATCCGCCTGGTCGAGCCCGAGCATGTCGACGATGACGTTGATCGGGAAATGCGTGCTGAACTGCCCGACCAGCTCCACCTTTCCCGCCGTGCGGAAATCGTCGATCAATGTGCGGGCGTTCCGCTCGATCACCGGCAGGAATTTCGCCTGCAGCTCGTCCCCCCGGAACGCGGGCGCCACCAGGCCCCGCCGCACCGCGTGCTCCCGACCGCTGAGCTGCAGAATCGTCCGCCCGTGCACGGGTTCGAGCTGCCAGTCGTAATTCGCCGTCGTGAACACCGGGTCCTTGAAGGCCCGCGCCACGTCCTCGTACCGCGAGATCACGTAGCTCTGCATCCCCTCATGCCAAAAGAGCGGCGCGTTATCGCGCAGCACTCCATAGGCGCTGTAGGGGTCGGTGGCAAAGCCTTCCGACAAGATATCGGGAAGCTCTGGAGTCGTGGTCATGACACTCCCATGAACGCGGTTCGGTCGCCATCGCCGAGCCTAAATACCGGCGATGGGAAGTTCCAGGTCCCCGTGGTTTCGGACACGCTACCAACCGACCGAAACCACGCGCGGCTAACTCCAAAGAAAAGATCATCTACCCCACGCGCTACTTGCGCACC
This sequence comes from Actinomadura sp. 7K507, assembly GCF_004348425.1. GTDB lineage: Bacteria > Actinomycetota > Actinomycetes > Streptosporangiales > Streptosporangiaceae > Spirillospora. Next base: position 57,514 of record NZ_SMKK01000003.1, read on the forward strand.
CCTGGCGGCTACCGCGGGAGCGGTATCAACGGTGACTCCGTCTGCAGGACGACACGTCCGGAAGCGCTCGTGGACAGTTCCATCCCGACCGGCGACCCGGCCGGCAAAAGGAGGACAGGAATGTCTGTGACGGGACTGCCCCGTCCGCCACTCCGGTGACAAGACCGTGTACTGGGCAAGCCTGCCGCCGGTGGACGCCTATCGCCGGCCGGCGACGGTCTGCTCGATACCGATGAGGGCGTCGAGCTGTTCCGGGGTCAGCAGACCGGTGAGGTGACGCTCTACGGATTCCAGATGCGCCGGAGCGGCCTCCGCGTACGCCCGGCGGCCTGAATCGGTGAGCACCACGTCGTCGCCGCGGCCGTCGAGTTCGCAGGGCTCGCGGGTGACGAGGCCGCGGCGTTCCATCCGGCCGAGCTGGCGGGACAGGCGGCTGTGGGCCCAGCCCATCCGGGCGGTCAACCGGCCAACGCGAATGCAGTGCTCGCCGCTCGACATCGCCACCACGGCGGACAGCACCTCGTAGTCGGGCAGCGACAGGCCGGACTCACGCTCCAGGTCGCGCGCGACCTCGGCGTCCACGAGCAGCTGGAGCCGGCGGTAGGCCTGCCAGGCGTCCCTCGGCTGACGCGTTCGGGTCATACGAGGCAGTGTAGGTGATCCCCTTTACATGTAACGAACCTTGGGTCTATCTTCTTCGTTACATGTAACGATCTGAGGGGTGCGCGATGTCGACCGGTGAGCGGATCATCAAGGCCAACGGCGTGGAACTGTGCGTGGAGGTGTTCGGCGACCCGGCTGATCCGGCCGTCCTGCTGATCCACGGCGCGGGCCACTCCCTGCCGGCGTGGGACGAGGAGTTCGCAGGCCGGCTGGCGGCCGGAGGCAGGCGGGTGATCCGGTATGACAGCCGGGACGCGGGACGTTCGACCGCCTACCCGGCAGGATCACCCGCATACGGGCTCCGCGACCTGGTCGCGGACGCCGCCGCGCTGCTCGACGTGCTCGCCATCACCGCCGCCCACGTGGTCGGCATGTCGCAGGGTGCGGCGGTCGCCCAGCTCCTGGCCCTTGACCACGCCGACCGGGTGGCCTCACTCACCCTCGCCTCCTCCACGCCCGGCGGCCCCGGCCATCACCACCCCGATCTGCCGGAGATGTCGCAGGAGATCCAGGAGCTCTTCGCGACCGGGCCCGCCGAGCCCGACTGGTCCGACCGCACCGAGGTCATCGACTACCTGGTCGAGGCCGAACGGCCCTTCGCCGCGCACTCCCGCCCGTTCGACCGGGACGGCATGCGGGCCGCGGCCGAGCGAGTCGTGGACCGGACCGCCGACATCGCCGCGCAGCTGACCAACCCCTACATGCTCGACGCGGGCGAGCCCTGGCGGGGACGACTCGGCCAGGTCGGTGCTCCGACGCTCGTGTTCCACGGCACCGAAGACCCGTTCTTCCCACCCGCCCACGGCCACGCGCTAGCCACGGAGATCCCCAACGCCCGCTTCATCCCCCTAGAGGGAACCGGCCACGAGGTCTTCCCCCGCCACCAATGGGACACCGTCATCCCAACCATCCTCACCCACACCACGGGACCCGAGTCCCAAGGTTGAGCGCTTCCGATCGGAGTTGCTGCGCCGCTGGCCAGACATGGCAGATCGGATCTCCCCTTGGGCGCCCGACCTGGATTGGCGGCAGTCGTGGGGCCGCGAAGATCTCGCTCCCTACTTCGTGACGCTGACCCTGCCGTACAGCACCGAAGAGAACTCGCTAGACGAAATCGTGGCTTTGGCTAGCGCGCACAACCTAATTACCTGCGATCCGCAAACCGGGGATACGACCCGGTAGCCGGACCGCTCCGGCAGGGACCGCAGCAGACGAACATGCGCAACAAAACCCGGCGACGGACAAAGATCCTGGTCAACCGAAATCTCCACAGATCATTTGAGGTGCCCCCTGCAGGATTCGAACCTGCGCACACGGCTCCGGAGGCCGTTGCTCTATCCCCTGAGCTAAGGGGGCGCTGTGGTGCGGTAGAAGGTTACCAGGGTTGGCGGGGTGACGCGCACGTGGACGTTCGCCGTGCGTGTGGGGTGGGAGTGGGCTAACTTCGTGGCCGTGACCGAGCCACTGGGACGCGTTCTGGTCGTCGATGACGACGAGGTGATCCGCCAGCTCATCGCCGTGAACCTGCAACTGGAGGGGTTCGAGGTGTCGACCGCGGTGGACGGTCAGGACTGCCTGGACAAGGTGGCGGACGTCAGACCGGACGTGATCACGCTGGACGTGATGATGCCGCGGCTGGACGGGTGGGTCACCGCCGTCCGGTTGCGGGAGGAGCCGGAGACGGCGCACATCCGGGTCGTGATGATCACTGCCAGGGCGCAGGAGCATGATGTGCGGCGGGGGCACGAGATCGGTGTGGACGCCTACGTGACCAAGCCGTTCGACCCGAACCAGCTGATCCAGACGGTGCGGAAACTCGCAGCGGTGTCCAGATAGTGGTCGGATAGTCTCACCAGGGTGACTCCAGCCGATGTCAGCGGTGCCCTTGTGCGCGCGGTGCGGGACGCCGTGGCGGAGGGTGAGCTTGACGTCTCAGTGCCGGATAGTGCGGTCGTCTTCTGCCGCGGTGCCGGGATTTACGAGAGTCCCGTGGCGATGAAGCTCGGGGTGGAGCCGGCAGTTATCGCGCGGCGGGCCGGGGGCGTCGCGCGGGACGGTTTCGTGCGGATTGTGGTGCCTGTGGCGGCTGTTGTCGATGGGGTTCTCGGGGATTCCGGGTTCGGGGTTGCTCGGGTGCCCAAAGGTGGGTGGAGTGAGTGGCCTCGGACGTTCGAGAATCCGGGGTTTTCGGTGCGGTACGCCTATGCGCGGGCCTGCTGGACCGGGCATTGGGCGGCTGAGCTTGGTATCGGTCGAGGGAGATTTCAGGGCGTCGCAGCCGAGGAGCTTGCGCTTGTGGGTGCGTTGGGGGACGTGCCGGGGCGGGCGGAACAAGCCGAGCGGGAACGGGATGCCAGGCCGCTGATGTTTTGTTTGGAGAGAGTGGCCGGGGCGTACCACGACGTCCATGAGCGGTGTCCCGCCGTGCCCAAGGGTGATGAGGTGCCCGGGGCGATGCATACGGGGCGGGTGGCGTTGGCGGAGGCCGTGAAGGTCGCCCTCGGCAACGGGCTGAACGTTATTGGTGAGATCCCTAGAGAGCGGATATGAGTCGAGTACATCCAGCTGGGCCCCTGCACGCCGACGTCCTGCCGGAGGACCACCCGGTGGGGCCGGCGGACGATCTGAATGCGCTGGAGCCCAAGGTCTGGCCGCGGAGCGCCAAGCGGGACGATGGTGTGCTCACCGTCGGTGGTGTCGATGTCAGGGATCTGGCGCGGGAGTACGGGACGCCTCTGTACGTCTATGACGAGGAGGACGTGCGGAGCCGCGCCAGGGAGTATGCGGCGGCGTTCCATGACGGGGACGTCCACTATGCGGGCAAGGCGTTTCTCTGCGTGGCCTTGGCGAAGTGGCTGAACGAGGAGGGTCTCGGGCTGGACGTGTGCAGTGGGGGCGAGCTCGCCATCGCGTTGGCTGCGGGCTTCCCCACGGAGCGGATCACGCTGCACGGGAGTAACAAGGCGTCCTGGGAGATAGACAAGGCGCTTGAGGTCGGGGTGGGGCGGATCGTGCTCGATTCGTTCGAGGAGATCGCCCGGGTGGGGTATCTCGCCCAGGAGCGGGGTGTCCGGGCCAAGGTGATGGTGCGTGTCACCACGGGGGTCGAGGCGCACACCCATGAGTTCATCGCGACCGCTCATGACGACCAGAAGTTTGGGTTCTCCAGGAGTTCGGGGGCCGCTCTTGAGGCGGTGCGGAGGGTTCTGGAGCTGAAGCAGCTTGAACTGGTGGGGCTGCACAGTCACATCGGGTCGCAGATCTTCGAGGTGGACGGGTTCGAGGTGGCCGCGCACCGGCTCGCCGGGCTGCTCGTCGCCATCCGGGACGAGCACGGGATCGAGCTTCCGGAGCTGGACCTCGGGGGCGGCTACGGGATCGCCTACCTGCCGGGGGAGGAGCCGCACGATCCGAAGTCCATCGCGGACGGGCTGCGGGAGATCGTGGCGCGCGAGTGCCGGGCCTACGAGCTGGCGATGCCGCGCCTGACCGTGGAGCCGGGACGGGCGATCGTGGGGCCGGGCGGCGTCACGCTGTACGAGGTCGGGACGGTCAAGGACGTCGAGGGCCTGCGCACCTACGTGTCCGTGGACGGCGGCATGAGCGACAACCTGCGCACGGCCCTGTACGGCGCCGACTACACCGGTGCGCTGGCCAGCCGGTCGTCCGAGGCACCGCCGATGCTCAGTAGGCTTGTCGGCAAGCACTGCGAAAGCGGCGACATTGTGGTGCGTGACCTCTGGTTCCCCGAAGATCTTGCGGCGGGGGACCTGGTGGCGGTCGCGGCCACCGGTGCGTACTGTCGATCGATGGCCAGTAACTACAACTTCGTCCCGAAGCCGGCGGTGGTGGCGGTGCGGGACGGCAGGTCGCGCGTGATCGTCCGCCGGGAGAGCGCCGAGGACCTGCTGCGGCTCGATGCGGAGGTCGAAGCGTGAAACCCGGACTGCGCGTGGCGCTCCTCGGATGCGGCGTGGTCGGCACGGAGGTGGTCCGGCTGCTGAGCGAGCAGGCGGACGATCTGGCCGCGCGTGTGGGGGCGCCGCTGGAGGTGGCGGGGATCGCGGTGCGGCGGCCCGACCGGGTGCGGGAGGGCGTCGCCGCGGAGCTGCTGACGACCGACGCGCAGGCCCTGGTGACCAGGGACGACGTCGACATCGTCATCGAGGTGATCGGCGGTATCGAACCGGCCAGGACGCTGATGCTGGAGGCGATGAAGGCCGGGAAGTCGGTCATCACCGCGAACAAGGCGCTGCTGGCCGAGGACGGGGCGACGCTGTTCGCGGCGGCGCGGGAGTACGGCGCCGACCTGTACTACGAGGCGTCCGTGGCGGGGGCGATCCCGTTGCTCCGGCCGCTGCGGGAGTCCCTCGTCGGTGACCACGTGCACCGGGTGCTGGGCATCGTGAACGGCACCACGAACTACGTCCTCGACCAGATGGACACGAACGGCGCAGGGTTTAACGACGCGTTGGAAGAGGCGCAGTCGCTGGGCTATGCGGAGGCGGACCCGACGGCCGATGTCGAGGGGTTCGACGCCGCGGCCAAGGCGGCGATTCTGGCGCAGCTCGCTTTCCACACTCCGGTGACGGCCGCGGACGTCCACCGTGAGGGCATCACCGAGGTGAGTGCCGCCGATGTGGCGGGCGCCCAGGGAATGGACTGCGTGGTCAAGCTTCTGGCCATCTGCGAGCGGATTCCTTCGGAGGACGGCCGGAACGGCCGTGGGGTATCGGTTCGCGTGTATCCGGCGATGATTCCCCGGTCGCATCCTCTGGCGAGTGTCCGCGAGGCGTACAACGCGGTGTTCGTGGAGGCGGAGTCGGCCGGTTCGCTGATGTTCTACGGCGCGGGTGCCGGCGGCGCCCCGACGGCGTCCGCGATCCTCGGTGACCTGGTCGCGGTGGCGCGGAATGTGGCCGGCGGTACACCTGGACCGGTCGAGGTCACTTATGCCAAGCTCCCCGTACTTCCGATGGGCGAGACGGTCACGCGCTACTACATCCAGGTGGACGTGACCGACGAGGCCGGTGTTCTCGCCACGGTCGCCGAGGAGTTCGCCAGGCACGGCGTCTCGATTCAGGCGGTGCGGCAGGTCGGGCTTGGCGAGGAGGCACAGCTGGTCGTCGTGACGCACCGGGCACCGGACGCGGCGCTGGCGGCGACGGTGGAGGGGCTTCGCGGGCTCGACATCGTCCGCGAAGTGGCGAGTGTCATGCGCGTCGAAGGCGACGAGTGAGTGTGAGTCTCCGGGAACGATTCACGTTCGACCGATAGAATCCGGTCAACATCGCAGGTCATCCGAGGAGACCGACTTGAACGCGACCGCCCGCGCGTGGCGTGGCCTTATCGAGGAATACCGCGACCGGCTTCCGGTGACGGACGCGACGCCGGTCGTCACGCTGCTGGAGGGCGGCACCCCGCTGGTACCCGCCGGCCGGCTGTCCCAGCTGACCGGCTGCGAGGTGTCCCTCAAGGTCGAGGGCGCCAACCCGACGGGGTCGTTCAAGGACCGCGGCATGACGATGGCGATCAGCAAGGCCGCCGAGGAGGGCGCCAAGGCGGTGATCTGCGCCTCGACGGGCAACACCTCGGCGTCCGCCGCCGCGTACGCGGTGCGTGCGGGGATGACCTGCGCGGTCCTCGTCCCCAACGGCAAGATCGCGATGGGGAAGCTGGCCCAGGCGCTGGTGCACGGGGCGCGGCTGCTCCAGGTGGACGGCAACTTCGACGACTGCCTCGAACTGGCGCAGAAACTGTCGGTCGACTATCCGGTGGCCCTCGTCAACTCGGTCAACAAGTACCGGCTGCTCGGCCAGAAGACGGCGGCGTTCGAGATCGTGGACGCGCTCGGCGACGCCCCCGACGTCCACTGCCTGCCCGTCGGCAACGCCGGCAACATCTCCGCGTACTGGATGGGGTACAAGGAGTACGCCGACGACAAGGAGGCGTCCAGGACGCCGCGCATGCTCGGCTTCCAGGCCAGTGGTGCCGCGCCGTTCGTGAAGGGCGAGCCGGTCCTGAAGCCGCAGACCATCGCCACGGCGATCAGGATCGGCAACCCCGCGTCCTGGGACCTCGCCATCACCGCACGGGACGAGTCGGGTGGTGCCATCGCGTCGGTGACCGACAGGCAGATCCTTGCCGCCTACAGGCTTCTCGCCAGGGAAGAAGGGGTCTTCGTAGAGCCCGCCTCTGCGGCGAGTGTCGCGGGCCTTCTGCAGGCGAGTGAGCAGGGCGTCGTCGCGTCCGGTTCCAAGGTGGTCTGCACGGTGACGGGCAACGGCCTCAAGGATCCCGACTGGGCGATCTCCGGCGCGCCCGCGCCGACCGTCATCAAGGTCGACGCGCACTCCGCCGCGTCCGAGCTCGGTCTCACCTGAGGTGGGCTGGACGGAAGGGCCGGTGCGCGTGCAGGCACCGGCGACCAGCGCCAACCTCGGTCCCGGATTCGACTCGCTGGGCCTCGCCCTGGGCCTGCACGACGACGTCGAGGTCGAGGTGACCGGCGGCGGGCTGTCCATCGAGGTGGACGGCGAAGGCGCCGAGGTCGCCGACCGCGGCGAGCGGCATCTCATCGTCAAGGTCCTGCACCGGGCCTTCGACGTGCTGGACGAGCTGGCCGGATCCGGTCCCGCCCGCCCGCCGGGTCTGCGGCTGCGCTGCCGCAACCGGATCCCGCACAGCCGCGGCCTCGGATCGTCGTCCGCCGCGATCGTCGCCGGGATCGTCGCGGCCCGCGCGCTGCATCCGAACGGGAAGCTGCTCGACGACGACGCGGCGCTGCGCCTCGCGACCGATATCGAGGGGCACCCGGACAATGTGGCGCCGTGCCTCGCCGGCGGCCTGACGATCGCCTGGACGGCCGCGGGAGGTCCGCGGCTCGTGCGCCTGGAGTCGCAGGTCACGCAGGTCGTGGCGTACGTTCCCGAGCAGCGGCTGGCGACCGAGCGGGCCCGCGGCCTGCTGCCCGAGTCCGTCCCGCACGGCGAGGCCGCGGCCAATGCCGGACGCGCCGCGCTGCTCGTCGCGGCGCTCACCGGCGGCCTGGACGAGGGAATCCTGCTGGACGCGACGGAGGACCGCCTGCACCAGGATCACCGCGCTCCCGCGATGCCGGAGTCCGCCGCATTGATGGGGCGGCTGCGCGCGGCGGGCGTCCCGGCGGTCATTTCCGGGGCAGGACCTACTGTCCTGGCCTTCACAAGCGCATCACAAGTTGATTCGATGGCTTCCGGAGTGGGTAATGGGTGGCTCAAGCACCCATTGGACGTCGCGACCCGCGGCGCACGCGTCCTGACCGGATGATCACGGTTCCGGCCCTGATGGCGGCGCCAGGGGCGGAGCCGTCGCGTCGCCCCCCGGCCGGTGCGGGTACCGGCCCGAGCCCGCTAGGTAAAATGCGAAGACATCGACCTCTGGGGAATAGCAGTGCGCCCTGGTGATGTTAGGCTGAATGCCGCACCAGATGCCCCGTTCGGGGCAACGTGCTCGTCAGCCGCGCGTCGCCTGTCCGGCCCTCCGGTCGTGTCGGTCCCGCGTACTAGGCTTCCCGACACCGTGACAATCCGTTGTCCGGCATTCCAGCGAAACTTCGGACGTGGCGGTACCGGGAACATACGCGAGCGAACCGCCCCGTCCACCATCTGGCTGTGCCCAGAACACGCCGATCGCGGCCCCACCGTGATCAGCGGAGCCCGTTCCGGCGCCCCCGCCGGGCCGCACCACCGGGTCGACTGGCCGGAAACCGGCCAACGCCCGCGCCCTGGGAAGGACCCTTAGTGAGCGAATCCAGCGAACTCCTTACGGACGCGTCAAGCACGGGACCCGCGGACGCCGCCCCGGCCGACGCGGAGACCGCCGCCCCCCGGCGCCGCCGGTCGGGCACCGGCCTGTCGGCCATGGTGCTCCCCGAGCTCAAGACGCTCGCGTCCAGCCTCGGCATCACCGGTGTCACCGGGATGCGCAAGAGCCAGCTCATCGCCGCCATCCAGGAGAAGCAGGGCGGTCAGGGGCAGGGTTCGGCGGGGGGCGAGCAGGGAGCCGCTGCCGGGACGGGGGCCGCGGCCGAGGCCGGAGCCGCCGCGACCAAGACCGAGCGTCCGCGGCGCAGCCGCGCCGCCGCGGCCAAGCACGAGGTGTCCGACGACCAGGTCACGATCGCCGAGACCCCGCCGGCGGGCGAGCAGCCCGACACGAGCGACAAGCCGGCCGGTGACCAGAGCGACAAGCAGGCGGGCGACCAGTCCGCCCGGCAGGCGGGCGGCAAGACCGCCGAGAAGGCGGCCGACAAGGCCGACAAGGCCGACAGGCAGGACCGTTCCGAGCGCCAGGGCCAGGGCGGCGGCCGGCAGCGGGGCGACAGGCAGGACCGCGGGGGCTCCGAAGGACGCGGCGACCGGCAGGGCCGCGACCGTGACCAGGGCCAGGGCCAGGGCCAGGGCCAGGGCCAGGGCCAGGGCCGCGAGCAGAACACCGAGGACGGCGAGTCCCAGGGCGGGCGCGACGGCGGCCGGGACGGGCGTGAGAACCGTGACGGAGGCCGCGACGGCGGCGGACGCCAGCGCCAGCGCGGCGGCCGCGAGCGCGGCGACCGCGGCGAGCGCGGCGACCGCGGCGAGCGCGGCGACCGCGGCGAGCGCGGCGACCGCGGTGACCAGGGCGGCGGCCGTCAGCGTGGCCAGAACCAGGGCGGCGGAGGCCAGGGCGGCGGCGGCCAGCACGACGACGACGACGGCAGCGGCCGGGGCCGCCGCGGGCGCCGGTTCCGCGAGCGCAACCGCGGCCGCGGCGGCGGCCGCGAGCGTTACGAGGAGCCGGTGCTCACCGAGGACGACGTCCTGATCCCCGTCGCGGGCATCCTCGACATCCTCGACAACTACGCGTTCGTCCGCACGACCGGCTACCTGGCGGGCTCCAACGACGTGTACGTGTCGCTGGCGCAGGTCCGCAAGAACGGGCTGCGCAAGGGCGACGTCATCACGGGCGCGGTCCGCCAGCCCCGCGAGGGGGAGCGGCGCGAGAAGTTCAATGCGCTGGTCCGCCTCGACACGGTCAACGGGATGGAGCCCGAGCAGGCCAAGACCCGCGTCGACTTCGCCAAGCTGACCCCGCTGTACCCGCAGGAGCGGCTGCGGCTGGAGTCCGACCCCGGCATCCTGACGACCCGGATCATCGACCTGGTGTCGCCGATCGGCAAGGGCCAGCGCGGGCTGATCGTGTCGCCGCCCAAGGCCGGCAAGACGATGGTGCTCCAGGCGATCGCCAACGCGATCACCAAGAACAACCCGGAGTGCCACCTGATGGTCGTCCTGGTGGACGAGCGTCCGGAAGAGGTCACCGACATGCAGCGGACGGTGAAGGGCGAGGTCATCCACTCGACCTTCGACCGTCCCGCCGAGGACCACACCACGGTCGCCGAGCTGGCGATCGAGCGCGCCAAGCGGCTCGTCGAGCTGGGCCACGACGTCGTCGTGCTGCTCGACTCGATCACCCGCCTGGGCCGGGCCTACAACCTGGCGGCGCCGGCGTCCGGACGCATCCTGTCCGGTGGTGTCGACTCGACGGCCCTGTACCCGCCCAAGCGGTTCTTCGGCGCCGCGCGCAACATCGAGAACGGCGGCTCGCTGACCATTCTCGCGACCGCGCTGGTGGAGACCGGGTCCCGGATGGACGAGGTCATCTTCGAGGAGTTCAAGGGCACCGGCAACATGGAGCTGAAGCTCAACCGGGCCCTGGCCGACAAGCGCATCTTCCCCGCGGTGGACGTCGACGCGTCCAGCACCCGCAAGGAGGAGATCCTCATGGCCCCCGAGGAACTCCGCGTCGTCTGGCAGCTGCGCCGCGTCCTGCACGCGCTCGACACCCAGCAGGCGCTGGAACTCCTCATCGAGAAGATGAAGGAGACGAAGTCCAACGCCGAGTTCCTCCTCCAGGTCCAGAAGACGACGGTCTCCGACGACCGCTGACCGCCACCGCAACGCCCCCGTCCGGAACCGGACGGGGGCGTCCGCGTCCCCGCTCCGCCAACATCCCGGCCAGAAGACGCCCGAGCGCATTCCCATATCCACAGCGACCCCAGCCACCGCGGCTACCCCGCTACAACCCAGACTGTCGCGATCGCGTCCGAAGGCAGGTTCGAGCTTGCGAGAACCTGATCGCGCAGCGAGCCCCAGGGCGAGCCGAAGCGATGCAGCGATCGCACGCAGTGCCCGCCGAAGGAAGGCGCCCCAGCGCCTGACGCCAAGGGCACTGCAAGAAACTGGTGCTAGCCCCACCGGCGATTGGGCGGTGGACGTCATGTTCCCCCGGCCTCCGGCTCGGCAGGCTTGGACCGTAGGTTGGAACAGGCACGGAGGGACGACGTGGGCGAGCTGAGCAGGAATCCAGGTGGTGGGGGCGCGACCGCGAGCGCCGGCGCCGCGCGGTGGGCGCGCAAGCGATGGGCCGCGGTGATGCAGGTGGGCGGGGAGACCGCGGCGACCGTCGCGGACAGCCCGTGGACGCCGCTCGCCATGGCGAGGTCGTCGTTGACATGGCGTTCGGCGATCTATCTGGCGGCGAGCCTGGCGCTCGGGCTCGGCTGCTTCGTCGGGCTGACCGTCGGGCTCACCCTGTCCCTCGCACTGGTGATCATCTGGGTGGGCCTGCCGATGCTGGCGCTGATGATGATCGCGTGGCGGTGCGTGGCGATGCTGGAGCGGCAGCTCGTGCGGGCGGCGTTCGGCGTGCGCATCCCGAGCCCGTACCGGCGGCTGCCCGAGGGGCGCAACCCGCTGACGAAGCTGAAGGCGATGGCGGCCGACCCCGCCACCTGGAAGGACCTGGTCTACCTCGCTCTGCTGTTCCCCATCACGCTGGTGGAGTTCGTCGTCTCGGCGACGGTCTGGTCGGCGACGGGGATGATGCTGGCCATGCCGGTCATCGTGGCGGTGGACGGCGGCGTAGAGGTCAGCGTCGGCTTCGCTTCGTACTGGGCGGGCAACCCGGTGGAGGCGCTGCCGATCTCGGTCTTCGGGCTGCTCGCCCTGGTGCTGGCGATGTACGTGACGCGGGTGATGGCGATCGGGCATTCCGCCTGGGCGCGGCTGCTGCTCGGATCGAGCGTCTCGCAGGCCGAGAACGTCGAGCTGCGCAAGCGCACGGAGCATCTGCGGGCCAGCCGCGCACGCGGTGTGGACGCGGCGGAGTTCGAACGCCGCCGCATCGAGCGCGATCTGCACGACGGTGCGCAGCAGCGGCTGCTGTCGGTGGCGATGGACATCGGACGGGCCCGCGCCAAGCTCGACGACGACCCCGAGGGCGCGCGGGCGCTCATCGAGCAGGCCCACTCGGGGACCAAGGAGGCGATCTCCGAGCTGCGGGACCTGGCCCGCGGGATCTACCCGGCGATCCTCACCGACCGCGGCCTGGACCCGGCGCTGTCCGGGCTGGCGGGCCGCGCCTCGGTGCCCGTCGAGGTGGACGTCGACCTGCCGGAGCGTCCCCCGGCCGCGGTCGAGAGCATCGCGTACTTCATCGTGGCCGAGTCGCTGGCGAACATCGCCAAGTACGCCCGCGCGACCCGCGCGACCGTCCGGGTGGCCCGCGAGGACCGCTGGGTGGTCGTCGAAGTGATCGACAACGGTGTCGGCGGGGCGGTGGCGCGGCCGGAGGGCGGCCTGGCCGGCCTGGCCGACCGGGCGGCCACGATCGACGGGATGCTCATCGTGGACAGCCCGCCCGGAGGCCCCACGATCGTCCGTGCCGACCTGCCCTGCACCTGGTAGCCCGCACCGAGCGGCCTGCGGCGACCCGCGAGGGTGGCCGCAGGCCCGATAATGGGTGGATGCGGGTAGTGATCGCCGAGGACTCGGTGCTGTTGCGTGAAGGGCTCGTCCGGCTGCTCGATGACGCCGGGATCGAGACGGTGGCGACGGTGGGGGACGGGCCGGGGCTGCTCGGGATCGTCGACGAGCACGCTCCCGACCTCGCCATCGTGGACGTCCGGATGCCGCCGTCGTTCACCGACGAGGGCCTGCGCGCCGCCCTCGCCGTCCGGGAGCGCAGGCCGGGCACGCCGATCCTCGTGTTGTCCCAGTACGTGGAGGAGCGGTACGCGACCGACCTGATCGGAGGCGGCGCCGAGGGGGTCGGCTACCTGCTCAAGGAGCGGGTGGCGGACGTCGCCGAGTTCATCGACGCGGTCCGCCGCATCGCGGAGGGCGGCACGGTCATCGACCCGGAGGTGATCGGCCAGCTGCTGGGCCGCCGCCGCAACGGCGACCCGCTGGAGGTGCTGACCCCGCGCGAGCGGGAGGTGCTGGCGCTGATGGCGCAGGGACGGGCGAACGCCGCCATCGCGGCGGATCTCGTCGTCACCGAGGGCGCCGTGGAGAAGCACATCTCCAACATCTTCATGAAGCTGGATTTGCAGGCGTCCGCGCACGGCGGGCACCGCCGGGTCATGGCGGTGCTGGCCTACCTGGGCCGCGACGCCGGCTGACCGCCCCCGCCCGCCCCGGCGGTCGCGGGCCGTCCGCGCGGCGGGTACGTCCCGGGCAAGATCGGGAATGCCCGGTGACCTCGCCACGTTCAGGTATCTGGCACACTTGGAGCGAGTCGTTCTCATCCGAGGCGTCCCGGCGGACCGGCAGCGCCGACCCCGACCAGGATGCGGACGGTTCGCGCAACCGCTGCGGTACCGGTTCACGCCTCCTGCATCACTCATGGCCCTGTCGGGTGTGATCGGCCATGTGACCCGGAGGCGCCCGGCGACCGCGACAAGCGAGGAGAACCATGAAGCCTGACATCCACCCGAACTACGTCGTCACGACCGTGACGTGTACGTGCGGCAACACCTTCGAGACCCGCAGCACCGCCGAGAACGGCGTGATCCACGCGGACGTGTGCTCGAACTGCCACCCGTTCTACACGGGCAAGCAGAAGATCCTCGACACCGGCGGGCGGGTCGCGCGCTTCGAGCAGCGCTTCGGCAAGAAGAAGGCCGGCAAGTAACGCGAGCGCCGCACACAGCGACCAGGGACGGCCCGGGGAGACCTCGCGAGGTCCCCGGGCCGTTCGGAGTCGGCTTCCGGAGGCCGCCGACGTCGTCGGCAGCGGGGCCCCCGGGGCCGGGACGGGCCAGGACACAGCGTGAATCTCGACGATCTGATCACCGAATACGCGGGCATCGAGGAACGGCTCGCCGACCCGTCCGTCCATGCCGACCAGAACCTGGCGCGCAAGCTGGGCAAGCGCTACGCGGAGCTGCGGCCGATCGTCGAGACGCACCGGGAGCTGGTCTCCACCCAGGACGACCTCGCCGCCGCGCGTGAGCTGGCCGGCGAGGACGCGGCGTTCGCCGCCGAGGCCGGCGATCTGGACAAGCGGCGGGAGGAACTCGAGGAGCGGCTGCGGCATCTTCTCGTTCCGCGCGACCCGAACGACGCCAAGGACGTCATCCTCGAGGTGAAGGCGGGCGAGGGCGGCGAGGAGTCCGCGCTGTTCGCCGGCGACCTCCTGCGGATGTATCTGCGGTACGCCGAACGCGTCGGCTGGAAGACCGAGGTCCTCGACTCCCACCTGTCCGATCTCGGCGGGTACAAGGACGTCACCGTCGCGGTGAAGGCCAAGGGCGCCGCGGAAGAAGGAGTCTGGACGCGGCTGAAGTACGAGGGCGGTGTGCACCGGGTGCAGCGCGTCCCCGCCACCGAGTCGCAGGGACGCATCCACACCAGCGCGGTCGGCGTGCTGGTGACGCCCGAGGCCGAGGACGTCGACGTCCAGGTCGACCCGAACGACCTGCGCGTGGACGTGTACCGCTCGTCCGGTCCCGGCGGGCAGAGCGTCAACACCACCGACTCCGCGGTCCGCATCACGCACATGCCGACCGGTGTCGTCGTCTCGTGCCAGAACGAGAAGAGCCAGCTGCAGAACAAGGAGCAGGCGCTGCGCATCCTGCGGTCGCGGCTGCTGGCGATGGCGCAGGAGGAGGCCGACGCGGCCGCGTCGGCCGAGCGCAAGAGCCAGGTCCGGACGGTGGACCGGTCCGAGCGCGTGCGCACCTACAACTATCCGGAGAACCGGATCTCCGACCACCGGGTCGGCTACAAGGCCTACAACCTCGACCACGTGCTGGACGGCGACCTCCACAACGTCACGCAGGCGCTCGTCGACGCCGACATGGAACGCCGATTGGCCGAAGCGCAAGGATCATGAATCTGCTGCTCGACGAGATCGCCAGGGCGACCGCGCGGCTCGCGGACGCGGGCGCCGCCTCACCCCGCGCGGACGCCGAGGAACTGGCGGCGGCGGTGCACGGGGTGCGGCGCACGGAGCTGCACGGCGTCCCCGACGGCGCGTTCGACGCCAGGTTCTGGGAGTTCGTCGCGCGCCGCGAGGCGGGGGAGCCGCTGCAGCACATCACCGGCCGCGCGTTCTTCCGCTACCTGGAGCTGAAGGTCGGGCCCGGCGTGTTCGTCCCGCGCCCGGAGACCGAGGTGATGGCGGGCTGGGCGCTGGAGACGCTGCGCGACATGGACGTCCGCGACCCCCTCGTCGTCGATCTCGGCACCGGTTCGGCGGCGATCGCGCTGTCGATCGCGCTCGAGGCGCCGCGCTCCCGCGTCCACGCGGTGGAGAAGGACCCCACCGCGTTCGTGCACGCGACCCGCAACATCGAGGAGCTGGACGAGCGGGGACGCGTCCGCCTGCACCTGGGCGACTTCGCCTCCGCGCTCAAGGAGCTGGACGGCACCGTCGACCTGGTCGTCAGCAACCCCCCGTACATTCCGATGAGCGAGTGGGAGTACGTGCCGCGCGACGTCCGCGACCACGATCCCGCCGACGCGCTGTGGGGCGGCGGGGACGACGGCCTGGACCAGATCCGCGTGGTCGAGCGCACCGCCCGCAGGCTGCTGCGCCCCGGCGGATACGCGGCGGTCGAGCACAGCGACCTGCAGGGCAACGGCGTCTACTGGATCTTCGCGGAGGAGCACGGCTGGCGGGACGTCCGCAACCGCCGCGACCTGACCAACCGGGACCGTTTCGTCACCGCCCGCCTGGCCTCCGAGTAGGCCGTATCCTTGGCGGTGCCATTGCAGGACCAGCGCCACGCAGACGGGAAGACGAGCCGACCGTGAGCCGACGTTATGACTGCTCCGATCCGATGGAGCGCACCCGCGGGATAGCCGAGGCCGTGTCCGCGGTGCGGCGCGGGGAACTGATCGTTCTGCCGACCGACACGGTGTACGGCGTCGGCGCGGACGCGTTCACCCCGCCCGCCGTGACGGCGCTGCTGGACGCCAAGGGACGCGGGCGGGAGATGCCCCCGCCGGTCCTGGTCGGGTCGGTGCGGGCCGCGACGGCGCTGGTGGAGGACCTCGGCACCTACGGGCAGGACCTCATCGACGAGTTCTGGCCGGGCGCGCTGACGCTGGTGTGCCGCGCCAATCAGAACCTCCTGTGGGACCTCGGCGAGACCAAGGGGACCGTCGCGGTCCGGATGCCGATGCACGAGCTGACGGTGGAGCTGCTGAAGGAGACCGGCCCGCTGGCCGTCAGCAGCGCGAACCTCAGCGGGCAGACCGCGGCCCGCAACGCCGAGGACGCCGAGAAGATGCTCGGCGACTCGGTCGCGGTGTATCTCGACGGCGGCGCGTCCGGGCATGGCGACCCGTCGACGATCGTGGACCTGACGAGTTCGGTGCCGCGGCTGCTGCGGGTGGGCGCGATCTCCGAGCACAAGATCCGCTCGGTGGTCGGCGTGCTGCTGACCGCCGAGGACGAGGACGAGGACGAGCCGGACGGGTCCGGCCTGGCGGCGGAGCCCGCGGACGCGGCGTCCAGGGTCGACCTGGCCAAGCCTTCCCCGGCCAAGCCTTCCCTCACCAAGGAGGAGGCGCCGGCGGCCCCGGACGCGGAGGCTCAGCGCGTTCCCGGCCCCGCTGAGCCCGCCGACCCCACCGACATCGGCGCGAAGCCTTCGCTCGTCAAGGACGAGTCCGGCGACCACGAGTCCGTCAAGGACGGCGAAAAGCAGCCGGAGAACGGCTGAATGCGGAAGGCCCCGCCGGACCGGGCGGGACCTTCATCGGCACCATGGAGCAAGGGGCTCAGAAAAGCTTGCGGCCCTTGCCGTAGTAGTACTTGCCGGTCTTCTTGTTACGGCCGCACTCCTGCACCCAAAGGTGGCTGCTGTAGCTCGACCGCGTGCTGATGCTGACGGTGGCCTTGCCGTCGTAGTGGTACTTCGCGCCGCCGGACGTCACGCCGATGATCTTGTGGCGCGACCAGTAGCGCTTGCTGCCCTCGGTGAACAGGAACCGCACGCAGGCGGTCCAGCCGTTCTTCCCTCCGTCGCGGAGGTAGCCCTTCACGTAGGTGGTGCCGCCGCTGCGGCTGTAGGTGCCCCACGCGCTGACATTTCCGTAGGAGTTGTACGGCGCCCACTTCTTCGCGGCCGCTTCGGCGGGGGTGCCGACGACGGCCATGCCGGCCATGAGGGTGCCGGCAGACAGGGCTATGGCAGCGAATCGCCGCATAGGTCCCTCCATCCTTCAGACTCTGGGGGGTTATCGCCGGATAACCTAGCAGGATCGGCAAGATCATCTTTATGCGGAATTTAGAGCCGACCAGGGGAGGTCGAAAACGGTGGTCCGGCGAACCGATTCGGCTCCGGCGGCGTCCAATGGTCCGGGAAGCCGTCCGCGCACCCGCGTCCTTCATGACAAAGGTCACAGCGGCTGTCCCGGCCGGAAGTGGCACGTAGCCTGGCGAAGGTATCGACGTCGTTGCGCCGACAGAGCGCCGGCAACGGTGAAACTATGCCTGACGTGCGTGGCCGTGTCCGGGGGCCCGCGATCGCCGCGGGCGTGCTGCTGCTGATCGTCGTCCTGGTGCTGCCCGCCCGCGCCGCCGCCTCGCCCCGTGGCACGGACACGACGGACACCTCGGACACCGGCGGGACGCACGGCACCGGCGGGACCGTGGAGCCCGCCCCCGCCGTCTCCGGGGCCGTGCCGCCGCCGGAGACCGCCACCGGGGAACTCGCGGAGAGCATCGCGACCTACGACGTCGTCCTCGCCATCGGCGTCGACGGCGTACTGCGCGTCCGGGAGACGATCACCTACGACTTCGACGAGTCCGGGCGGCACGGGATCGTCCGGCCCGTGCCGTTCCGCAGCGGCGACCGGGTGTACGAGGTGCGCGGCATCAGGACCAGCTCGTCGACGGGCGCGCCGTCCCGGGCCGAGACGACGCGGCTGCTGAACGACGTGCAGATCAGCGTCGGCGGACGGCAGCGCGAGGTCCGCGGACGGCAGGCCTACGTGATCGAGTACGAGATGGCGGGGGTCTTCACGCCCCGCGAGGACCACGACGAACTGGTCTGGGCCGCGCTCGGCAGGAGCTGGGACGTCCCGATCAGGAACGCGGCGGTCCGGGTGGAGGCGCCGGCGCCGCCGCGGCTGGCGAGCTGCCAGGCCGGCGCGCCCGGCGCGACGACCCGGTGCCTGCGCGACCGCGACGGCCCCTACGCCGTCGAGTTCATCCAGCGCGCCCTCGCCCCGCACGAGGGCATGGAGATCCGGGTCGAGCTGCCCAAGCGCGCGATCGCCGTCCCCCCTCCGCGGTACCTGCCGCCGCGCTGGGCAGGCGACTGGCCGGGGACCGCGCTGCTCGCGCTGTCCCTCGGGATGGTGGCGCTGCTGCCCCGCCGCCCCGCGCCGCGCCGGCGGACCGGGGCGGCCCTGGTCGCGGCCGGTGCGCTGCTGGTGCTCGCCGACGCGGGCGACGACGTCGCGGCGCACGGGCTGTGGGCGTTCTCGCTGGGGGACAGGTGTCTCGCCGGCCTCGCACTCCTGACCGCCGGGGCCGGGGTGATGTGCCTCCACCGGTTCTGGGCCGATCATGGGACCCGGCGCAGGCCGATCGTCTGACTCGGCGCCGGCCGACCGTGTGACCCGGCGTAAGGCGGCGCGGATGGGCGCCGGGAGGAATACAGTTGATCGGTCGCGATCGTGAACAGATCGTCCCGGTGAGCCGTCTATCAGGGTGACGGCGTCCGGGATGCGCCGGCCCCGGATGTGAGGGGCGCGGCGTACGGGGCAGTCATCCGTCCAGACGGTGATCGGTGAGGAGGCGCGGGGAGTGCGGGAATACCTGCTCGCCATCCTGGTCGCCGCGCTGGTCGCCTACCTGCTGACCCCGCTGGTGCGCAGGTTCGCGGTCTGGTTCGGGGCGCAGGCCGTTCCGCGCGAGCGCGACGTGCACGTCATCCCGACGCCCCGGCTGGGCGGCCTCGCGATGTTCGGCGGGATGGTGGCGGCGCTGGTGGTGGCGACCGGGCTGCCGGAGATGCGCAAGGTCCTCGCGGACGGCGACGTCAGCGTCGCCAAAGCCCTGCTGCTTTCGGGCGGGCTGATGGTGCTGATCGGCATCGCCGACGACCGCTGGGAGGTGGACGCGCTCACCAAGTTCGCCGGTCAGGTCGCGGCCGCCGGGATCTTCATCATGCAGGGCATCCAGATCTACGTGATCCCGCTGCCCACGGGCGAGTCGCTGTCGCTGCCGCCCGCCTACGGGGTGCCGCTGACCGTCCTGGTGGTGGTGGCGACGATCAACGCGGTCAACTTCATCGACGGGCTGGACGGGCTGGCCGCGGGCGTCGTCGGGATCGCCGCGCTGGCGCTGTTCTCCTACGCCTACCTGCTGTCGCGGACGAACGGGATGACCACCCTGACCGGCGCGACGCTCATCGCCGCGGTGCTGTTCGGGATGTGCGCGGGCTTCCTGCCGCACAACTTCAGCCCCGCCAAGATCTTCATGGGCGACACCGGCTCGATGCTGATCGGGCTGCTGCTCAGCGCGTCCACGATCATGCTGACCGGGCAGTTCGACCCGGCCATCCTCGCCAACGGGCTGTTCCCGTTCTTCGTCCCGGTGCTGCTGATCCCGGCGGTGGCCGCGGTCCCGTTCATCGACATGCTGCTCGCCGTGTGGCGGCGTACGAACCAGGGCAAGTCGCCGTTCGCCCCCGACAAGCAGCACCTGCACCACCGGCTGCTGCAGCTCGGCCACTCCACCCGCCGCGCCGTGCTGATCATGTACTTCTGGGTCGGGCTGCTGGCCTCCGGGCTGGTCGGGCTGGCGCTGTTCGACGCCGCCTGGGTCACTCTCGGCGTCACGCTGATCGTGGCGACCGCCGGTGTCGTGCTGGTGATCCGCAAGCCCCGCCGCCGCAAGCACGGCGCCGCGTCCGCCGGTGACCAGGCCGCCGAGCGGCCGCCCATGCGCGTCTGAGGAGCGGTCCCCGAACCGGCCCGGCGAGGGCCCTGCCTGCGGATACGATGTGTCCGTCCGGTAGGCTCCGCCGCCCGGGCGCCCGCGGCCGCTGCGTGGAGGGCGGTCCGCACGACCCGGAATCGCGTTACCTCTAGGGTAATTGTGGACAATCCGGACGCTTGTGATACCTTTCACGAACAGAAAACGACCACCCAACGTGACCAGCCGGAGCCCTCATGCAATCCAACGACGCCCGGATGCTCCGCGGCGCCGCGATCCCGGCGTCCGTCGCCGGGGTGGGTGCCGTCCTGATCGGCCTGCTGGCCGCCGGCTCCAAGGGCGCCCTCGCGGCGGCGCTGGCCACCGTCGTGGTGATCGCCTTCTTCTCGATCAGCGCGCTCGTCGTCTCGTGGGCCGGAAAGATCTCGCCGCAGACGATGATGCTCGCCGCGCTCGCGAGCTATCTGGTGAAGATCCTCGCGGTGATGGTGCTGGTCACGATCATGGACGGCGTCACGATCTGGGACACCAAGGTCTTCGGCTGGACGGTCATCGGGCTCGCGCTGCTCTGGATCGCCGCCGAGTTCCGAGTCGCCCTGCAGCAGAGGTCCTACATTGACGAAACCGAGAACGTCCAGCTGGACCGGAGTCCGTGATGCGCACGTCACGGAAGGTGATGTCCCCGGCGGGCTACTCCAATATGACCACCGAGTGCATGGCCTGCTATCGTCCGAGGCGCGATGAGCGAGCAGAAACGTCGGCCGGAGGACGGCCAACGGGAATTCGCCGATGTCGCCTGGTCCGTCCCCGGCTACCTGCTCTCCGGAATCATCATCTGGGGCGGTCTGGGATGGCTGCTGGCCAACTGGACGGGGCAGGACTGGCTGATCCCGATCGGTGTGGTCATCGGCGTCGGGCTCGCCACCTACCTGGTCTACCTGCAGTTCGGCCGCCACACCTCCTGAGCGGCCCCGCCGCCGAGGAAGCGCCCGTGACACATCACCACATTGATGAAGGGAACGCCGCGTGAACGCGCAGACGGTCCTCGCCGCTCCCGGAGGGGGGGAGTTCCAGGCCCCTGGCCCGGAACTGTTCGACTTCCCGCCCCTGTTCGCAGGCGGCCCCGAGTGGCTCACCAAGCCGGTAGTCTTCGCCGTCTTCGGCTCGCTGCTCGTCTGCGGCCTGTTCTGGATGGCGTTCGCCAAGCCGAAGCTGGTGCCGCGGGGCATGCAGAACATCGGCGAGGTCGGCTACATGTTCGTGCGGGACGAGATCGCCCGCCCGTTCCTCGGCAAGAACACCGACCGGTGGATGCCGCTGCTGATGTCCCTGTTCTTCCTGATCTGGATCTGGAACATCTTCGCGGTCGTCCCGGTCATCCAGTTCCCGATCGCCTCGCACATCGCGTTCCCGGCCGTGCTGGCGATCATCGTCTACGTCACCAAGGTGTACCTGGGCATGAAGCACCAGGGCCCGGTGAAGTACTTCACGAACATGATCCCGCCCGGACTGCCGCTGCCGGTCTACTTCCTGCTGGTGCCGATCGAGTACCTGTCGACGCTGATCCTGGCGCCGTTCACGCACGCCGTCCGGCTCTTCGCGAACATGTTCGCCGGCCACACGATCATCGCCTTCTTCAGCCTCGTCGGCTTCTGGTTCCTGATCGAGAAGCCCACCTTCGCCGGGTTCGGCGTCGGCCTCATCGGCGTGGTCGTCACGATCGTCATGGTCGCGTTCGAGCTGCTGATCCAGTTCCTGCAGGCGTTCCTGTTCGCGATGCTCGCCGCCATGTACATCCAGAGCGGCCTGGAGGCCGAGCACTAGAGCCCCGGGTTCGCGGCGCCACCCCGGGCGCCGGGCCCGGACTGAACCACCATCGTTCAGCTAGACCGGCGGACGCTCCGCCGGCCGACAGAAAAGGAAAGATCAATGGGAGATCTCGCCGAGGTCAGCGGTAACGTCACCTCGATCGGATACGGTCTCGCGGCCATCGGCCCGGGCATCGGCGTCGGCATCATCTTCGGTCAGGGCGTGAACGCGATCGCCCGCCAGCCGGAGCTGACCGGCGTCATCCGCACCAACATGATGCTGGGCTTCGTCCTCACCGAGGCGCTGGCGCTGATCGGCCTGGTCGCGCCGTTCATCTTCCAGGGCATCTGAGCACGGGTCTCATCTGAGGAAGGGCTGCAGACATGATCAAAGCAGCTTCCGTCCTAGCGGCGGAGGAGAACAACCCTCTCGTCCCGCACGCGTACGAGCTCGTCGTCGGCACCTTCGCGTTCCTCGTCGTGATGATCGTCCTGGGCAAGATCCTCGTCCCGCGGATCCAGAAGACGCTGGAGGAGCGGACCGACGCGATCGAAGGCGGGCTCCAGCGGGCAGAGGAAGCCCAGAAGAAGGCCCAGCAGGTCCTCGACGACCACAAGGCGCAGCAGAAGGCGGCCGCCGTCGAGGCGTCCAACGAGCGCCGCAAGGCCGAGGAGCAGGGCGCGCAGATCATCGCCCAGGCCAAGGAGCAGGCCCAGGTCGAGGCGCGCCGGATCGTCGACAACGCCAAGGCGCAGATCGAGGCGGAGCGGCAGCAGGCGCTGCAGTCGCTGCGGGCCGAGATCGGTGCCATGTCGGTCGAGCTCGCCGGACGTGTCGTGGGCGAGTCCCTTGAGGACAGCGCGCGGCAGAGCCGGGTGGTCGACCGGTTCCTCGAGGAGCTCGAGGAGCGCGCTCGCACGCAGGAGCAGATCACATCATGACCATCACGGGAGCGGTGAGCAGGGCGTCGCTGGCCGAGGCCAAGGAGCGGTTCGAGGCGGTCGTCCCGTCCGCCGACCTGGCCGCGCTCGGCGGCGACCTGTTCTCGGTGCTGCACCTGATCGACCGCGAGCACGGCCTGCGGCGGGCGGTCTCCGACCCGGCGCGGGACGGTGCCGACAAGGCGCAGCTCGCCCAGATCCTGCTGGAGGGCAAGGTGTCGCCGGCCGCTCTCGGGCTGGTCGCCGACGTCGTCCGGCTGCGCTGGTCCAAGCCGTCGGAGCTGTCGGACGCGGTGGAGGTCCTGGCGGTCACCGCCGAGGCCGCCCGAGCCGAGGCCGACCGGCAGATCGACGACCTGGAGGACGAGCTCTTCCGGTTCTCCCGGGTCGTCGAGGGGGAGCCCGCCCTGCGCGGCGCCCTGGCCGGACGGGGCCTGCCGGACGACCGCAAGCTCGGCGTGGTCCAGGCGCTGCTGGACGGCAAGGTCACCCCGGCGGCGCTGACACTCGTCACCGAGGTCGTGCTGCGTCCGCGAGGACGTAGCCTGGAAGGCGGGCTGGCGGAGTACGGCAAGCTCGTCGCCCAGCGCCGGCAGCGGATGGTCGCCCTCGTCCGCACGCCGACCGAGCTCTCGGCGGCGCAGCGGACCCGGCTCGCCGCGGTGCTCGCCGCCGCCTACGGCCACGAAGTACACCTGAACATCGAGGTCGACTCCTCGGCGATCGGCGGACTGTCGATCGAGATCGGGGACGAGATCATCGACGGCACGATCGCCGGACGGCTGGACGATGTCCGCCGGCGGCTCGGCGCCGGCTGACGCCGGCGGAGCCGACCGCCGACCGGCGGAGCTGACCCCAAAGGGAGCAAGAGAGGAATCATGGCGGAGCTGACGATCCGTCCGGATGAGATCCGGAACGCGCTGGAGCGCTTCGTCCAGTCGTACGAGCCCGAGGCCGCCGCGCGCGAAGAGGTCGGCACCGTCGTCGATTCCGGCGACGGCATCGCCCACATCGAGGGCCTGCCCTCCGCGATGGCGAACGAACTCATCGAGTTCGAGGACGGTACCCGTGGCCTGGCTCTGAACCTGGACGTGCGCGAGATCGGTGCCGTTGTCCTGGGTGACTTCAGCAAGATCGAGGAGGGCCAGAAGGCCCGCCGCACCGGCGAGGTCCTCTCGGCCCCCGTCGGCGACGGCTTCCTCGGTCGTGTCGTGGACGCGCTGGGCAACCCCCTGGACGGCCAGGGCCCGATCGAGAGCACCGAGCGCCGCGCGCTCGAACTGCAGGCCCCCACCGTCGTGCAGCGGCAGTCGGTCAGTGAGCCGCTGCAGACCGGCATCAAGGCCATCGACGCGATGACCCCGATCGGCCGCGGCCAGCGACAGCTGATCATCGGTGACCGGCAGACCGGCAAGACGACGGTCTGCGTGGACACCATCATCAACCAGAAGGAGAACTGGGAGTCCGGCGACGAGAGCAAGCAGGTCCGCTGCATCTACGTCGCGATCGGGCAGAAGGGCTCCACGATCGCCAACGTGCGCCAGTCTCTGGAAGAGGCCGGCGCGCTGGAGTACACCACGATCGTGGCGGCCCCCGCGTCGGAGCCGGCGGGCTACAAGTACATCGCCCCCTACACCGGGTCCGCGATCGGGCAGCACTGGATGTACCAGGGCAAGCACGTCCTGATCGTCTTCGACGACCTGTCGAAGCAGGCCGAGGCCTACCGCGCCGTGTCGCTGCTGCTGCGCCGCCCGCCGGGCCGCGAGGCCTACCCCGGTGACGTGTTCTACCTGCACTCGCGGCTGCTGGAGCGCTGCGCGAAGCTGTCGGACGACATGGGCGGCGGCTCGATGACGGGTCTGCCGATCATCGAGACCAAGGGCAACGACGTGTCGGCCTACATCCCGACGAACGTCATCTCCATCACCGACGGGCAGTGCTTCCTGGAGACTGACCTGTTCAACCAGGGCGTCCGGCCGGCGATCAACGTCGGCATCTCGGTGTCCCGGGTCGGCGGTGACGCGCAGGTCAAGGCGATGAAGACGGTCGCCGGAACGCTGCGCCTGGCGCTGTCGCAGTTCCGCGACCTGGAGGCGTTCGCGGCGTTCGCGTCCGACCTGGACGCCGCCTCGCGGTCCCAGCTGGACCGCG
The DNA here is from genome assembly GCF_004348425.1 of Actinomadura sp. 7K507. Lineage (GTDB taxonomy): Bacteria > Actinomycetota > Actinomycetes > Streptosporangiales > Streptosporangiaceae > Spirillospora. The sequence goes on from NZ_SMKK01000003.1 coordinate 82,341, forward strand.
GTGCGCGCCTGGTCGAGCTGCTGAAGCAGCCGCAGGGCAACCCGTTCCCGGTCGAGCAGGAGGTCGTGTCCGTGTGGTCGGGCACCTCCGGGGAGCTGGACGATGTGCCCGTGGCCGACATCCGCCGCTTCGAGCGCGAGTTCCTCGACTACATGGAGCGGGAGGAGAGCGGCATGCTGACCTCCATCCGGGAGACCGGCAAGCTGTCCGAGGACGGCTTCGCCAGCCTCAGGACCGCCATGGCGGCCTTCAAGAAGGGCTTCCAGACCAGCGAGGGCGAGATCCTGGCGGAGGAGCCCGTCGAGGCGATCGCGGATGAGGACGTCGGCCAGGAGACGATCACCCGCGTCAAGAAGGACTGACGGCGATGGCCGCACAGCTTCGCCAACTCCGGCAGCGGATCAAGTCGGTCAAGTCGACCGCCAAGATCACGCGCGCCCAGGAGATGATCGCCACGTCGCGGATCGTCAAGGCCCAGCAGGCGGTGACGGCGTCCAAGCCGTACGCCGACCAGATCACGCAGGCCTTGACCGCGCTGGTGAGCCACCATGTCGGTATCGACCATCCGCTGCTGCAGGAGCAGCCGGCCGACACCCGCAGCGCCGTCCTGATCATCACGAGCGACCGCGGATTCTGCGGCGCCTACAACGCCAACGTGATCCGCGAGGCCGAGTCGCTGATCAAGGCGCTGCGGGACGAGGGCCGCGAGCCGGTCCCGTACGTCGTCGGCAACAAGGGCATCACCTGGTACCGGTTCCGGGACCGGGACGTCGCGCAGACCTGGAACGGGTTCAGCGACCGGCCGGCCTTCGGCAACGCCGAGGAGATCGGGCAGCGGCTGACGGAGGACTTCCTGAAGACCGACGCCGAGGGCGGCGTCGGTGAGATCCACGTGGTCTACACCGAGTTCGTCTCGATGCTGACCCAGACCGTCCGGGTCACCCGGCTGATGCCGCTGGAGATCGAGGAGGCCGAGTCCTCCAAGGTCCCGCCGGCGTACGAGTTCGAGCCGTCCGCGCAGGCGGCGCTCGACCTGATGCTGCCCAACTACATCGAGAGCCGCATCTTTCACATGATGCTGCAGTCGGCGGCGGCGTTCCAGGCGGCGGTCCGGCGGGCCATGAAGTCGGCGACCGACAATGCCAACGAACTGCTCGGGGTCTACACGCGCCAGATGAACCAGGCGCGGCAGGCCGCGATCACCCAGGAAATCAGCGAGATCGTCGGTGGCGCTGACGCGCTCGCCGAGTCTGGTGGGGAGTGATAATGACTGCTCAGGTAGAGACGGCGACCGCGACCGGGCGCGTCGCCCGGGTCATCGGCCCGGTCGTCGACGTGGAGTTCCCCGCCGACGCCATTCCGGAGATCTACAACGCCCTCAACGCGGAGATCGCGCTCGGCGGCGAGGAGAAGACCCTGACGTTCGAGGTCGCCCAGCACCTCGGCGACAACATGATCAGGGCGATCTCGATGCAGCCGACGGACGGCTTGGTCCGCGGCGCGCCGGTGGTCGACACCGGCAAGTCGATCGCGGTGCCGGTCGGCGACATCACCAAGGGCCACGTGTGGAACGCCCTGGGCGAGGCGCTGGACGTTCCCACGGCCTCCCTGGAGGTCAACGAGCGCTGGGGCATCCACCGCAGCGCTCCGCCGTTCGACCAGCTGGAGTCCAAGACCGAGATCCTGGAAACCGGCATCAAGGTCATCGACCTGCTCGCCCCGTACGTCAAGGGCGGCAAGATCGGCCTGTTCGGCGGCGCGGGCGTGGGCAAGACGGTCCTCATCCAGGAGATGATCCGCCGTGTCGCCCGCAACTTCGGTGGCACCTCGGTGTTCGCCGGCGTCGGTGAGCGCACCCGTGAGGGCAACGACCTCTGGGTGGAGATGGCCGAGGCGGACGTCCTCAAGGACACCGCGATGGTGTTCGGCCAGATGGACGAGCCGCCGGGCACCCGGCTGCGGGTGGCGCTGTCCGCGCTGACGATGGCGGAGTACTTCCGCGACGTGCAGAACCAGGACGTGCTGCTGTTCATCGACAACATCTTCCGGTTCACGCAGGCCGGCTCGGAGGTCTCCACGCTGCTCGGGCGCATGCCGTCCGCGGTGGGGTACCAGCCGACGCTGGCCGACGAGATGGGCGTGCTGCAGGAGCGGATCACCTCGACGCGCGGTAACTCGATCACCTCGATGCAGGCGATCTACGTGCCCGCCGACGACATCACCGACCCGGCGCCGCACACCACGTTCGCGCACCTGGACGCCACCACGACGCTGTCGCGGGCCATCTCGGAGAAGGGCATCTTCCCGGCGGTCGACCCGCTCGACTCCACCTCGCGGATCATGGACCCGCAGATCCTGGGGACCGAGCACTACGAGGTCGCGCAGGAGGTGAAGCGGATCCTGCAGAAGTACAAGGAGCTGCAGGACATCATCGCGATCCTCGGTATCGACGAGCTGTCCGAGGAGGACAAGGTCACCGTCCAGCGGGCGCGGCGCATCGAGCGTTTCCTGTCGCACCCGATGTACGTGGCCGAGCAGTTCACCGGCCAGCCCGGTGAGACGGTCTCCAAGGACGAGACGGTCTCCTCGTTCAAGTCGCTGGCCGAGGGCAAGTACGACCACCTGCCCGAGCAGGCGTTCTTCATGTGCGGTGGCATCGAGGACGTCGAGAAGAAGGCCAAGGAGCTGGAGAGGTAGTCCGCTCCGGCGGGGCCGTCCCATCACGGGGGCGGCCCCGCTTCAGCTACTCGGAGGAACTGACGTGGCAAACCTGAAGGTCGGGCTGGTGTCGCCGGAGCGCGAGATCTGGTCCGGCGACGCCAAGATGGTGGTCGCGCAGACCATCGAGGGTTCACTTGGCATCCTCCCGGGCCATGCCCCGGTACTGGGCGTCCTCCTCGACGGCAGCGTGGTGAAGATCGACCCCGCCGACGGCGGCGAGACGATCACCGCGATGGTCGGCAGCGGCTTCTTCTCCGTCGCGGCCAACGAAGTGTCGGTGCTGGCCGAGCAGGCCGAGCTGGGCGGGGAGATCGACGTCCAGGAGGCCAGGCGGGCGCTGGAGGACGCGCTCGGCGCCGAGAGCGAGGACGCGACGCCGGAGCGGCGGGCCCGCGCGCGGTTGCGCGCGGCGGGCATCGAAGCCTAGGCGACGGCGGGGGACTTGGCCGAGCAGCTGGCACTGGACGCGGGCGGGGTGCTCGCCGCGCTCGTCCTGGTGGCTGCGCTGCTGTACGTCTCCATGGCGGTCCGCCGCCGGCTGTTCGCGCGGGGCGGCGGCGCCGTCGAGTGCAGCCTGCGGGTGCTGCACCCGGAGGGCGGAGCCCCGGGAGTGTGGCGCCTCGGCATCGGCCGCTACAAGGGCGACGCCCTGCACTGGCACCGTGTGTTCGGATTCCGCAGCAGGCCCCGGCAGGTGATTCACCGCCGGGGCCTCTCCGTGACCAACCGGCGCGAGCCGGATCCGGACGAGGCCGATGGGCTGCTGCCGGACGTGAGCATCATCGAGGTCAGGGACGGTGACCTGACCGTGGAGCTGGCGATGGGCGCTTCGGCCATGACCGGCTTTCTCGCCTGGCTGGAGGCGGCCCCGCCGGGTTTCCCCGTGGAACTGCACCCTCCGGAGTGAGCCTCCTGGATCGAGCCGGTCCTGGGAATGTGCTGGTCTCGGGCATGAGCTGGTAAGGCGCCGGTATCGAATCGGCGTGGCGGCCGCGCCGCTCGTTGAGGCGGACGGGGCACTGGAGCAGGATCGCTGCTGGTCCGCTCCGTCTCCGTCTCCGTCCGCAGGAGTGCACGTGCGCAAGCTGCTCACCGGTGCCGCCGTGGCGCTGCCCGCCGCCTTTCTGCCGGCGGCGTTCCTTCCGTCGGTGCTGCCCGCCGCGGGCGCCGCGCCGGCACGTCCCGACCTGGCCAAGCTCGTCACGTCGAAGGACGTCGAGGCCCATCTGAAGGCGTTCCAGGAGATCGCCGACTTCAACGGCGGTGACCGCGCCGCGGGGAGCCCCGGCTACGGCGTCTCCGTGAAGTACGTCGCGGGACGGCTGAAGAAGGCCGGGTTCTCGCCGAAGATCCAGAAGTTCTCCTACCCGTACTGGCGGGAGAAGTCGGGCGCGGTGCTGGCCCGGACGGCGCCGTCCAAGAAGTCCTACAAGCGGGGCGAGGACTTCGTCACGCTCGCCTACTCGGGCTCGGGCGACGTGACCGCGCCCGTGGTCGCCGTCGACATCCCGGCCAAGGGCAAGGAGGGGACGAGCGGCTGCGGGAAGAAGGACTTCAAGGGCTTCGAGAAGGGCTCGATCGCGCTCGTCCAGCGCGGTGCCTGCACGTTCGAGACCAAGGCCGCCAGGGCAAGGTCCGCCGGAGCGGCCGCCGTGGTGATCTACAACAAGCCCGGCGCGAAGGGTCCCGTGAACGGCACGGTCACCAAGCCGTCCAAGATCCCGGTCGTCGGTCCCACCCACGCGATGGGCGCCGCGCTGGCGAAGGAAGCGAAGAAGGGCAAGCTCAAGCTGCACGTGAAGACCGACACCGTGCACGGGAAGCGGTCGTCGTCCAACGTCATCGCCGAGACCGACCGGGGACGGGACGACAACGTGGTGCTGCTCGGCGCGCACCTCGACAGCGTCCCGGAAGGCCCCGGGATCAACGACAACGGGACCGGCGCGGCCGCGCTCCTCGCGATCGCCGCCAAGATCGGCGAGCTCGGCAAGGACGGCCTGCGCAACCGGGTGCGTTTCGCCTGGTGGGGCGCCGAGGAGGAGGGGCTGCGCGGCTCGACGCACTACGTGGAGGAGCTGTCCCGCAGGGACCGCGACGCGATCGCCCTGAACCTCAACTTCGACATGCTCGGCTCACGCAACGGCACGCGCGGCGTGTACGACGGTGACCACTCCACCGGCGCGGGCATCCGGGCGCCCGCCGGCTCCGGCGCGATCGAGAAGATGTTCCGGGACTACTTCAAGGGCCGCAAGCTGCCGACGACGCAGAGCGAGTTCAACGGACGTTCCGACTACGGTCCGTTCGTGGAGCACGGCATCGCGGCCGGCGGCATGGACACCGGCGCCGACGGGGTCAAGACCGCCGCGGAGGCCAAGACGTTCGGCGGCAAGGCCGGCAAGGTGTACGACCCGTGCTACCACGCCAAGTGCGACGGGCTGAAGAACGTGCACCTCAAGCTCCTCGACACCAACGTCGACGGGATCGCGCACGTCACCCAGCACCTCGCCCGCACCACCGTCGCGGTCAACGGCGGGGCGCGCATGACGTTGGACCGCGAACCGTCCTACCGGCCCGTCTGGCGAGGCCCCTACCAGCTCCGCTGATCGGCCGGGCGCACGGTGATGCTGCCGTTGTCGGTGTCCAGCCTGACCTGCCGCGAGGACCGGGGGTCCTGCTGGACACCGCTGTCGATCTGTTCGCCGCCGTTGTCGGTGGACGTGGTGATGGCGTAGCCCTGGCCGCTCGGGAGCATGACGCGGATGGAGCCGTTGTCGCTGCTGGCCTGGACGTTCGTGGGCGCCGAGATGAAGCCGAGCTTGAGGCCGCCGTCGCTGGTCCGGGCGGTGACGCGCTCGGCCGCGAGCCCGGCGACGTCGATGGAGCCGTTGCTGGTGTGCAGGTCGGCGGTCTTGACCTGGCCGCTGAGGCGGATGCGCCCGTCCCTGGAGCGGGCCTTCAGCCGGTCGGTGGTGAGGCCGGTCGCGGTGATCGAGCCGTTTTCGCTGTTCAGATCGGTGGTCCCGGCCTGCCCGGAGACGCTCACCGAACCGTCGTTGGAGCTGATGGACGCCGAGGTGGCGCGCATGTCGCTGACTTCGATCGATCCGTTGTCGCTGTGCAGGTCCACCTTCCCGCCGAGGCCGGACGCGACGATCGACCCGTTGCTGTTGTCGATCTCCACGGGGACGTCGCGCGGGATCTGGATCCGGTAGGAGACCCCGCAGTTCGTGAATCCGATCGTGGCGTCGGCGCACTTGGCCGACAGCGTGAGCGCGTCGCCCTCGGTGACGTGCCGGGCGTCCGGCTTGTTCTTCTCGTTGGACCAGCGCAGCCGTTCGCTGACCTTGATGGTGTTGGTGTCTGAGGCCGTGACCTCGACCCGGCTCCCGTCCCCGTTGATCTTCAATGCGCTGATGCCGGCGGGCGCGGTGTAGGAGCGGGTCTCCTCGTGCGTGCCGAAGCTCAGGTTCCCGCAGCCGGTCAGCGCCGCCGCCGCAGCCGCCAGAACCGCCGTAGCCGTCAGGGTCCTCACGTGGTCTCTCCCGATCGTCGCCGTTCACCCGTACGCGACCAGCCTGCTCTGCACGGGGCGTCGTCACCAGGAGGTGAGCCGGTCAGCCGGGGGTGGGGCTACCCCCACCCCGTGCCTTCAGCGTTCCCCGCCGGGCTTCCACAGAACGTCGCCGTGCTCGGCGTTGGCGACGCGGCACAGGATGAACAGCAGGTCGGAGAGCCGGTTGAGGTACGTGGCGGTCAGCGGGTTCACGCCGTCCTCGGCCGCTTCGGGGTCGCCGACGGGGGCGGCGCCGTGGGCCTCGACGGCCGCCCAGGCGGAGCGTTCGGCGCGCCGGGAGACCGTCCGGGCCACGTGCAGCAGCGCCGCGCCGGGGCCTCCGCCCGGGAGGATGAAGCTGCGCAGCGGCGCGAGCGTCTCGTTGTACTCGTCGCAGGCCGCCTCCAGCCGCTCGATGTAGGACGGCTCGACGCGCAGCGGCGGGTACTGCGGGTCGGGGACGACCGGCGCGCACAGGTCGGCGCCCACGTCGAACAGGTCGTTCTGGATGCGGACCAGCAGCGCGGCGACGTCCTCGTCGAGGGAACCGAGCGCGAGCGCCGTCCCGATCGCGGCGTTGGCCTCCTCGACGTCGGCGTAGGCGGCCAGCCGCGGATCGGTCTTCCGGGTACGCGACGCGTCGCCGAGCGCGGTGGTGCCGTCGTCCCCCGTCCGCGTGTAGATCCGGGACAGCACGACGGGGTTATCCCTGTTCTTCGCCATACCGCTCACCCTAGCGCCGCACCGTGCCGGGGCCCCTTCGGTAGGGTTCCAGAAAGACTCCCGGAGGCCGTCTTGTACGACTACATCATCGTGGGTGCGGGCAGTGCGGGCTGCGTTCTCGCCGCCCGGCTGACCGAGGACCCGTCGGTGAAGGTCCTGCTGCTGGAGGCGGGCCCGCCCGACGACGGGCCCGAGATCCACATCCCGGCCGCCGTGGCGTCGATGATCAAGGGGCCGTACGACTGGGACTACGGCACCGTCCCGCAGGAGCACGCCGCCGGGCGCAGCGTGTACTGGCCGCGGGGGCGCACGCTCGGGGGAAGCTCGTCCACGAACGCGATGATCTACATTCGCGGCGCCCGGCACGACTACGACACCTGGCGCGACGCGCACGGCTGCGAGGGCTGGGGGTACGAGGACCTGCTGCCCTACTTCCGCCGCTCCGAGGACCAGCAGCGCGGCGAGATCCCCTACCACGGTGTCGGCGGGCCGCTGCGCGTGGAGGACCTGCGCTACAAGCACCCGCTGACCCGCGCCTGGGTGCAGTCCGCCAAGGCGTACGGCCTGGCCGCGAACCCCGACTTCAACGGCGCCGACCAGGACGGGGTGGGCTTCTACCAGGTCACCCAGAAGCGGGGCCGGCGCTGGTCGGCCGCCACCGGCTACCTGCATCCGGTCGAGCACCGCCCGAACCTCACCGTCGTCACCGACGCCCTGGCCACCCGGGTCGTGATCGAGGACGGCCGCGCCGCCGGCGTCCGCTACGAGGCGCGCGGCGAGACGATGCTGGCCCGCGCCGGGGCCGAGGTCGTCCTCTCGGGCGGTGCGGTGAACAGCCCGCAGCTGCTCATGCTCTCCGGCGTCGGTCCCGCCGACCACCTGCGCTCGGTCGGCATCGACGTCCTGGTCGACTCGCCGGTCGGGCAGCGGCTCCAGGACCACCCGTTCGTGAACGTCATGTTCGCGACGCCCCGCAGCAAGCCCCTTTGGGAGCTGGCGAACGCCCGCTCCCTCGCCCTCTACCAGGCACTCGGGCGCGGGCCCTACGCGTCCAACCTCGCCGAGGCGGGCGGGTTCGTCCGGACGGCGGAGGGGCTGCCGGCGCCCGACCTCCAGTACCACGTCCTGCCGACGCCGTTCGTCGACCAGGGCCTCGTGGAGGTGTCCGAGCGGCTCCTGTCGGTCATGGTCACCGCGATCTCCGTCGCCGGCCGGGGCTCGCTGACCCTGCGCTCCGCCAGCCCGCACGCCAAGCCGCTGATCGACCCGGCCTACCTCGCCGCCGAGTCCGACCTGGACATCCTGGTCGCGGGCGTGCGCCAGGCCCGGGAGATCGCCGCGTCCGGGCCGCTGGCGTCCATGGTCGGCGGGGAGTGGGCCCCCGGCGAGCAGGTCGAGTCCGACGAGGCGATCGCGGACTTCGTCCGCCGCGAGGTCGCGACGCTGTTCCACCCCACCAGCACGTGCGCGATGGGCGCGGGCGACTCGGTCTGCGACCCGGAACTGCGCGTCCGCGGCGTCGAGGGCCTGCGGGTGGTGGACGCCTCGGTCATGCCGGGCGTCCCGCGCGGCAACACCAACGCCCCGACGATCGCGATCGCCGAACGCGCCGCCGACCTCATCCGCGGCCGCGCCCCCCTGAGGCCCGCCAACGCCCCGAGCTAGGACACGCTCCCGCCCGGCCGGACGTCAGGCAGTATTTTCCTTTTGTCTGGTTGTGGGGGGCCTGGGCTGGGGTGATGCTGGTGGTAGTGCCCCGCCGGGAGGGGCCCGGTGGGCGATCGACACCACGGGCGCGCGATGTGAAGGGTGTGCCGCGGCCCGCCGGGGGAGGCCAGATGGAGGCCACGGTTCTGGAAACCATGCGGACCACGCTGCGCGGCCCGATCGTCGGCCCGCAGGACTCGGATTACGACCGGGCCCGCACGATCTACAACGCGATGATCGACACATGTCCCGCCGCCATCGTCCGGTGCGCCGACGCCGCGGACGTGATCGCGGCGATCGGCCTGATCCGCGAGGCCGGCGCGGAGGCCGCCGTCCTCGGCGGCGGGCACAGCGGCCCCGGCCTTTGCCTGGTGGAGGGCGGTGTGACCATCGACCTGTCGCCCATGCGCTGGGTGCGGGTCGACCCCGACGCGCGCACGGCCGAGGTCGGCGGGGGGAGCCTGATGGGCGACATGGACCACGCCACCCATGCCTTCGGGCTGGCCGCACCCTCGGGGATCGTCTCGACCACCGGAATCGGTGGCCTCACGCTCGGCGGCGGCCACGGCCATCTCACCCGCAGGTACGGCCTCACGGTGGACAGCCTGCTCGCCGCCGACGTCATCCTGGCGGACGGCACACAGGTCACCGCGTCCGAGACACGGAACTCCGACCTGTTCTGGGCGCTCCGGGGAGGAGGCGGCAACTTCGGCGCCGTCACCTCGTTCACCTACCGGCTTCATCCGGTGCACACGGTCGGGGTGGGCATCACCGCATGGCCGATCGACGCCGTCCCCGAGGTCCTCCGGTGGTACCGCGACTTCCTGCCACAGGCACCCGAGGACCTGAGCGGCTTCTTCGCCAATATGGTCATCCCTCCCGGGCCGCCGTTCCCCGAGGAGATTCACGGCAGGAAGATGTGCGCCGTCGTCTGGTGCTACACCGGCGACCCGGACGAGTTGGAGGACGTCCTGGCGCCGGTGAGCGAGCCCGGCCGTCCGGCGTTCCACTTCACCAGCCCGATGCCGTACCCGATGCTCCAGTCCATGTTCGACGACCTCATTCCGGCCGGGCTGCAGTGGTACTGGCGGGGTGACTTCTTCGACCGCATCACCGACGAGGCCATCGACGTGCACCACAAGTACGGTTCGGAGATCCCCACCGACCTGTCCACCATGCACCTGTACCCGATCGACGGCGCGGTCCACCGGGTGGGAAGCGACGAGACCGCCTGGAGCTACCGGAATGCCACCTGGTCCGGCGTCTTCGCCGGCATCGACCCGGATCCCGCGAACGCCGCGACCATCCGGCAGTGGTGCGTGGACTACTGGGAGGAGCTGCACCCGTACTCGATGGGCGGCTCCTACGTGAACTTCATCGGCGCGGACGAAAGCGAGGACAGGGTCCAGGCGACCTACGGTGACCACTACGAAAGACTCGCGCAGGTCAAGGCGACGTACGACCCCGACAACTTCTTCCATGCGAACCAGAACATTCGTCCCGCCAGAACGCCCTAGACGCGCGCTCGCTCGCCGGGGGAACCTCGGACGGCTACCGCGGTACCGCCGGCTGGTCCCGCGGTATGGGCTGGACAGGCGGGCCCGTGGTCTGTCACGATTCGGTCCATGATCAATGAAAGGGGCGTTTCCGCCCTCGTCCGGTGAGCGTCCACGTGCAGCGGGAAGCTGCCGCCGTCCGTGCGGAATGGCTCGGACATCTGCTCTCCACCGTGCCCGCCGACCGTCCGGCCGCAGAGGCCGCGATCTCCGAGCTGTACCGGCTGATCGGGCTCGATCCACCGCGTTTCCACTGGGTCGCCTCGCCGCTGGCCGCCGTGGAGACCGTCCCGCCCGGTATGCGGCTGCGGGCGTCCGAGACCGCGGACCGATTCGCCGCCTGGCCCCTCCCACCGCGGTTCCGCAGGCTGGTCAGCGAATTCACCGCGCGACTCGACGTCTCGATCATGCGGGACTACGGTCCACTTGACCGGATCATCGGGCAACTGGTCCGGTCACCGATCAGAGTTTCGGCCAACAGCACGCTCCACACGGCGCTCCGGCCGGTTCAGGAGACGGCCGGGCGGAACGACGCCTGGTACACGGCTCTTTGCAGGTCCTGGCCCGCCCACTACGACGCGATCCGCCGGACGTCCGGTGTCGTCTTCACGCCCGAGCAGGACCGCCTGCTCGACCTGTGGTCGACGGCGGCGCGGTCCTGCGGCTGGTGGTGGCCGCGCGAGCGCGCCTGCGTCGTCTCCGAGCGGCCCGTCGAGATCCACACCGAGGTCTGGGGCGACGAAGGGGAGGTGCGGCTGCATCGCCCGGACGGTCCCGCGCTCCGTTTCGCCGACGGCTGGGACGTGCACGCCTGGCACGGCACGAAGGTGCCGCCGTGGGTGATCGACGACCCGGGCGTCGACCGGATCACGGCGGAGACCAACGTCGAGGTCCGGCGGTGCGCGATCGAGAAGATCGGCTGGGGCGGCTACATCGACGGGGCCGGGCTGCGGCTCGTGGGCACCGCGCCGGATCCCGGCAACCCCGGCTCGGAACTGCGGCTCTACGACTTCCGGGAGCAGACCAGGGTGCTGCTCGCCGTCAACGGCTCCACGGAACGCGACGGGCACCGCCGCCGGTACGGGCTGACCGTGCCGGGCGGCATCGACGACCCGGTCGCCGCCGCCGGATGGACCTACGGGCTGTCCGGCGACCAGTACTCACGACTCGTCCGCCGAACCTGAGGTGATTCCCATGACCGTGACTCTCGCATCTCTTTCCCGGCAGACCGGGCTCGCCGTTCTCGACCATCTCGAACAGTCGGTGAGCATCCCCGTCATCGACGGGCTCCAGGCCCAGGGCGATCTGATCGTCGTTCCCGTGTCCGAAATCTCGGCGTCCCTGTCGATCCTGCCGAATGTCGTCTGGACGGACGTGCCGCCCGAAGGCGTCGAGCTGCTCCGGGGCGCGGCAGGCGGCAACCCGCACACCCTCGTCGCCGACCCGGGCACCTGCCGCTGGACGCGGTACGTGTCGGACGCCGGCCACCTGGCCATCGGCGTCTTCGAGGCGTCGGCCCCCGTCTACCTGCTGCATCCCGAGCACGGTGCGTCCGGCTGCACGCCGGGCCGCTACGCCGTCCGCCGCCAGCGCGAGTTCACGACCGGCGGATGGGGCTCCCGCATGGTCGCCGACTGACCCACCGCGACAGGAAACGCCCCCGTCCGGACGGACGGGGGCGCGTTGCGCGTGCGGGCCTGGGGCGTCACCGCTTGAGGGCCTTCGCGATGCGGGCGCGGCGGGCGTTCTTCGCCTCGTTCCGCAGTACCCGTACGCGGTCGCTGATGATGACGGTGTTGCTGAACTCGGGGCGGATCATCTCGTTCTCCTTGTTCCCGCCGGGCCCTCTCGGCCCGACATGTACAAGGTTCGTCCTAAGGCCCCCTGCCCCACATCGGGACGACGCCCTATCCGAGGCCCTTGGACGCCTTAGATCGTTCGCGGCCTCGCCCCGCGGGGTAAGTCCGTCGCCGGGTGGCCGTAAGGTGCGGTTGATCCGGAGGAGGACCCTGTGGCGGAAGACGGCGGCAGCCGCACCCGTGACCTTCTTGCCAACGAACGCACTTACCTGGCCTGGCTGCGCACGTCCGCCACCGTGATGGTGCTCGGCCTGGCCGTCGCCGAGTTCGTCGGGACCGGAGGCGCCCGCTCCCTCGCCGCGGGGATCGTCCTGCTCTGCGTGGGCGTCGCGGGCGTCGTCTATTCGGGTGTCCGGTACCGGTCCGTCGCACGGGACCTCGAGCACGGCCGACCGCCGGTCGCCCACGGGACCGGGGGCCCGCTGATCGCCGGGATCGTGCTGATCCTCGCCATCGCCACGGCCATGGCACTGGTGGTCTGGTGACGGGCGGCCCGGCCGCGCAGGGGTCGGGCCTTGGACGCTTAGGCGACTTCTACGAAACCCAGGCGGTCGTACAGGTGGCGGGCGCGGCGGTTGCGGCGGGTCACCGCGAGGGTCAGCGTGTCGTGGCCCTGTTCGGCCAGGGCGTGCATGACGGCCTGGATCAGGCCCCGTCCCAGGCCCTGCCCGGCGTGGGACGGGCTGACGAAAAGGAACGCCAGCAGGGGCAGGTCCTTGTAGAGGGTGACGAGGGCGCCGGCGACGGGACGTTCGTCGCGGTCGGCGACGAACGACGCGGCGGGGAGGAAGGCGCCGTACTCGCCGTCCAGGGTGAGCCGGACCTCGCGTGCCGCGCCTCCGGGGCCTTCCACGTCGGTCTCGTCGGGGGTGCCGCGGTAGGCGTCCCACATGAGGGCGGCGAGCGCGGGGACGTCGTCGCCGGTGAACAGGCGGAAGCCCGGCGGGGGAGGGGCCGGCGCGTGCAGGGCCGCCTGGAGGCGGCTGCGCACAGGTGCCCCGAACGTCCCGGATGTCATGGTCGCGAGTCTAGGCGGCGCTCCCGCGCGGATCCGGTCGGGGCGCCGGATCCGCGCGGTGGCGGTGTCAGCGCTTGTAGCGGCGGCCGTGGATCATGTTGATCATGTTGAGGACGCGCGCCATCTCCTTCTCGGTGCGGTCGAACGAGGTGAGGTTCATCGTCGAGAACCGCTGCCGGGTGATGGCCTTCGGGCGGGTGAACTCGCGCAGGCCGTCCGCGCCGTGGATGCGGCCGAAGCCCGACTCCCCGACGCCGCCGAACGGCAGGGCGGCGACCTGGGCGAACGCGGCGAAGGCGTTGATGGACGTCATGCCGGAGCGCATCCGGCGGGCGACGTCCATCGCGCGGGACCGGTCACCGGAGAAGATCGTCCCGGCGAGCCCGTAGCTGGTCCTGTTGGCCTTCTCGACGGCCTCGTCGAGGTCCTTGACGCGGTGCACGGTGATGGTCGGGCCGAACGTCTCCTCGCTGACGGCGGACGAGTCGTCCGGCACGCCGGTCAGCACGACCGGCTCCACGTAGGGCTTGCGGACGGACTCGGCGCCGCCCACGACGGCCTTGCCGCCCTTGTCCAGGGCGTCCTTGATGTGGCGCTCGATGATGTCGAGCTGGGACGGCATCGTGATCGGGCCGTAGGCGGCCTCGCGGTCGTAGCCGGGGCGCAGGTCGCGGGCCTTGTCGGTGAGCTTGCCGAGGAACTTGTCGTAGGCGTCGTCGACGACGTAGATGCGTTCGACGCCGATGCAGGTCTGCCCGGCGTTGGACATGGCGCCCCACAGCGCGGCGTCGGCGGCGGCGTCGAGGTCGGCGTCGGAGTCGACGATGCAGGCGTCCTTGCCGCCGCATTCGGCGACGATCGGCGTGAGGTTCTCGGCGCAGGCCGCCATGACGCGCTTGGCGGTGCGGGCCGACCCGGTGAAGGCGATCTTGTCGATGTCCGGGGACGAGGCGAGCGCCGCGCCGGTCTCGCCCAGCCCGGTGATCGTCTGCAGGACGGGGTGCTCGGGGACGACGGCGGCGACCAGTTCCGCCAGGAACACGCCGACGCCGGGCGTGAACTCCGAGGGCTTGAAGACCACGGCGTTGCCGGCGGCGAGCGCGTAGGCGATCGAGCCCATCGGGGTGAAGATCGGGTAGTTCCACGGGCCGATCACGCCGACGACGCCGAGCGGCTGGTACTCCAGCACGCACTTCTGGTTGATCGCCATGAGGCCCGGGAAGACGGTGCGCGGGCCGAGGGTCTTCTGCGCGTTGCGGGCCGCCCAGTCCAGGTGGGAGATCGCCATGATCGTCTCCAGCTGGGCGTCCTGCACCGGTTTCCCGGTCTCCTCGTGGACGAGTTCGGCCATCCGGTTGAGGTTGCGGGTGAGCGATCCCTTGATGTTGAGCAGCCGGAGCCGGCGCTCCTTCCAGCCGAGGGCGCGCCACCAGCCGGCCGCCTCGCGGGCGCGCTCGACCGCTGCGGCGACGGCGGCGGCGTCCTGGACGGGATGCTCGGCGACGACCTCGTTGGTGGCCGGGTTCAGGGACGCGAAGGTTTCGGCGCTCTCCGTGGCCACGGACATGAGGAACCTCCCGGGAGGAGCCTGGTAAGTGATTGCTTGCAGGTGTGTACCGGCTAGTAAATCACCCTACGTCCCGGGTGGTCACCTCAAGGCGTCAACGGAGTCAGTCGCTCCAGAACTGGAACAGCGAGTGGCCGAACTGGATCGGGAACTCCTCCAGGCCCAGCACGCCGGTGATGTTGAAGATCAGGTCGAAGAACACCTGGTTGACCGGCCCCAGCCACAGCAGGGCGATCAGGATGAGGAACACGTAGCCGCCGTAGGGGGCGACCTTGTCCACCAGCCGGCTCGGCAGGTAGGGCTCGATGATCCCGAAGCCGTCCAGGCCGGGGATCGGCAGCAGGTTCAGCACCGCCGCCGTCACCTGGAGGAACGCCAGGAACGCCACGGCCAGCCAGAACACGCCGTGATCCTGGTGCGCGAAGTTCTTGTACAGCACCGCGAGCATGATCGCGAACAGCGCGTTGGACAGCGGCCCCGCCGCGGAGATCAGGCTGTGCCTCAGCCTGCCGCGGATCCGGTGCCGCTCGATCCAGACGGCGCCGCCCGGCAGGCCGATCCCGCCGAGCACGATGAACACCACCGGGATCACGAAGCTGAGCGTCATGTCGGAGTACCTCAGCGGGTTCAGCGTCAGGTAGCCCTTCGAGGCGACGCTGCGGTCACCCGACCGGTAGGCCATGTAGGCGTGCCCGAACTCGTGCAGGCACAGCGACAGCACCCACGCCGCCAGCACGAACCCGAACACCGCGAGCCGCGCGGGCGTGGACGGGTCGTCGGCGTACCGCCAGGCGATCAGGCCGCACAGGACCGTCGCCGCCACGATCGCGAGGAACACCGGGCTCGGCCGGACGGCCGCACCCCCTCGCGTCCCGTGCGCAGTGCCCTCCATCGTTCGGCCCCTCTCGCATGCGCCGTCCCCGCCGGCGCCGGTTCCCGTCCGATCTTCGAAGCTACCCGCTCGCCGGAGTCAAGGAGCCGCGATGACCGGGACGACATAGGTGCGCAGGAAGCGGCGCAGCCCCTCGTCGTCGCGGTCGCGGTCCATGACGATCAGCGAGGTGATGATGCGGAAGAGGAACTCGATGGTCCCCTCCACCTCGATGTCGGCCCTGAGCGTGCGCTGCCGCTGCGCCTGCTCGAAGTAGGGCCGCACGTACTCGCAGCACAGCGCGAGCACGTGCTCGCCCGCGCCGGCCACCGCCGCCTGCATGTGCCCCGCCGCCTCCGGCACCAGGAAGTGCGCGATGGTCGGCTCGCTGCGGACGTAGCGGACCGCGTCCATCGTGCCCTCGACGATCGCCTCCGGCACCGACCGCTCCCGGCGCAGCCGCTCGGCCAGCCGGTCCAGGAACCGGTGCAGGTCACGGACCACCACGGCCAGGATCAGCTCGTCCCGCCCGCCGCTGACACTGCGGTACACCGTCGCCCGGGACAGCTTCGCCGCGGCCGCGATGTCCTCGACCGTGGTCTTGGCGACACCGAAACGGCCGAAGCACTCCTCGGCGGCGTCGATGATCCGTTCGCGGGTCGCGTCGGTGCTGACCGGGGACATACCCGAACATTACCGGGAGCCCGCGCCCGCATCGCCCGCCCGAGCGGCGCATCCCAGAAGGGCGCGTCTCAGAAGGGCGCGTCTCAGAAGAGGGTGCCCTCGTGTTCGATGCCGCGCAGGGAGTCGTAGTCGAGGGTGACGCAGTCGATGCCGCGGTCGGTGGCGAGGACGCGCGCCTGCGGCTTGATCTCCTGCGCCGCGAACACGCCGCGCACGGGCGCGAGATGCGGGTCGCGGTTGAGCAGCTCCAGGTAGCGGGTGAGCTGCTCGACGCCGTCGATCTCGCCCCGTCGCTTGATCTCGATGGCGACGGTGGCCATGTCGGCGTCCCGGCACAGGATGTCGACCGGGCCGATCGCGGTCGGGAACTCCCGGCGGATCAGCGACCAGCCGTCCCCGAGCGTGGTGATGTGCTCGGCGAGCAGCTCCTGGAGGTGCGCCTCCACGCCGTCCTTCTGCAGGCCGGGGTCCAGCCCGAGTTCGTGGCTGGCGTCGTGCAGGATCTCCTCGATCGTGAGGATGAGCCGCTCGCCCGACTTGCCGTGCGTGACCGTCCAGCGCGCGATGGCGCCGTTCTCCTCGTGGCTCTCCTCGCGCAGCGAGCAGGGCGGGTTCATCCAGTTGAGGGGCTTGTAGGCGCGGTCGTCGGCGTGGACGCTCACGCTCCCGTCCGCCTTGATCAGGATCAGGCGGGGGGCCATCGGCAGGTGGGCGGTGAGCTTGCCGGCGTAGTCGACACTGCAGCGGGCGATAACGAGACGCACACCGCCCAACCTAGTGGCGCGGCGGGGGCGCGTGGGCCGTGTCGCGCAGGCCGGCCGCTGAGGCGGCTGCCGCTAAGGCGGCGTCACCGCGGATCTAAGGCGTCGTGCCGATGTGGCGGCGGGCGCCTTAGGACGAACCTCTTGGATGCCGGGCCGTGATCGGCGCCCGGCCTACGGGAGGAGGGGCCGTGTACCACCACGACATCATGCGGACGATCATGCGGGAGCGGGCCGGCGAGATGCGGGCGGAGGCGCGGGCCGTCCACGCCGGGCGGCTGGCGCGCCGGGCCCGCGAGTTCTGGGCGGACCGAGCCGAACGGAACGCCCGCCCTGCGCGGCCGTCCGGCCGCGGCGCCGCACCCGCACGCTGACCAGGCCCTCGGCCGGCGGGACCGGCCGGGGGCGACCGCTGTAGGAATGAAAACCCTTGTCAACCCCTGGAATTCTCCGGGAGCCGTGATTAGCGTCCACTGTGGGAGTCATCCTCCGTCTGGCGAAAGGACCCCCGCATGTCTCTTGACGTGACCCCGGAACTCCTGGAGACGGCGCAGCAGGGCGAGGTCGGCGACGCCGCGTTCGTCGAGTGCATCAGAACGTCCCTCCCGTACGCGTGGGACATGATCAGCGGGCTGGTGGCGCGGCTCCAGGTGGACGGCGGCGACTTCGCCGACAACCTGACCCCGCCGCCGGACGAGCAGGCCCGCGGCCAGCTGCTCCGCGTCCTGGCGAGCGACGCCATGCGCGGCACGCTGGAGCGCCACTTCGGCATCAGGCTCGCATTCCAGAACTGCCACCGCGTGGCGGTCTTCCCGGCCAACGAATCCGACGCCTACAGGACGTTCGTCACGGCCCGCGAACAGATCCTCAACCAGTCCCCCGAACTCCGCGACTGCTGACCCCGATCCGCTGACCCGCGGCGTGCCGGTGCCTCCGATGGCCACCCGGCACGCCGCACGCGTCTGCTCTCGGCGCGGCCTCAGGGGACGGCCGCGCGGACCTTCGGCAGGACGTCGGCGCCCAGGCGGGCGATGTTGTCCAGGGTGGCCGCGCGGGAACCGGCGGCCTCCACCAGCAGGATCAGGTGCCGGATTCCGGTGCGTTCGACGGTGGCCACGAGTGACTCCGCGCAGTCGTCCGGGGAGCCGACGGGGTGCAGGTCGCACATGAAGCGCGTGTAGGCGACCGGGTCGCGGGACGGCCGCGGACGGTCGTCCACCGGGACGTATCCCTCCAGGCCAGGGCCCAGCCAGCGCGGCATCCCGTCCATCAGGGTCCGGACGGCCGCTTCGCGCGTGTCGGCGACCTGCGCCACGTGGGTGGAGATGTGCGGGAGCGACGGGTCGCCGTGCCGGGCCACCGCCGCGGCCTTCTCGGCGGCGTCCACGTGCATCCCCAGCAGCATGGGCAGGCCGCGTTCTGCCGCCATTGCCTCAGTGGCGGGGGACGTGCAGGCGACCACTACCTGCGGCGAGGCAAGCGCGCGCGGGACGACCGGTACTTCGCGGAACTCGAAGTGGTCTCCCGACCAGGACACACGGTCGGAACGCAACCAGGAGAGGAGCAGATCCAGGGATTCCGCGAAGCCCTCCTCGTAGCGGGGGAGACCCGTGCCGAACACCTCCAGGTCCCGCCACGGGCCGCCGCGCCCGACGCCGAGGCGGAAACGGCCGCCGGAAAGCAGCGACAGCATCGCCGCCTGCTCCGCCAGCGCCACCGGGTGCTGCGTGGACAGCACGCTGACCGCCGTCCCGACGTGGACCCGGCCGGTGAGGGCCAGGAGGTGCCCGGCGAGGACGGTCGCCGACGGGACGACCCCGTACGACATGAAGTGGTGCTCGGCCAGCCACACGTCGTCGAACCCGGCCCGTTCGGCGGCGACTGCGGCCTCGACCGTGCGGGCCAGGGCGGCGGCGTCCCCCTGGGCGTCGGAGCGGGGCTCGTACCGTGTGGTGAGGAGGAAGATTCCTAGGCGCACGTCCCCGTCGTACCCGCCATCGTGGCAGCGCGAGCGCTTTGGGAGACTGCCGTCATGACTGGTGGTTCGTTCAGCAGGGTCGGGGTCGTCGGACTGGGCACGATGGGCGCGGGCATCGCGGAGGTGCTGGCGCGCGGAGGGCTCGCGGTCGTCGGCGTCGAGGTGAACGCCGAGGCGCTGGAGCGGGGGCGCGGGCACCTGGAGGGCTCGACCGGGCGGGCCGTCAAGCGCGGCAGGCTCACCGAGGACGCGCAGCGCGAGATCCTCGGCCGCATCACGCTGTCGACCGACTTCGCCGACCTCGGCGACTGCGACCTCGTCATCGAGGCCGTCCCCGAGCGGCTCGACCTGAAGCGCAAGGTCTTCGCCGAGCTGGACCGCGTGTGCCGGGACGACGCCGTCCTCGCCACCAACACCTCCTCGCTGTCGGTCACCGACATCGCGGTCACCACCGGCCGCCCCGCCAAGATCGTCGGGGTGCACTTCTTCAACCCGGCGCCCGTGATGAAGCTCGTCGAGGTCATCGGGACCGTGCTGACCGAGCCGGACGCCGCGGCCCGCGTCGCGGACCTGGTGAAGGGCCTCGGCAAGACGCCGGTCACGATCGGGGACCGCGCCGGGTTCGTCGCGAACCGGCTGCTGTTCGGATACCTGAACCAGGCCGCGTCGATGCTGGAGTCGGGGCACGCGACCCGCGACGACATCGACGCCGCGATCAAGGCGGGCGCGGGCCTGCCGATGGGCCCGTTCACCCTCATGGACCTGATCGGCCTCGACACCTGCGTGGAGGTGCTCGACGCGATCTACGCCGAGTCGCGGGACCGCCGGCACGCCGCCTCCCCGCTGCTGCGCGAACTCGTCACCGCCGGGCTCCTCGGCCGCAAGACCGGCCGCGGCTTCTACGGCTACGACAAGCCCGAGCCCGAGCCAGAGCCCGAGACCGCCGACGGGCCGCCGCCGGTCGTGGGCATCGTCGGCGTCGGCCCGCTGGCGGACGCGATCGCCGCGCTGTGCGACAGGGCGGGCGCCCAGGTCCGCGACTCCGCCGCGCGGCTCGCCGACTGCGACCTGATCGTCGAGGCGGCCGAGGACCCCGAGGCCGGACGGGCGCTGCTGTCGACCGCCGCCCAGGCCGCGGGGCCCGGCGCCGTGCTGGCCGTCACGTCGGTGGGCGGCTCGGTGATCGAGCAGGCGGTGGCCACCGGACGCGCCGGCGACGTCGTCGGCCTGCACCTGCCCGACCCGGCCGGCGCGCTCGCCGAGATCGCCGCCACGGTCGCCACCGACCCGGGGGTCGCCGACCGGGCCGCCGGCCTCGCCCGGCGCCTCGGCCTCACCGCGGTCCGCTGCCGCGACCGCGCGGGCTTCATCGTGGACGCCCTGCGCTTCCCGTACCTCAACGACGCCGCGGCGATGCTCGGCGCCGGATACGCCGACGCCGACTCGATCGACGCCGCGATGACGCTCGGCTGCGGCTACCCGACCGGCCCGATCGCCGATCTCGAC
The DNA here is from genome assembly GCF_004348425.1 of Actinomadura sp. 7K507. Taxonomy (GTDB): domain Bacteria; phylum Actinomycetota; class Actinomycetes; order Streptosporangiales; family Streptosporangiaceae; genus Spirillospora. The sequence goes on from NZ_SMKK01000003.1 coordinate 102,845, forward strand.
CGCCTCGGCCTGGGCCGCGCGGTCACCGTCCTGGAAGCCCTGCACGCCGAGACCCGCGAGCCCGCCGTGGCCCCCGCACCCCTCCTCACCGAACACGTCACCGCCGGGGCCCCGCTGCGCTGAATATTCTTGAACGATGAGCCCCCGGAAGAATCGCCGTGCCGTGTCGGGACGTCCCGCGCGGGGCGGCGGCGGTACGTGGACTCAGGAGACCGAGGAGGGGCCGGACGGTGAATGGATCGTCCGGGCGATATCGGGGGCGGGGGCGGCCAAGGCGTACCGGTGTCCCGGGTGCGACCAGGAGATCCCGCCGGGCGTCGCGCACGTCGTCGCGTGGCGGGCGGACGACGACGGCGGCCGGGACCGGCGGCACTGGCACCGTCCCTGCTGGCAGGCTCGCGGCAGGCGCTCGCCCCGCATCATGCGTTCACGTGACGCGCCTCGTTACTAGGGAGACTCATGGCGGAGATCAGGGCGGCCACGGTGCTGCCGGCGCGGCGCGAGGAGATCACGCTGCACACCTCCGACGGCCTGGAACTGGTCGGGGAGCTGGCGCTGCCCCCCGAGCGGCCGCCGGTCGCGACGCTGGTGTGCCTGCATCCGCTGCCCACGGCCGAGGGGATGATGGACAGCCACGTCCTGCGCAAGGCGGCCTACCGGCTGCCCGCGCTCGCCGGCCTCGCGGTGCTGCGGTTCAACACGCGCGGGACGTCGTCGGCGCGCGGCACGAGCGAGGGCGAGTTCGGCGAGGGGGAGACCGAGCGGTTCGACGTCGCGGCGGCCCTCGAGTACACCGAGTACCACGATCTGCCGCGCCCGTGGCTGCTCGGCTGGTCGTTCGGCACCGAGCTGGCGCTGAAGTGGGGGCGTGACCCGCTGGTGGAGGGCGCGATCCTGCTGTCCCCTCCGCTGCGGCGCGCGGGCGACGCCGATCTGGACGCGTGGGGCGCCGATGGGCGGCCCGTGGTGGCGCTGGTCCCGGAGTTCGACGACTTCCTGCGTCCGGCGGAGGCGCGGGAGCGGTTCAAGCGCGTCCCGCAGGCCGAGGTGGTCGCGGTCGACAACGCCAAGCATCTCTGGGTCGGCGAGCCGTATGTCCGGATCGTTCTGAACGAGATCGTGCAGCGGGTCGTCCCCGCGGCGGCCCCGCTCCCCACTGAATGGGACGAACCGGGCCAATAACCTCATGCGGCCGATCGCGGCCACTCTCGTCACGCACGACCCGAGAACGGGTAACGATGGCGTATGACCGTGCAGCTTCACGCCAGGGACGTCGGAACCGGCACGCCACTCGTCCTGCTGCACGCCTTCCCGCTCTCCTCGGCGATGTGGCTCGCCCAGCGGGAGGGGCTCGCGAACCGGTTCCGCGTCATCACCCCCGACCTGCGCGGCTTCGGCGGCTCCGTGCTCGGCGACGACGAGCCGTCGATCGACGCGATGGCCGACGACGTCGCGGGCGTGTTCCGGCGGCTCGGCCTCCGCCGCGCCGTCGTCTGCGGGCTGTCCATGGGCGGCTACGTGGCGATGGCGCTGTGCCGGCGCCACCCCGACCTCGTCCTCGGCCTGGTCCTGGCCGCCACGCGCGCCACCGCCGACGCCGAGCCCGTCCGGGAGGTCCGGCTGCGGCAGGCGGGCCGCCTCGAAGACGAGGGCACCACGCAGGTCCTGGTGGACGACGTGCTGCCCGGCCTCGTCGGGCCCACCACGTTCCGCCAGCGCGCCCTCGTCTACGGGCGCGTCCGCGGCCTCGTCCAGGCCACCCCGCCGCGGGCCGCCGCGTGGGCGCAGCGCGCCATGGCCGGACGCGCCGACGCGTTCGAGACGCTCCACGGCCTGCGGGTACCCGCCCTCGTCATGATCGGGGACGAGGACGCGCTGGCCACCGAGGACGAGGCCCGCGCCATGTCCGGCGCGCTGCCCAACGCGGAACTGCTGGTCATCCCGCGCGCCGGGCACCTGTGCGCCGTCGAGCAGCCGGACCTGTTCAACCAGGCCGTCGCGGAGTTCGCCGCCGCCCTCGCCCGGACCAGCCACTGACACGTCCGGCCCGAGTCCTAGAGCGTCTCCTGCCTCGGCATCGCCACCTCGCGGATCAGCAGCGAGATCGCCGCCGCCGTCGGGATCGCCAGCAGCGCGCCGATCACGCCGAGCAGCGCCGCGCCGACCAGCGCCGCCACGATCGTCACCGCCGGCTGCACGTCCACCGTCCGCTTCATGACGCGCGGATACAGGAGGTAGTTCTCCACCTGCTGGTAGATGAGGTAGAAGATCACGACGATGATCAGGTCCGTGGTGGTCCCGGTCAGGAACGCGACCAGGCCCACGACCACCGCGCCGATCGTCGCTCCGACGAGCGGGATCAGGGCCGTCACCGCGACGATCAGCGACAGCGCCAGGCCGTAGCTCACCCCGAGGATCGACAGGAAGATGTACGAGGAGAGGCCCGCGATGAACGCGATCGTGAACTGCCCGGCGACGTAGCCGCCGATCCGGTCGAGGATCTCGTCGCCCAGCAGGGCGACGCGCGCCCTCCGGGACCGGGGGGCGAGCCTGTAGAAGAACGTCTTGATCTGCGGCAGCGAGCTGAGGAAGTACAGCGTCAGGATCAGGATCGTGACCGTCTGGAAGACGCCGTTGATCGCGACCTTGCCGATGCCGGTGGCGGTGTCGGTGAGGGTGTTCTGGAAGTCCGGGCTGTTGACCGTCTGCTCGGCGCGGTCGAGCAGCCCGTAGCGCTCGTCCCACTCGGCCAGCGTCTCGTTCTCCTGCAACTGCCCGACGTACTCGGGGATGCTCTCGCGAAGCTCGTTGACCTGCTCGGTGACCGGCTGGACGAGCGAGGCGACGAAGCCCGCGAAGAACAGGAGCACCCCGAGGAACACCGTCGCCACGGCCGCGCCGCGCGGGAATCCGAACCTGCGGAGGCGCTCCACCGCCGGGTTCAGGCCGACCGCGAGGAACATCCCGACCACGATCATCACGATCACGGACTTGGCGTTCGCCGCGGCCTGCACCAGCATCCAGGCGGTGATGACGCCGAGGGCCGCGGTGAACCCGAACACGAACGGGTGGGCGCGGCCGAGCGGCTGACCGGGCCGTCCGAACGGGAACAGGTTGTCCACGCCCGCCTCGCGCTTGCGCTGGTCCACGTCCTCCACCGGGTCGGGCGAGCCCGGTCCGCGCGCCGGGGGATCGGCCACCTGCACCGTCGCCGGGAGGCTCACGGGCGCGCCGGTGGCCGGGTCACGCTCCCCGGCGGGCTCCTCGATCTCCTCGGGCCTCAGCGCCCCGCTGGGCGCGAGAACGTCCTCGTCCGGCTCGGTCGGCTCGTCCGATTCGGTCGGCTCGTCCGGCTCGGTCGACTCGTCCGATTCGGTCGGCTCCGTCCGCCCGGCACGGGCGGGTTCCCCGGACGGATCGTCACCGGTCCGGCCGGGAGCCGCGGGTGGGTCGTCGTCGGACTC